>DASTVQ010000039.1:0-22564 GCA_035759015.1 Kribbella sp.
CCGGGCGGCCGCAAGTGACGCGAGGGGGCGAAGTGTGTGGCGGAACGCGCGGGGGGCGAAGCGTGAGGCGGAACGCGCAGCGCGAAGCCTGAGGCGGAACGCGCAGCGCGAAGCCTGAGGCGGAACGCTCAGCGCGAAGCGTGAGGAACGCGCGGCGCGTGCGGGGCGCGCGGAGTGTGGGGCGGAATGCCCGCGGGGCGAAGTGCGGGGCGCGCGGAGTGTGGGGCGGAATGCCCGCGGGGCGAAGTGTGGGGCGGAATTGGCGGGTGGCGGGGCCGGGCGCTGGGAGGTGGTCGAGCCGCGCCCGGTCCCGCACGACGGTGGGTTACGCGGTGGGCGCGGAACCGTTCTCGCGGCCGGCGCCGGGCTGGGGCACCAGGAGGAACTCGACGCCGCCCTTCTCGTCGACGGCCGCGTCGAGGACCTTGTCGTCGAGGGTGTCGGCGGCGGTCGGCTCGAGGAAGACCCGGGCTCCGCTCTCTTCGATGACCTGGTCACCCGGGTAAGGAGACTCCGTCGTCGTCACCGCCAGGGCCGGGTTGGCCGGGTTGTCCTGGGAGATCCGGACGCCGGCCCCCTCCGGAGCGCCATCGACGCTCGTGATGCTCTTGATCACCAAGGTTGCATTCTCTGTCAGGGTAAGCACTGCTACTCCTCGCATCGATTGCGGTGAACGCGTCCCGTGCCCCTTCGCTGCCACCGCAAACGCTCTGCGGAGGGATTCCTGCAACCGAGCACCAGGCGACTGCGGATTCGCTCCGACCTGCTCCCGGACGGACACGCTCCGGCACGATTTCCGCTACACCCATCAACTCCAGCCGATCACCATCGGCTCACCGTGAAGGCTCTGCCATCCCGGGCCGCGTCGGCGCCTCCCGCTCCAGGGGGCCCGCACCTTGACGCCTCGCGCTCCAGCAGCCCACGCACCGACGCCTCGCGCACCGGGGGCCATATGCCGGCGCCTCGCGCACCGGGCAGCCACATGCCGGCGCCTCGCGCACCGGGAGCCCACATGCCGACACCTCGCGCACCAGGAGCCCACACGCTGACACCTCACGCTCCAGGAAGCCCGACGTCGACGCCTCGCCCACCGGCGACGCACCAGGAGCCCACACGCCAACACCTCACGCTCCAGGAAGCCGACGTCGACGCCTCGCCCACCGGCGACGCACCAGTAGCCCACACGCCGACACCTCACGCTCCAGGAAGCCGACGTCGACGCCTCGCGTGCTCCAGGGGGCCGCCAGGCCGACGCCTCACGCTCCCGCAATGCCACGCCCTGACGCCCCAGCTGGGCGGCGCGTAGGGGGCTGATGGTTCAGAGGGCTGCGCGATGGGCGATCCAGCTGGCGTGGAGGCGGGTGTAGACGCCACCCGCGCCGACCAGTTTCGCGTGCGGGCCTCGCTCGACGATGCGGCCGTCGTCGAAGACCAGGACCTCGTCGGCTGCCTCGGCGGTGGACAGCCGGTGGGCGATCGTCACCGACGTACGGCCGGCCATCAGGCGCTCGAGGGCGGCGTTCACCCGGACCTCGGTGCCCGGGTCGACGGCGGAGGTCGCTTCGTCCAGGACCAGCAGGTCCGGGTCGGCGATGTTCGCCCGGACCAGGGCCACCAGCTGACGTTCGCCCGCGGACAGTGATTCGCCGCGCTGGCCGAGGGGCGAGCTCAGGCCGTCCGGCAGCGATTCGAGCCAGTCGGACAGGCCCAGGTCGGCGAAGGCCGCGAGGAGCTGCTCGTCGGTCACGTCGGGCCGGCCGAAGCGGACGTTCTCGGCCAGCGAGGAGTCGAAGAGGTATCCGTCCTGCGGGACCATCACGACCCGCTCCCGCAGCGAGGCGAAGGCGATCTCGCGGGCGTCGACGCCGTCCAGCCGGACAGAGCCGGTGGTCGGGTCCATCAGACGGGTCAGCAGCTTGGCGAAGGTCGTCTTGCCCGAGCCCGTCTCGCCCACAACGGCGACGCGTCGGTGCGGCTCGATCCGGACGTCGACCTCCCGCAGCACCAGGTCGCCGTCGGGGTAGGCGAAGTCCACCCTGGCGAACTCCACGGTCACGGGACCGCGGGCCTGCGTGACGCCGTCCTCGCCCGGGTCGACGACGTCGGCGGGGGTCGCGATGACGCCGAGGACCCGACGCCAGCCGGCGAAGGCGCTCTGCGCGTCGGTGAGCACCTGCGTCGCGATCTGCACCGGGTCGGAGAAGAGCGCGACCAGGAACATGAAGGCCAGGATCCGGCCCAGCGAGATGTCCCCGGCGACGCCGAGCAGCACGCCGACCGCCAGCACCCCGGCGTTGGCGAGACCGGCGGCCAGACCACCGATGGAGAAGGTGACACCGGTCAGGGTCTGCGCCCTCGTGGCCGTCCGCCGGTAGTCGTCGATCGAGGCGTCGATGCGTTGCTGGGTGCGCTGCTCGATCGCATACGCGCGGACCACCTGGGCGCCGACGACCGGCTCGGCGATCGCGGACAGCATCTCGCCCACCTTGGCGCGGACCACGCCGTACGCCGCCGACATCCGCCGCTGCAGGGAGCGCAGGCTGGCGAACAGCGGGATGAAGCAGATCAGCACCACCAGGGCGAGCTGCCAGGAGTAGACGAACATGACCACGGTGGCCAGCAGCATCTGCCCGATGCTGACCAGGAAGATGAACCCGCCGAACTGGAGGAACTGCGAGACCGTGTCCACGTCGGACGTCACCCGGCTGACGAGCGCGCCCCTGCGCTCGGTGCTCTGGGTCAGCACCGGCAGGTCGTGCACATGCCGGAAGGCCTTGATCCGCATCGTCGCCAGACCGCGCTCGGAGTTGGTCGCCAGCCGCACGGTCGTCAGGTACGACGCGAAGCCGGTCACCAGGACGGCCCCCACACACGCCAGACACATCCAGGCCACGAACGACATGTCGGGCCCACCGGGTCCGGTCAGGCCCTTGTCGATCGTCTGCTGAACGGCGATCGGTACGACGATCCGCCCGGCCGTCATCGTCAGGGCCAGGAGTCCGGTGATCCACCAACCGCTGGCGAGCTCCGGCGAGATGCGGAGGCCCTGCCGCAAGGTCTCCAGGCCGCCGGCGTCGTCGCCGTGGTCGACCCGGCTGGTCTCGTGCGCGGCGGTGCTCATGCGGAGGCTCCTCTCGTGGCGTCGAGGTCGTCCAGGGCGGCGTCGAGCTCGGCCTCCAGCTCGGCCTCCTCATCGCGCCGGGCGGCGTCCTTCTCGTAGGCGTCGACCAGATCCCGGTAGGCCGCCGAGCGTTGCTGCAGCACCGCGTGCGGGCCGTGGTCCGCGACCCGGCCCTCGTCCAGGAACAGCACCTCGTCGGCGAGGGCGATCGTGGCCTTGCGGTACGCGATCACCAGCACGGTCGTCTCGGCCGCAGAGCCCTGCACCTGGCTGCGCAGACCGGCCAGGATGCGGGCCTCCACCTGGGGGTCGACCGCACTGGTGGCGTCGTCGAGGATCAGCAGCCGGGGGCGACGGACGAGAGCCCGCGCGAGGGAGATCCGCTGGCGCTGGCCGCCGGACAGCGTCGTACCCCGCTCGCCGACCCTGGTGTCGAGACCGTTCGGGAGTGCCTTGACGAAGCCGTCGCCCTGAGCGATCCGGAGGGCGTCCCAGACGTCCTCGTCGCCATAGTCGCCGCCGAGCGTGATGTTGCCGCGGACGGTGTCGTCGAACAGGAAGGCCGTCTGGGCGACCAGCGCGACCGAGCCGGCCAGCTCGCCCTTGGCCAGGGAGCGCAGATCCACCCCGTCGACCTTGATCGAGCCCTCCTCCGGATCGACCAGCCGGGTCAGCAGCGTGGTCAAGGTCGACTTCCCCGAACCGGTCGGGCCGACGACGGCCACGGTCCGGCCCGGCTCGATGCCGAAGTCGACCCCGGCGAGCACGTCACGATCCGGCAGATACCCGAAGCGGACCGCCTCGACGTCGAGGCGGGCGGCGCCGGTGCTCACGAGCGCCTCCTCGCCGTACTCCATGCCGCCGCTGGCGGTGAGGACGCGCTGCACGCGGTCCCAGCCGACGACAGAGCGCGGCAGCTCCCCCAGGACCCAGCCGAGCGCGCGGATCGGGAAGCCGATCAGCGTGAACAGGAAGGCCACCTGGACCACGTCACCGGCATCGGCGGCACCGGACCGGACCCGCCCGACGCCGACCAGCAGAACCGCGAGCACCCCGATCCGGGGCAGACCCTCGATCACGGGATCGAAAGCGCCGCGGGCCCTGTTCACCGCGATGTTGGCGTCGCGCAGCATGTACGTCGGAGCGGTGAACCGCTCGGTCTCGGCCGCCTCCCGGCCCAGCGTCTTCACCACCAGGGCCCCGTCGAACGACTCGTGCGCGACCTCGGACACGTCCGCGCGGAGCTGCTGCGCCCGGGTGGCCAGCGGCTGGAGGGTGCGCTGGAAGACCACGTTCGCGACGAACACCAGCGGGAAGACCAGGCAACCCACGAGGGCGAGCCACGGATCGGCGGCGAACATCGCCACGGTGGCGAAGACGAGCATGGCGATCACCCCGACGGCCATCGGCAGCGGGGCGATCGGGTACCAGGTCGACTCCACGTCCGCGTTCGCGTTGGACAGCAGCTGGCCGGTCGGGTGCCGGTGGTGCCACTCCAGCGGAAGGGTCAGGTACTGCCGGGTGACGCGCCGCCGGTAGGTCGCCTGCAGGCGGAACTGCATCACGCCGGCACCGACGCGGCGGCCGACCACGCCGATGGCCCGCAGGATCGCGATCCCCAGGAACAGCGAGACGAGCGCCGCGATCGCGCCGAAGGTGGTGTCGCCGCGCTCCAGCGCCGGCCGGATCACGTGGTCCGTCGCCCAGCCGAGGGCCCAGCCGTCGGCCACCGTCATGGCGCCGTACAACATGCTGGCGACCACGGAGAAGGCGAAGACGAACGGCTCCTCGTAGATGGCGACGCGCAGGACCGCGAACCCGCGCCGGGTCACGCTCCCTTTGCTCGGGACGGTGGGCAGCGGCACGAAGAATCCTTAGCGAGGCGTCAGGGGCGTCGGCAGCCACGTGGCTGACAACGACGTCATTCTGACACGGCCCACCGACAACTACGATCGAGTTGTGACCGACTACAGCCGGGTGGAACGACTTGCTCTGTGTGACCTCCTCGACCGGGTCGGCCCGGACCGGCCGACGCTGTGCGAGGGCTGGACGACCCACGACCTGGCGGTGCACCTGTGGGTCCGGGAGTCCGATCCGCTGGCCGGGCCCGGCCTAATGATCCCCGCCCTGTCGGAGACCACCGAACGGCGGATGGAGCGGGCCAAGGCGCGCTACAGCTTCACCGAGATCGTGGACAAGGTTCGCCACGGGCCGCCGAAGGCCTCGATCTACTCGTTCCCCAAGCTCGGGCCGCAGCTGAACGTCAGCGAGTACTTCGTCCACCACGAGGACGTCCGCCGGGTCGACCCCGACGCCGACCCGCGGCAGCTGCCGACCGAGCAGCAGGAAGGTCTGTGGCGGCAGCTTCGGCTCAGCGCCAAGGGTCTGACCAGGAAGGCGCCCACCGGGATCATCCTCCGGCGCCCCGACGGGATCGAGTCGGTCGCGCGCAAGCCCACCGCCGAGGGATCGGTGACGGTCTGCGGGGAGCCGGCCGAGCTGGTGCTGTTCTGCTTCGGTCGCGGGACGGTCGCCAAGGTCGAGCTGTCGGGCGAGGCGGAGCCGGTCGAGCGTCTCCGCGCCACCTCATTTCGGGTCTGACGCCTTCTTGCGCCACGAGCGGACGAGGCTGCTGACGAGCGTGGCCAGCACGACCAGCCCCATCGCCGCCACGACTCCCTCCCACACCTCGTCGAAGAGGGCGTACCCGAGCAGCCCGATGGCCATGTAGACGCCGGCCCACAGCGTCGAGGCGGTCAGATCCACGACGGCGAACCGTTGCCAGGGATACCCCGCCAGGCCCGCCGCGAGCAGCACCGGCACCCGGCCGCCCGGGATCAACCGCGAGCTGAGCAGGACCGTAGTCTCGTGCTCGGCGAGCCGGAGCCGCAGCGCCTCCAGCGAGCCGTTCTCGCCCAGCCAGCCCACCCGCCGGGCCAGTCGCTCGCCACCCGCGCGGCAACCGGCGTACACGACCAGATCACCGACATACGCCCCACCCGCACCTGCGATCAGGACGCCGACCAAGCCGATGGGTTCGTGGTGCGAGGCGAGCACCGCGCCGGCGGACACCGCCGCGCCAGTCGGCAGCACCGGCAGCACCGCGCCGACCAGGACCGCGCCCGTGAGCGCGACCAGGTACCACCAGTCGAACCGGACGTCCCCCGTCATCGGCGCACCACCTCAGTGGATTCCCCGGGCCCCAGAAGCTCTACCTGCACCTGCGGACTCGTGTCGGTCATCGCCGCCCGGAACTGCTCACCCGGTGGCAGGAACAGCTCCGGCTTCAGCCAGTCCATCCCGATCGGCCAGAACGTACCGAAGTGCACCGGGATGGCGGCCCGCGCGTCGACCCGGCGGACCGCCTCGGCCGCACGGGGCGGGTCGAGGTGGCCCGGACCGAGCGACGGCCCCCAGCCGCCGACCGGAACCAGCGCCAGGTCCACCGGCCCCGCCTCCGCGGCCAGGTCGTCGTACAGGTCGGTGTCGCCGGCGAACCAGACGCTCACCGAACTGTCGACACGGAAGCCGAGCGCCGGCGCGCTGTACGGCGACCAGGGCAGCCGGCGGCCGTCGTGCGCGGCGGTCACGGCCGTGACGTCGAGGCCGCCGATCCGGATCTGGTGGCCCGGGGCAACCTCGATGCAGCGGTCGGCGAGGTTGGCGCCACAGTTCTGCTGGATCAGCCGGGCGGCACCTTGGGGTACGACGAGGGCAGCCTCGGGCGCGACCAGGGGCAGCGAGGTGAGATGCAGGTGGTCGGCGTGCAGGTGGGAGATCAAGACGGCGTCGCAGTCCGCGGCCGAGGCGGTCGGCGTCGGTCCGCGGCGCCGGCGCAGGTGGGCGATCCGGGACGTGAGCACGGGGTCGGTCAGGAGCCGGGTTCCGTTGTCCTCGATGGTGGTCGTGCTGTGGCCCCACCAGGTGATCCGCACGCCTTCAGGCCTCCCGCCCCACGCTTGCGTCCGAGGACGTGGCGACACGTTCCACCACCGGTTCGGACACGGCGGACGGCTCGCGCTGGCCGAGCTCCTCCAGCCAGCCGACGAGCAGGTTGTGCACCGCGTCGGAGCCTACGGGCGGCTCGTCGACGACCCAGCGCCGCGGGTGCACCAGCACCGCCTGGGTCTGCCAGCCACCGATACCGCCGTGGCACCCGACCAGCTCCTCGAACGCCGCCACCTCATGGGTGTCCTCGTACAGCCGGCTCACCACCACGATGTCGCCGTTGTGCGGGATCTCGGCGTGGCGCAGCATCGACTCCACCGCGAACGGCCCGTACGGCGCGAGCGGGTCGACGCCTTCCACCCGGCCGGAGCGCAGCACATGGACTCCGGCCCGGCCGATCGCCACCGGTCCCTCCGCCAGCGAGTCCACCACGACGAAGCCGATTCCCGGATGAGTGGCCAGTCCGGGCACCAGCCGCGGGTGCAGCGCCTCGATCTCCTCCAGCGGCACCCGGCCCGGCATGTTCGCGAGGTAGAGCAGGGCCAGGTTCCCCGACGCGGTGACCACCATCTGCCCGTCGGTGCCCTCCGGGGGTTCGCAGGCGGCGGGACCGAGCTCGACCTGACCGCGGGGCGCGTTGCCACGCAGCGCCCTGCGGGTCATGGAGCCCGTCACGCTGCGGCGCAGGCTCAGCTCGGTCAGGAAGGCGTTGACCGGTCCCCAGTCCTCGGACCGGGCCGTCGCCGCGACCGCCTCGGTGGTGCTGTCGACCAGTCCGTCGACCACCTCGGTCAGGGTCCGGCCGTGCCGCTGCAGGAAGGTCGAGCCCTGGCTCTGGCCATGGTCGGACAGCACCACGATCTCGTAGGAGTGAGGCAGCAGGTCGATGATCCGCTCGAGCGCGCCGAGCACCCGGTCCAGCCCCTCGAGTGTCTGCAAGGACTCGGCCCGGGTCGGTCCGGCGTGGTGGGCCACCTCGTCGTAATCGACGAAGTCGCAGTAGACCACCGGGGCGCCGTTCACCAGCTGGTCGGTGATCAGCGAGACGTTCAGGTCGCGGAGCAACACGTTCGAGACGGCCCGCAGGAAGATGTAGGAACCGCCGCGCTTGACCCGTGGGACGACGTTGCGGCGGCGCTGCCGACGGGCCTGGTGAAGCTCTTTCATCATCTCGCCGACGCACAGCACCAGACCCCGCGCGGCGCCCTGGGGGCTGGAGAAGAACCGCACGTAACCGCGGCTCCGCCCGGTCGGCAGCGCGGCCCGGCTGAACACCAGCAGGGAGGTCGGCGCGTCACCGGACCAGTGGTTGCTGATGCTGACGCCACCGTCCGCGAGCAGACCACGACCGGTGGACATCCGGGCCTCGATCTCGGCCGCGTCCCGGCCCCGGTTCGTCACCATCACCCGGCCGGTCTCCTTCTCGTACCAGCGGAAGGCCGGGATGTAGCCGGAGCCGTGGTGCAGGATGCCCGCCTGGCTGGCCGGGGTGGTAGCCGGGACGCCGGTGTGCCAGCCGACCATCGCGTGGCTGCCGTCGCGGATCCACCGGCCGAGGTGCGGCAGGTTCCCCGACATCACCATCCAGTCGAGCAGCGGTGCGGACAGGCCGTCGAGCTGGATGACAAGCATGCCGGTCCGTGGTGCGGGCTCGATCCGTTGGGCCTTGCGCCGCACGCCGCGCATCACCTCCGCCACGTAGGCGTCGTCACTGCCGGCGTAGGCCAACCAGCCGACCAGGACACTGACCGACGACATCACGACAGACACCAGCAGCGGCGCTCCCACCCCGCCGTGCAGATTCACGCCCGGGTCGAGCGTGACCCCGACATAGACCACCCCGAACTGGGACAGCAACCCACCGACCAGTACACCCACGGAACCGATCAGCACGGCGATCCCGGCCAGCAGCCAACGCATCAGCAGGCCGATCACCGCCAGCAGGATCGCCAGCCGGAACACCGGAAGGGACCCGTCGCTGCTGATCTGCGGCAGCATCCAGAACGTGATGAACAGCGAGACCAGGGATGCCAGGCCGCCGGTCAGCATCGACCGCAGGCCGGTCGTGGTCCGGCTGAGGTCGATCCAGATCGGCGACCGGCGCCGCGGCTGGTCACCGGCGACCGGCTTCGGTGGCTTGGACATAACTTCCCGTCGATACGTTGTGCTGACCCGAGCCTACGAGGCGCGAACCAGCGCTCGCGGCGTCATGCCACCCACCGGACGCGCCCAGGTACCGTTCACCCAGCAGGCGCCACGCTCGCAAGGATGGCCTGCACGCTGCGGTCCACGTCCGCCTCGGTCGTCAGGTGGTTCGAGACCGAAACGCGCATGTACCGCCGGCCCCGCCAGGTGGTGCCACCCATCCAGCAGACGCCACCTTGCTGCACCTCGGCGATCACCCGGTCGGTCTCGTCGTCGTCCCCGAAGGAGACGAGCACCTGGTTGAGCACCACCTCGTTGCCGATCTCGCAGCCCGCCGCACCAAGCTGGTCGGCGAATCGCCGGGCCAGCGCGCAGCACCGATCGACAACCTCCCGGACCCCGTCGCGCCCCAGTTCCTGCAGCCCGGCCCAGGCCGCCATACCCCGGCTCCGACGTGACGACTCGAGCGCATAGTCGCCCGGGTCCCGCTCAGCGGCTCGCACCAGGTACGACGCGCTGTAGGTCAGCGCGGCGGCATGCGAGTCGGGATGTGCGCAGAACACGAAGCCGTTGTCGTAGGGCAGGTTGAGCCACTTGTGCCCGTCGCAGCCCCATGAGTCCGCCAGTTCGATCCCGTCGACCTGTGCCCGGGTGGAAGGACTGGCAGCGGCCCACAACCCGAAGGCGCCGTCCACGTGCACCCAGCCTTCGTACTGATGGACGAGCTCGCAGACCTCTCGGAGGGGATCGCTCGCGCCCGTGTTCACGTTGCCGGCCTGCAGGCAGACGATCAGCGGTCCTGCCTCGCGATCCGCCAGCCGCCGGCGCAGGTCGCCCACGTCGAGCACGCCGTTGGCACCGGCCGGGACCGGCTCGAGGCAGTCCGACCCGAAACCGAGCAAGCGCAGCGCGCGATCGATGGTGGCATGCCGCTCTTCACCGGCGAGGATCTGCACCCGAGGCGCGCCAGGCAGGCCGTTGCGCTCCACATCCCAGCCCGCTTTCGCCAGCACATGGTGCCGGGCCGCGGCCAGGCCGACGATGTTGGCCGCCTGCGCTCCAGTGGTGAACCCCATCGAGGCCTCCGCCGGGAGACCGAGCAGATCCTTGAGCCATGGCGCGACGGCTTCCTCCGCCGCCGCGGCGGCAGGTGAGAGGACGGCGTTCCAGACGTTCTGGTCCCAACCGGCGACCAGCATCTCCGCCGCTGTCGCCGCAGGGAGCGCACCACCCACGACGAAGCCGAAGTACCTCGGACCCGCGCTCGCGATCAGCCCGCCCTCGGCCGCGTCGATCAGGTCGTCGATGACTTCCTCGGCAGGCCGGCCCGTGTCCGGCAGTGGTCGGCGGAAGTCCGCCCGTACCTCGGCCTGTGTCTTCGCCGCCCCCACGCGCCGCTCACCGAGCGACGCCCGGTACCCCGCGGCCTCGTCGGCCGCCTTCCGGAACAACGATGCGAGACCCATGACCGCCCCTCCCCGATCCCCATGTCGACCCGAGCGTACGCCGCCCCGTGGGGCCGGCGGCCGTCCCGCGTTCGTACCCGGTGCTGCGGAAGCGCGGTCGTCAGAGCGCGAACCAGGTCACCGCGAGACGAAGCGAGGTGGGTCGACCGCTGGACCGCGACGGGGTGCGGGATAGAGACTCCGTGGTGTTGGATTCCGCCCGACAACTAGGAGTGTCCGTGAAATTCTCACCGAGCGTGTTCCGCTCGTCCCGAGGGCTGGTCGCCGCCGCCGCGACCGTCGCCGCGACGGCCGGGCTCCTCACCCAGGCGACCGGTGCTCCGGCCCCCGCCCCGCAGGTCGTGCAGGCGACGCCCTTGCAGCAGCAGCTTGACAGCCTGCTCGCCGATTCGCGCTTCCAGGGTTCGCAGGTCGGCCTGCTGGTGCGCGACGCGACCACCGGCGAGACCCTGTACGACCGCAACGGCTCGACCCGCCTGCTGCCGGCGTCGAACACCAAGTTGTTCACCTCCACCGCCGCCATGCACACGCTCGGCCCGGATTTCCGCTTCCACACCGACGTACTGGCGACCGCGCCGGTGCTGGCCGGGAAGCTGCGGGGTGACCTCTACCTCAAGGGGTACGGCGACCCGACCGCGCTCGAGTCCGACTACGTGGCGCTGGCCAAGGAGGTCGCGAAGTCCGGGATCCGCAGGGTCGACGGCGACTTGGTTGCCGACGACACCTACTTCGACAAGGTTCGGCTCGGCGACACCTGGTCCTGGGACGACGAGCCGTTCTACTACTCGGCGCAGACCTCGGCGCTCACCCTCGCGCCGAACACCGACTACGACTCCGGTACGGCGATCGTCGAGAGCGGGCCCGGAGCCGCGGTCGGCGCGCCGGCGAAGCTCACCCTGGTGCCGGCCAACGACGTGATCACTCTCGTCAACACCGCCAAGACCGGCCCGGCGGGTTCGGCCAACACGATCAGCATCGAGCGGGACCACGGCACGAACGTCGTCCGCGTCACCGGGTCGGTGCCTGCAGACGACACGGTCAGCCAGGAGTGGGTGACCGTCTGGGAGCCGACCTCGTACGCCGCAGACGTCTTCCGGCGTGCCCTTGCGGCCGAAGGCGTCGAGGTGGACGGGCAGATCCGCACCGCAGCCGCACCGGTCGCAGACGCCCGCCGGCTGGCGAGGGACGAGTCGATGACGGTCGGCGAGCTGATGAACCCGTTCCTGAAGCTCTCCAACAACATGCACGCCGAGGCCCTGGTCAAGACGATGGGTGCAGAAGCCGGTAGTGGCGGCACCTGGTCCGCGGGCCTCGCCGTCGCGACGGCCTACGCCAAGAGCGTCGGCGTGGATGTGTCGGCCATCAGGCTCTCCGACGGCTCCGGCCTGTCCCGGAAGGTGAACGTGACCGCGGACAGCGTGACCGACATCCTGATCGCGGCACAGCAGGAGCCCTGGTACCAGCAGTGGTACGACGCGCTGCCGATCGCGGGAAACCCGGACCGGTTCGTCGGCGGAACCCTGCGGAGCCGGATGCGTAACACCCCGGCCGCGAACAACCTGCACGGCAAGACAGGGTCGCTGACCGGTGTCACCGCGCTGTCGGGCTACGTCACCGACAAGGACGGCCGCAAGCTGGTCTTCTCGATGATCAGCAACAACTACCTCGTCAGCCCCCGCTCGGTGGAGGATGCCGTCGGCGTGACGCTGGCCTCGTGGACCGAGCAGGGCACCGTCGCAGCGATCAAACCGTCCACCGCCCGCACGGCTCAGGCCGATGAGTGCGGTGAGTGGGTCAAGGCCTGCTAAAGCGTTCGACAGTACGGCGGTGGTCTTCCACCATGTGGTCATGCAGACCACCGCCGTACTGCCCGATGGCTACACCGTCCGGCCGCCCGAGCTCAGTGACGCGGAGGCGATCTACGAACTGGTCTCGGCCTACAACACCGCGGCGGTGGGATTCGCCGACTGCACGCTGGACCACATCGTCGACGACCTGGACGAGCCCGGCTTCGACCGCAAGGCCGACGGCCGGCTCGTACTCGCCGCCGACGGCCGTACGGTCGCCTACGGAACCACCTTCGGCAAGGGCAACCGCGAGGCGATCGACATCGACGTGGTCAGCCTGGACCACGCGGTCACCGGCTGGCTCGTCGACCAGACGGTGCATCGCGCGCTCGAGCTGGGCCGGGAGAACGGCCACGCCGAGATCACCGTGGACGCCAACCTCTACCGCAACGACGAGGCCCTGCGTGACCTACTGGCGGAACGTGGCTTCACGGCCAGCACGACGTACCACCGGATGCAGATCGATCACGAAGGGCCGGTAGCCCCGCCGGAACATCCCGCGGGCGTGGCAGTTCGCCGAGGTGCCCTGGACGATACGACTCGCAGGAGCGCACATGCACTGGTGAACGAGTGCTTCCGCGGCCAGTTCGGGTTCGTCGCTCGCCCGTACGACGAGTGGCACGAGGCGCGCGAGACGCGGTCCACCTTCGACTGGTCCCAGCTGACCCTGCTCGAGGTCGGCGGCCGGGCGGTCGCGGTCCGCGAGTGCAGCGACGAGTTCGTTCCCGACGAGAACTGCGGCTACATCGGTTGGCTCGGCGTGCTGGAGCAGGCGCGGGGCCGCGGACTCGCCAAGTTCCTGCTGCGGGACGCCTTCGCGCTCGATGCAGCAGCAGGGCGCAGCGGCACGATCCTGCACGTGGACACGAACAACCCGACACCCGCCCTGGACCTCTACGAGTCCGTCGGCATGCAGCCGACCCTCGTCATTGACGTCTGGCGCCGAGTGCTCCCGACCGCCTGACCCTGTCGTTGAAGCCGGGCGTAACCGGCCCGCAGCTCGTCGTGAGTGCCTGGCCGTGTACAACCGAAGATCTGAGAGAGTACTCTCGAAAGATGTCTCTCAAGAATCCGTACGGCGACTTCGAGATCACCGACCCCCAGGCGATGCGGGCGCTCGCCCACCCGGTCCGGCTCGCCGCGCTGAGCTACCTGCAGCGGCATGGACCGGCCACCGCCACGCAGTTGTCGCCGCACGTCGGCGCCTCCCCGTCGGTGACCAGCTGGCACCTGCGGCATCTCAGCTCGTTCGGACTCGTGAGCGACGGACCTCCCCCGGACGGCGGCAGTGACCGGCGACAGCGCTGGTGGCGAGCGGTGTCGCGCGGCTTCCGGTTCGAGATGCCCGACACGCCGGACGGCATGGAGGCCGCCCGGCTGCTCCGCGCCGAACTGATGACCCAGGCGATGGATACCGCCCACCAGTGGCTGTCCGACGTGGAGCCGACGCTCGATGCGGAGTGGGCCCGCGAGGCGGGGTCGGCGAACACGCGCGTCCTCGTCACCGTCGAGGAAGCCCGCCAGATCGAGGACGCCATCGAGGAAGTGCTCGCACCGTACGTCCAGCGAGGCGATCAAGGCGCCCCGCCGGACGCGCGCGGTGTCCGGTTCATCCGGTTCGTGCTCCCGGAACAGGCGGACTGATGACGACGCTGGCTCCGACCGGTCTGTGGCGTGACCGGCAGTTCCGGACGTTCTGGTCCGCGCAGACCGTCTCGGAGTTCGGCGACCGGATCAGTGAGCTTGCGCTACCGCTGATCGCAGTCACCCTGCTGAACGCCTCGCCGACCGAGGTCGGCCTGCTGACCGCGGCGGTCTGGCTGCCCAACCTGGCTTCGCTGTTCATCGGCACCTGGGTGGACCAGCACAGGGACAAGCGTCCGCTGATGATCGCAGCCGATCTCAGCCGGACCGTGGTGCTGCTTTCGCTGCCCGCCGCGTACTGGCTCGACGTGCTGACTCTCGGCCAGCTCTACGCGATCGCGATCCTGGCCGGCACGGCGCACGTGGTGTTCAACACCGCGTATGCCTCGTTCTTCGTGCGGCTGGTGTCGCGGGACGACTTCCTGGAAGCCAACAGCAAGCTCTCGGCGACGCGGTCGATCTCCTTCATGGGTGGACCGGCAGTCGGCGGCCTGCTCGTCCAGTGGCTGACCGCTCCGGTGGCGGTCGTGACCGACGCCCTCTCGTTCCTGTTCTCGGCCCTGCAGATCAGCCGGTTGAGGACGACCGCCGGCGAGCCGGAACCGGTCACCGAGTCCCTGCTGCGCCGGGCACAAGCCGGGATGGGGTACGTAATGCGGCACCCGTACCTGAGAGCGAGCCTGGGCTGCGCCACCACGGTGAACTTCTTCAACCTCATCGGGTCGGCCCTGCTGGTGCTGTTCGCCAGCCGGAACCTGGAACTGTCGGCCGGGACGATCGGTCTCGCCTTCGGGATCGGCGCCACCGGTGGCTTGCTGGGCGCGGTGGCCGCGGCTCCGCTCACCCGGTGGATCGGCGCGGGCCGCCTCATTGCCGCGGGCGCCGTGGTCTTCCCTGCCGCGATCGCGCTCGCGGCCGTCGCGTCGGGACCCACCTGGGCTCGTGCTGCGGCACTCGCCGCGGCCGAGTTCGTCGGGGCCTTCGCGGTGATGTGCTTCGACGTACCGCTGAACGCGTTGCAGGCGGCGGTGATCGACGACCAGATGCGAAGCCGGGTGGCGGGCGCGTTCAGCAGCATCAACTACGGCGTCCGGCCGCTCGGCGCGGTCATCGGCGGTCTGCTGGGGACCTGGCTGGGTGTTCGGGAGACGTTGCTGATCTCGTCGGCCGGTGGCCTGCTGGCAGTGCTGTGGCTGGTCCGGTCACCGATCATCCGCGTCCGCGAGCTGAGCACGCTCGAACCACCGCGCTGACGAGCCGCGGGCGTGGCAGTTCGCCAAGAGCACCGCCACAGCCTGGCTCATTCGGCCGCGGCGTTGTCCAGCTTGGCGACGGGCCGGCGCGGTGGGACCTCCTTCGCGCTGGGACCACCTCCTTGATGAAGAGCACCCAGCCCCGAACAATGACCAGCCAGCGCAGGACTTCCCGAACGACCTCGCCACCGCCGACCCGACAACCTTGAGCACCGACCGCCACCGCCGGGTGCTCAAGGTCGTCGGGGTCGGAACCCGGCGCCGATCGGTCCGAATCCGCCCCGCCCCCACGCGTGACCCCACTCCGGCGGCGATCGGTCCGAATCCGCCCCTGGACGGAGCAGGCGCTTCCCCGCGCCACTGTCCTGCGCGTCGGCCGTGTGGGACGCTGCGCTCGCGACGTCCGACTGAGGCCCGAGGCTTCTCCGTCGAGGTGCCAACACCACTTTGTGCACCGGCCGGTCATCTTCCGGGGCTATTGGTGGCTGGGCGGTGCACAAGGTCGTACGCTCGGCGGTCGCCAGGGCGACTTTGTGCACCGGGCGGTCGTTTGTCGGGCCTCGTGGTGGCTGGTCGGTGCTCAAGGCCGTCGGGTCGACGATGGCGGTCGGTGCTCAAGGTCGTCGAGTCGGCGGTGGTGGTCGGGGGAAACGCCTGGCGTGGGGCGGGGCGGATTCGGACCGATCGCCGCCGGAGCGGGGGAAACGCCTGGCGTGGGGCGGGGCGGGTTCGGACCGATCGCCGCCGGAGTGGGGCGAACGCCTGGCGTGGGGCGGGGCAGGTTCGGACCGATCGGCGGACAAGGCGGGCTGGGGGAACTCGTCCGGGGTGGGGGGAGGTGGTGGAGGGGTTAGGTGAAGTCGGCGTTGAGGCGGCCGAGGAGGCGGGCCAGGGTGGCCAGGTCTTCGGTGTCCCAGCGGTCCAGGATCGCCTGGAACTGTTCCTGGCGCTGGGCCCGCATGGCGCCGAACCGCTCCGCGCCGATCTTGGTGAGCCGTAGTAGCCGTGCGCGCCCGTCGCCCGGGTCGTCTATCCGCTCGATCAGTCCGAGGGTCTCGAGCTGCGTCAGTCCTCGGCTGACCGTGGACTTGTCCAGACCGAGGGACTGGGCCACCTCGGAGGCGCGCAGCCCGGCGCGGCCCGTCGACGTACCGAGCTCGATCTGGGAGATCAGGGCGTAGCCGGCCGCATCCATGTCCGGGTGCACCCGCCGGGCCAGCAGCATCGAGGTCGACCTGGAGCGACGGAACAGCTTGGACAACTCCTGCTCCACGTCGGCGATCAGCCGCGTGGTCTGCTCGGGCCGATGCGCGACCATGTCCGTTACCGGACCACGATGCCGGCGTCGCGGAGCGCCTTCTTGACGTCCGCGATCCGCAGCTCGCCGAAGTGGAAGACGCTGGCCGCCAGCACGGCGTCCGCCCCGGCCTCGACCGCGGGCGGGAAGTGCTCGGGTGCGCCCGCTCCCCCGCTGGCGATCAGCGGTACGTCGACGACTGCCCGGACCGCGCGGATCATCTCCAGGTCGAAGCCCTGCTTGGTCCCGTCGGAGTCCATCGAGTTGAGCAGGATCTCCCCCGCGCCCAGCTCAGCGCCCCGCCGGGCCCACTCGACCGCGTCGATCCCGGTGGACCGGCGGCCGCCGTGGGTCGTCACCTCGAAGCCGGACGCCTGGTCCGGGGCCCGCCGGGCATCCACCGACAGCACCAGCACCTGGTTGCCGAACCGGTGCGCGATCTCCTCGATCACGGCCGGGCGGGCGATCGCGCCGGTGTTGATGCCGACCTTGTCGGCGCCCGCCCGCAGCAGCCGGTCCACGTCGGCCGGCTCGCGGACACCGCCGCCGACAGTGAGCGGGATGAACACCTGCTCGGCCGTCCGACGGACCACGTCGTACGTCGTCTCACGCGAGCCCGAGGAGGCGGTGATGTCGAGGAAGGTCAGCTCGTCGGCACCCTCCGCGTCGTACACCTGGGCCATCTCGACCGGATCCCCGGCGTCACGGAGATCGGTGAAGTTGACTCCCTTGACCACCCGGCCGGCGTCGACGTCGAGGCAGGGGATGACACGTACGGCGAGGCTCACAGGGGTCAGCGTACCGAGCCCTGACGCCGGCATCTGACAACCAGGCGGGCCCTCGAACCTGATGTGATGGGCGCCGAGACCGCGGATCAGGAGAGGATTGCCACCATGCGCGCTGTTCGGCAGGAGCGGTTCGGCGGACCGGAGGTCCTCGAGCTGGTGGAGGTCGCCGACCGCACCGCGATGCCGACGGAGATCTTGGTCCGGGTCTGCGCGGCCGGGGTGAACCCGGTGGACTGGGCGACCCGTGCGGGCGAGGGCATGTTCGATCAGCCGCCGTTCATCCTGGGCTGGGACGTGTCGGGTGTGGTCGAGGAGATCGGTGTCGGCGTGACGCGATTCCGGCCGGGCGATGAGGTGATCGGCCTGCCGTGGTTCCCGCGGGAGGCTGGGTGCTACGCGGAGCTCGTCGCCGCGCCGTCGCGGCAGTTCGCCCTCAAGCCTGCGCGGCTCGGCCACGTCGAGGCCGGCGCGTTGCCGTTGGCCGGCCTGACCGCTTGGCAGATCCTGGTGGACACGGCGAACGTCCAGCCCGGGCATCGTGTCCTGATCACGGCCGCGGGCGGCGGCGTCGGGCACCTGGCCGTTCAGATCGCCAAGGCCCGCGGTGCCGTCGTCATCGCCAGCGCGCGATCGGACAAGCACGCTTTCCTCCGCGGGCTGGGCGCCGACGAGACGATCGACTACAGCCGGACCGATGTCGCGGCGGTGGTCCACGACGTCGACCTGGTGGTGGACTGCATCGGCGGTGACAACAGCATCAAGCTGCTCCCGGTACTCCGCCCTGGTGGTCTGCTCGTTCCGGTCCTGGGCGGGGTGACCGAGTCGATCCGCGCTGCGGCCGATGCCCGCGGTGTCCGGGCGACGACCCTGCTGGTCGAGCCGGACGGCCACGGACTGGCTGAGCTGGCGGCACTGGTGGAGGCCGGTCTCCTGCGCCCCGAGATCGAGGCCACCTTCGACCTCGCCGATGCCGGCAAGGCTCACCAGCTCGGCGAAAAGGGCCGCACGCGGGGCAAGATCGTCCTCACCGTGCAGTGATCGGTCAGAGCAGAGCCGTGACGAGCGGCCACGCGATCAAGACGCCGGCCGCCGCACTGATCACCATCATCGCCCCGTATGCGAGCGGGCTGCGTCGGACCGCGGGATCGACACCCAGCTCACGCAGCAGGTCGTACGGGCGCACGGACGGCCAGTGCTCGGGTTGCACGTAGCCGCCCGCGACCGTAGCGGCCACTCGATCGAGCAACTCTGCATCCCACAACCAGTGCCCGGCACCGATCCTGTCTCCGTCCCGGGCGAGGATGATCAGACTGCCGCCGGGCACCAAGCCGCCGTGGATCCGGCCAATCGAGATGACCCGCACGATCTCCGACCGGTTCAGCACCCGGGTCCGACGCCCCCACCCGTCGAGGTAGACGACCCGTTCGCTGTCGACAGTGAGCGACGTCCGCGCGAAGGTGCGCACGACGACGACAGCCAAGACCAGCACGTAGACGGCGAACAGTGCCCCCGCGACGGAGCCGCTGATGGCCCAGGTGCTCAGTGACCAGCAGAACGCCGCGCCAAGGGCCAGGTACACCCCGGCCAACGCCCAGAAGGCGCGACCGACGGCGGCGAACCGTGGTCTGTACCGCAGCTCGCCGGTCACTTCCACGCGCGACGGTTGGACTCGGCCGACGGCAGCGGGGCGGTCTGCTCCCAGACCCGGCGCCAGCGCGCGGCGTTCGGGCCCGACTGCGAGGGGGACGCACCGGCCGCGACCCGCTTGCGGGCCTCCCACCAGGTCGAGTTCTCCTCGTCGATCAGCGCCGACACCGCGGCGGAGATCTTCGGCGCGAACTCGCGGGCGGTCTCCCCCTCCGCCGGGCGGAGCGCCTCGCCGTACCGGACCGCGACTGTCGGGCGACCGGGGACCGGCCAGCCGCGACCGCGAGGCATCGCGGCGAACGATCCCTTGATGCCGACCGGGACCACCGGGACGCCGTGCTCGACGGCGAGGTAGGCGGCGCCCATCCGGAAACGCTCCATCCAGCCGTCGACCGACCGGGTGCCCTCGGGGAAGACGACGACGTTCCAGCCGTCCGCGAGCAGATCGCCCGGGGTCGAGCTGAGCTTGCCGCCGCGCCGCTCGATCGGGAACGTGTTGAACACGATTGCCGACGCGGTCGCCCGCCACCAGGTGTCGAAGAAGTAGTCCGCCGCGGCGGCCACCGCGGTCTTGCGGCGCCACGCGTCGGGCAGCGTGCACAGCAGCAGCGGGGTGTCCAGGTGGGACGAGTGGTTCGCCACGATGAGGCAGGGCCCGTTCACCTTGCCGAGCATGTCGAGGCCGCTCACCCGAGGGTTCACCTCGAAGCGGAGCACCGAGTTGAGCGCGCCCTTCTGCAGCACCTCACGCAGGGCCATCGCCGCCGGCGTACGAGCCCACCTGGTCGGGAAGACCGTGGTCTCCTTGGGGATGACGTACGGCTCGGCGCTGCGCGGGACCTGCGGGCGGCGGCCCCAGCGCCAGCCGCGAGCCACCTGCTTCACGTCGCGCGCGGTGTCGCGACCGTACTTCACCAGGCTCGTCCCCATCAGCGCACGTCCGCGAGCAGGTGCGGCGGGTTGTGCAGGTAGGTGATCGACGGGGACCGGCCGACCGAGTGGCTCACCATCTCCAGCGCGTCCTGCAGCGTCGAGGCGGACCGGAAGCCCATCCGCTCGACCGTCTTGCGGTTCGCGCCGACCCACACGATGTCGCCGCAGTGATCCAGCGCGTGGCTGATCCAGTACCACATGTAGAACGGGTGCACGCCGTGGTAGGCGTACGACGTCCGGTACAGGTGGATGTACCACGGGTCCTCGGCGTACTGCTTCTCGAACTTCGCCTCGATGGTGGCGGGGTCGGTCGACTCCGACAGCACCTCCTCGAAGAAGTCCACGTACGACGGGTGGTGCAGCTGGCTGAACTCGTACGGCACCGGGTGGTACAAGATGACCGCGCCGTCCTTGCGCACGATCGGCTGGCCCCGGTAGGAGTTGAAGTAGTAGCCCAGGCCCATGCAGGCGGCCAGGATCGGGTTCATCACCGAGTTCACGTTGTACGGGCCGACGAACGGCACGCCCATGATCGCGACGTCGGACTGGCCCTGCACCTCGACCAGGTGCTGTCGGTGCACATTCTCCAGTGTCTTGTCGTGCACCGGCTCGATCTTGCCGGCGTGGATCCCGGTCAGCCCGTAGTTGGAGCGGACGTCGGTGAAGATCCGGTGCCGCAGCTTGTTCGGCGCGGCGGCGAGCCCGCGCTTCGCGGCGAGCATCGCGGCCTGGTCCTTGATCGACCACTCCCACTCGCGCTTCTGCAGGAACTCCAGCGGGCCGCCGAAGATGTCGTTGTTCAGCGTGGTCTCGATCTGGAAGACCTTGACGTGCTCGGTCAGGATCGCGCCCATCCGCCAGGCCGAGTGGTGCATCTTCGAGGCCTTGTGGTCCATGAAGGACCGCGAGTGGATCATCGTGTGGCTGTTGTGGTGGTGCTTCAGCGACTTGTACGACGCCAGCCCGATCGAGGTGGACTTGTGGCCGCCGTCCATCGCCACCAGGTTCACGTTCACGTACACCAGCAGGTCGGACTCAGCCGCCCGCTTGGAGATCTCGACGTCCTCGCCGTGCTCGGTCTGGCCCAGGTGGGTCAGGTTGTCGCGGTCCTCGGCGTCGAAGTTGTAGAGCTTCCCGTCGGGGAAGAAGGAGCGGAACACCCGCTCGCCGACGATGTCGCGCAGCTCGTTCGGGGTCAGCCGGCGGTGCAGCGCGTTCGCGGAGATCAGCTCCACGTCGTCCACACCGGCGTCCGCCGCCATCGTGAGCACGGCCTCGATGATCCGCTGGCGGATGTCGGGCTTCTTCATCGGCGGCAGTGGCAGCGAGATGTCGTCGAAGGCGATCGTCAGCCGCATCCCGGGCCGCAGCAGCTCCGGCAACGGCTCGGACTCGATCGGGTTTCGCAGCGCGTCGTCGATCGCCTCCTCGACGTCCCGCACCGGGGGCAGCGACTCCGGCGGGTAGACCACCCGCGTGCCGAGCGGGAACCGCTCCAGCTGGAAGCCCTCACCGGAGTGCACGATCAGCGGCGGCGTCCGGTCGTCCACCTCAAGCACAAACCCTGGCCGGGACATCAGATCTCCTCTGGTAGTACGTTCATCGGGCCCTCGGGACCCGGCGTGTCGTCGTTCATCGGGCCTATCGGACCGGCCCCGGCCACATCTTCAGGATGGCACCGTGCGGTCGTCATGACGCCCTCACATCGAAGGCGACCTTGACGGTGCCCAGTCGGCCGGCCGAGTGCGCGTGGTCCAGCGCCTCACGCCAGCGGTACAGCGGGTACGTCGCCCCGACCACGCCGTCGAGCGGTGCCTTCTCGGCCAGCTCCAGCGCGGTCTCGAAGGCGGGCCGGCCGTTCGGCTCCTCCCGCGCGGAGGCGTAGCTGCCGGTGAGCTCGAGCTCGCGGAACCATACCGGGGACAGATCGGCACCGGTCGACGGCATGCCGGACAGGACCACCCGGCCGCCCGCCTTGGTTGCCCGCAGCACCGTGTCGATGGAGTCCTTGCTGCCGACCGCGTCCACCGCGACGTCCACACCACCGAGCAGGAACTCGCGCCCGAGCTCCGGCTTCAGCCGGAACGCACCGGTCGCCCGGCGGACACCGCGGAACACCTCGTCCGGCGCCACCACGTCACTCGCGCCGAAGCTGCGGGCGAGCTCGCGCTGCTTCGCGTGCTTGGCGACCACCGTGATCCGCCCCGCCTGGGTGAGCTCGCGCAGCGCCAGCGTGGCGAACAACCCGACCGCCCCGGCGCCGCTGACCAGCACCGACTGACCCGGCTCGACCATCGCGCGCAACGCCGTATGGACCGCGCAGGCCAGCGGCTCCACGAGCACGCCCCGCTCGTCGCTCAACCCGTCCGGTACGGCGTACAGCTGGCTGCGGTGCGCGATCATCACGTTGCCCCACCCGCCACCGGTGTCCTGGCAGAAGCCGGTCTGGAGTCCGGGCGCGACATGGCCGACGGT
>DASTVQ010000040.1:0-3989 GCA_035759015.1 Kribbella sp.
GGTGTGGACGGCGATGAAGACCAGCACGTTGATCGCCATCAGGCTGATCGTGACGACCTGCGGGTTGCCGCGCTGGATGCCGCCGAGCGACGTCCGGGTCCGCGGAACCGACTTCGCGCCCTCGTTGAAGCAGCTCGGGCATTGGAAACCGACCGCGGCGCTGTTCATGCAGGCCGGGCAGATCGGCCGGTCACAGCGCTGGCAGCGGACCCCGGCGGGCCGATCCGGGTGCCGGTAGCAGACGGTCTCGGTCACGCTGCTGGATCCTCCACAGGACGGCGGATCCGGGCCGGCTGACCGGCCCGGACCGGAAAGTCAGGCGTTCTTGCGCTCGATCACGACGTTGTTGATCAGGATCGGCTCGATCGGCCGGTCGCCCGGCGCGGTCTTCGCGGTCGCGATCGCGTCCACGACCTTCTTCGACTCGTCGTCGGCGACCTCGCCGAAGATGGTGTGCTTACGGTTCAGGTGCGGCGTCGGGACGACGGTCACGAAGAACTGCGAGCCGTTGGTGCCGCGGCCGAACTGGATGCCGGCGTTCGCCATCGCCAGCAGGTACGGGCGGTCGAACTGGAGCTCCGGGTGGATCTCGTCGTCGAACGCGTACCCGGGCGAGCCGGTGCCGGTGCCGAGTGGGCAGCCGCCCTGGATCATGAAGCCGTCGATCACCCGGTGGAAGGTCAGTCCGTCGTAGAACTTCCTGGTGGTGGCCTGCCCGGTCTGCGGGTCGGTCCACTCCTTGGTGCCCTCGGCCAGCCCGACGAAGTTGCTCACCGTCTTCGGCGCGTGGTTGGGGAACAGCCTGATGACGACGTCGCCCTTCGTCGTCTGCAGGGTCGCGTACAGCTCTTCGGCCACGGGAGTCACTCCTAGATCAGTTACGGCTTACGCCCTCGATCCTGTCATGTGAGTCCAAGCAGAACCGCACCGACCGGCCGGAAGACAAACCCCACCCCTCCGCTCCCGCTCCGGGGTGGGGGAAGGAAGGAGCCCAAGCCGAAGCGGATGACGTTCGCCCTTTCGCTTCGCCCAGGGGGTTGGTATGGAAGGGGTGGTGCCCGAGGAGCGGGCTGCGAACCGGCCGGGGAATGGGTGGGGCGGGATGGGGCACCGGATGATTGGCCGGGTACGTCGTACGATGCAGATGACACCGGATTTGTCCAGAGCCGTATCAGCAGGGGTCCATGACGCCGATGGGCCGGAGCGCTGTCCGTCATGACGGGTGGCACCGAGGAGGGAACCGTGGGTTTGAGGAATTCCAAGGGCCGGGTCGAGACCGCGAAGGACCGGGTCCGGCCACTCGCCGAGTCGGCGTCGGAGAAGATCGGGCCGGCTGTCGGCCAGGTCCGTGACCACCTCGGCCCCGCTGTGGGTACCGCACGGGAGAAGGTGTCGCCCTACGCCGAGAAGGCTGTCGAGCGTGGCGCCCACTACGCGGGTGTCGCGGTCGAGAAGGCCAGCCCGGTGATCGACGACGCGCTGGCCAAGGTCGGACCGGCCACCGAGCACGCGGCCGAGAAGGCGCGGGAGCGGTTCAACGACGACGTGCTGCCGAAGGTGACCGCCGCACTGGCGTCGCTGGCGGCCGCCGCCGAGCCGGTGGTCGAGGAGACCTCACGCCGGGGCAGAGCCACCAAGGCCGCGCTCAAGGGTGAGATCGACGTGCCGAAGAAGAAGAGCCACAAGCTCCGCACGGTCATGCTGATCGTGGGCTTCGGCGCCCTGGCCGCGGCAGCGGTGAAGAAGCTCCTGACCCCGCCGGAGCCGGCCTGGCAGTCGACGCCGACCAGCGGTCGCGACTACAGCTCCGCCCCGGCCGGTACGACCTCGCGCCCGGAGACCCCGTCCGCCAACGGCAAGACCGACGCGCCGAAGACCGACGCGCCGAAGGCGGAGTCGCCGAAGCCGGACACCGCCAAGGCCGACACCGCCAAGGCCGACACCGCCAAGCCCGACAGTGCCAAGACCGACGACAGTGCCAAGGCCGACGCCACGAAGGCGGACGCCGAGGCGAAGGCGGCCGCGAACGGCGCGACGTCGAGCGGTACGGCGGCGAGCGGTACGGCGGCGAAGAAGACCACCACCACCCGGAAGCCGACCGGCTCGACCGAGTCCAAGCCGACCGACTCCTGACCAACCACCGCGACTGACCGAACCGCAACGGCGAAGGCCGCGAACCCGATCCTGGGGTTCGCGGCCTTCGTTTGCTCGGCGTCGCCTTGCGCGTACGACGTCAGTTCGATCGCGGCTCGGGATCATCGGTATCGGCGTCCGCGTGGTCCGGCTTGGCGATCGTGTAACGGCCGGCCGAGAGCAGTTGGGTGGCGTACCGGTGGGTGATGCACGGGTAGGTGCCGCCGCAGTGCAGGCACACCGCGTCGTTGCGGTGCAGCCAGGGCAGGATGCCGAACCGCTTGACCCAGGTCAGCGGCTCGCGGTCGGGCGCGTGCAGTTGGAGCGCCGCACGGGCGGCGTCCTGGATCTCGGGGGCGGACCAGTCTTCTGCGCTCTTGTCCATCAGCGCGCTCAGGTCGGAGTGGAGGTGGGCTGTCGAGCGGGTTTTGGTCATCTATGAGTCTTCCGGGGCAGGGTGGAGGGCGCGGTTGAATCGCTCGCTTCAAACGTGACGATCCGATCGCTGTTAGCAACGTTAGTCCTCTGGTAACCCCAACCGCGCGCTGACAAGCACCATCTCGGTGTCAGATCTTCGTCAGGTTTCGCAGCGTGCCGCGCCGGTTACCGCGGTCAGGTCCAGAGCGTCTCGAGCGTGACCCGGGCCTCGAGCTCGAGCAGGTGGCGTTTGGTCGGGATGCCGCCGCCGAAACCGACCATCTTGCCGCCCGCGCCGACCACCCGGTGGCAGGGCAGGACGATGGCGATCGGGTTGCGGTTGCAGGCGACGCCGACGGCCCGGGCGGCGCCGCTGTCCCCGACGATCTTCGCGACGTCGCCGTACGTCTGCATCTCGCCGTAGGGGATCCGGCCGAGCTGGGCCCAGACGGCACGCTCGAAGTCGGAGCCGCCGCGGACCGACAGCGGCACGGTGAACTCCTGGAGCTCACCGGCGAAGTACGCCTTCAGTTGCTCGGCGGTCTCGGTGAGCAGCGGGTCGGCGTCGACCGGCCGGTCGGTCGAGCCGAAGTGCAGGCGGCAGAGGCCGATGTCGTCGACCGCGAGAGTGAGGTCGCCGATGGGCGAGTCGATCACGGACCAGCGCATACCCCCATCCTGCCGCTGCCCACCGACAGTTTTCCGGCGGAAATGCGCCACGAACCGGCCGCGACCCGATGTCCTCGCCCGGTCACGCGGTGTTGTGCTACATCTGATGCATGCCGAGCTGGGCGCCGCAACCGCCGCTGGACCGCTGGTTCAGTTCCGAGCGTGCGATGGGCCTGGCCGCGTCCATCCTGATCGGGCTCGTCACCGTCTCCACCTGGGCCACCGCCTGGTCGGACTGGTACTCGTACCAGACGCTCAGGAGGTACGCCGACGACCCGGACCATCTGGCCGAGGCCGACCTCATCTCCGGTTCGCTCGGAATTGTCGCCGCGCTCGCGCTGCTGGCGGCCGCGGTGGTGTTCATCGTCTGGCTGTGGCGGGTCCGGTGGAACGCGGAGATGTTCTGCCGCGGCCGGCACCGGTTCACCCGCGGCTGGGTGCTCGGCAGCTGGATCTGCCCGCTGGTGAACCTCTGGTACCCCAAGCAGGTCGTGGACGACATCGTCGCGGCCAGCGACCCGCGGACCGACCCGCACACGGCGAGCCTGAAGGAGATCCCGGGCACCCAGCTGGTCTGGGCCTGGTGGCTCACCTGGGTCGCCGGCCTGGTCTCGGGCAACGTGGTGCAGCGCGGGATCCTGGTCGCCGCGGCCGAGCCGGGCCAACTGCGGACGAACGTCGTCCTTTCCTCGGTGTCGGCGCTGTTCACCACCGCGGCCGCGGTACTGGCGGTGATCCTGATCCAGCGGATCGACGAGTTGCAGACGAAG
>DASTVQ010000041.1:0-126857 GCA_035759015.1 Kribbella sp.
GGCTTCAAGGCCTCCGGGTTCGGCAAGGACATGTCCGAGGAGGCGGTGCTCGAGTACACGGTCGCCCAGCACCTCATGCTCAAGCACGCCGAGCCAGAGGCGCGGGAGGGCTTCCGCCCGGCATAAACCCGAAAAGCCGTCGTCTAGCCTCGTATGGCGATGCCTCCCCTCGACGCACTCCCCTTCGCGATCGAGGTCGAGGGCCTCGAGCGCGAGTTCAAGGGCGGGATCCGCGCCGTCGACGGGCTCGACCTCGCGGTGTCCGCCGGCGAGATCTACGGCTTCCTCGGCCCGAACGGCGCCGGCAAGACCACGTCGGTGCGCATCCTCACGACGCTGCTGCGGCCCACGGCCGGCGTCGCGCGCGTGGCCGGGCACGACGTGGTGAGCGACGCCGACGCGGTGCGGCGCCAGATCGGCGTCGCGCTCCAGGAGGCGGCGATCGACCCGCTGATGACGGGGCGCGAGCTGCTGCGGATGCAGGGCGCGCTCCACGGCCTGCGCGGCGCGGTGGCCCGCGAGCGCGCGGGTGAGCTGCTCGAGCGCGTCGGGCTCACGCAGGCCGGTGACCGGCGGGTCGGCGGCTACTCCGGCGGCATGCGGCGCCGGCTCGACCTCGCGATGACCCTGGTCGGCGACCCGCGCATCATCTTCCTCGACGAGCCGACCACCGGACTCGACCCACGCAGCCGCCGCACGATGTGGCAGCTCATCCGTGACCTCGTGGCCGGCGGGGTCACGATCTTCCTGACTACGCAGTACCTGGAGGAAGCCGATCAGCTCGCGGATCGGATCGCGGTCCTCGACCACGGGAAGCTGGTCGCCGAAGGCACTCCGGAGGAGCTCAAGCGCCGCATTCCCGGCGGGCACGTTCGCCTGCGGTTCGCCGACACGCGCGGTCTCGAATCGGCCGCCCACGCTCTCGGCGGCGCGATGCGCGATGAAGCTGCGCTCACTCTGCAGGTGCCCAGCGACGCCAGTCTGCGGTCCCTGAAGAACCTGCTGGACAGGCTCGACGACGAATCGATCGAGGTCGACGAGCTGACGGTGCACACTCCCGACCTCGACGACGTCTTCCTCGCCCTCACCGGCCAGCTGGACAAAGACAAGGAACCGGTTCGATGACCACAGTTTCCTACGCCGTGGCCGACTCAGCGACGATGCTGCGTCGCCAGCTCCGGCACATGCTGCGCTACCCGTCCATGACTTTGATGCTCGTCGGCATGCCGGTCGTGTTCCTGCTGCTGTTCGTGTACGTCTTCGGCGGCACGCTGGGCGACGGACTCGGCGGCGGGTCCGGCGGTCGCGCCGCGTACGTGAACTACGTGACTCCCGGGATTCTCCTGATGACAGTGGCCGCGGCAGCCCAGGGGACCGCCATCTCGGTGGCCATGGACATGACCGAGGGCATCATCGCCAGGTTCCGCACCATGGCGATTGCCCGCGTCTCGGTGCTGACCGGACATGTCGTCGGCAGCCTGATCCAGACCATGCTCGGCCTGGTGGTCGTCATCGGCATCGCGCTGCTGATCGGGTTCCGGCCCACCGCCACTCCCGTCGAGTGGGTCCTGATTGCCGGTGTTCTTGCGATGATCACCTTCGCGCTCGTCTGGCTGTCGGTCGCGCTGGGCATGGTGACCAAGAGCGTCGAGACCGCGAGCAACCTCCCTATGCCGCTGGTCTTCCTGCCGTTCCTCGGCAGTGGCTTCGTGCCCACCGATTCCATGCCGGCCGGGCTGCGCTGGTTCGCGGAGTACCAGCCCTTCACCCCGATCATCGAGACCCTGCGCGGATTGCTGCTGGGCACTGCCATCGGCAACAGCGGGGTGCTCTCCGTCGCCTGGTGTGCCGGAATCGCCGCGGCCGGCTACCTCTGGGCGAAGAGACTGTTCAACCGCGATCCCTCGCGTTAGAGCGCTTCTCCTTGCCGGGTCACCTCTGGGCGCGCTCCCGCAGCAAGGCCAGGGCGGCGGCTCGCAGCTCGGCGCGATCAAGGCCGGCGTACGACGACACCGCGTCGTCGTACGCCGCCTTGTCGGCGTGCTCGGCCGCGTGGCGGGCACGTGCGGAGGACATGGTCGGGTGGAAGTTCCGTAGGAACCGGAAGCGCTCCGCGAGGGCGATCATCCGCACCCCAGACGCGGTGGCTTGCTCGTCGCCGGTGCGCGCGCCACGGTCCAGGTCAACCATGGCCAGCGCCAGCAGGAGTGCGCCGCAGATCGCGAGCTCCATGAGGTAAGCCGGCGGATTGGCCAGGGGATCGGTGAGCATTGTCGTCAGTCGGTGCGGCAGCTCGGTGGTGAGCTCCTCGACGAGGTCGGGTCGGCCATGCTGCGCATGGGCGGTCACGGTGACGGCCTGGACCTCGAGGGCCCAGGGGTCGAGGGCGGAGTCGACGCCGGAGATCGGGCGCTCGACCTTCTTCAGCCCGTCGACGGCTCGTCGCCACAGGCCGAGACCGGCATCGACGTCAGCTCGCGCCAACGAGATCTCCGCCCGGACGCCGAGGCCGAAGGTCATTGTGCCGCTGGCCTCGTCCCCCTGGCTCTGCGCTGCCAGCTCCAGCCAGCGCTCCGCCTCGTCGATGGCTCCCAGCTGCAGGTTGGCGAGCACCAGCCCCCAGCGGAGCTGGCCAACCATGTCCGACCGGGCGCCGAGCTTCTCCTGCACCTGCAGCGCCTCCCCGAGGTGACGTGCTGCCTCGGCGCCCTGTTCGACCTGCAGACACAGTTCACCGGCCCGGGAGCGAGCGGTGCCCCAGATCCACGGATGCTCCGGTAGGTCGAATGCTTCGAGCATCCGTCGGGCGGCCTTCAGTGCGCTGCCCAGGTCGCCCTCGCGCTCCCAGAGGTAGCTGGCGATGCCGTTTGCGACGCCGGCCAGGAGCGGCTCGTCGCTGTCGCTCAGGGCACCCAGTGCCGAGGGCTGCGGTCCCGGGAGGTCAGGGATTGCACGCAGTACGGCTGCGGTGGCCCGGATGAGGGTGTCCGGCTTTGCCAGTGGCAGCCGGCGCAGGGTGACCAGGGATCGCGTCGCGCGGAGGCCCTGGAACATGTAGATGCTCGCGAGGGTCAGAGTCGAGGCCGTGCGGGTCGCCTCGACCAGGTCTGGCCCGGGTCGGAAGTGTGACAGCACCCAGGCGGTCTCTTCCAAGGTCGTGAGGCGCATGTAGTCGGTATCGACCACCCAAAGGCTTCCAAGTACGGCCGACGTAGCCGCTACAGCTGGGCCGTCGGATCGGGTGAGGCCAAGCCGCAGAGCCCGCAGGAGGTTGTCCTGCTCGGCCCTGATCCGCTCGCTGGATGCGAAGGGATCGGCACCGAAGACCGCCTGGTGGTTCGCAGCCCCGAAATCGCGCGCCCAGGCCAGAAAGCCGTCGACCACGCGGTCGTTCTCCCCAGCCGCCTCCCGATGAGCCGTGCCGAACTCACGCACGGTCTCGAGCATCCGAAAGCGCGCACCCGACGGGGTGTCGACCACCTCGAGCAGCGACTGGTCGACCAGGTGCTCCAGGATCCGTAGGGTGTCGGCATCGCCGAGCAGATGCTCGGCGGCGTCGGCGGTGAACCCGCCGGGGAAGACCGACAGTGCCCGCAACGCCGCCTGCCCGGCCGGTTCGAGAAGGTTCCAGCTCCAGTCGACGACAGCGTGCAGGGTGCGGTGCCGCTCCGGTGCGTCCCGGGGGCCGCCACGCAACAGGGCGAACCGATCCTCCAGGCGGCGAGCGATCTCGGCCACGGACATGACGCGGACCCGCGCCGCCGCGAGCTCGGCCGCAAGCGGAAGCCCGTCCAAGTGGCGGCACAGCTCCTCGACCACATCGGCAGGCAGGTCGATGCCAGGACGAGCTGCCATGGCACGCTGCGAGAAGAGCTCGACCGTCGTCGGCAGCGTCAGTCCCGGAAGCTGGTACACCGATTCCGACGACAGGCCCAGCGGCGAACGGCTGGTGGTGAGTACGCGCAACTCCCGGGTCATCGACACCAGAGCCTGCACCAGCTCAGCGGAACCTCGGATGAGGTGCTCACAGTTGTCCAGGACCAGCAGGGCGGGACCAGGCCCGAGGGCACTGGCGATGCCGGCAAGGACATCCGACGGGCCGGCGAGGTGACCGACAGAGGTGCGTCGGGTGTCGGCGACGCCAAGGACAGCGGCGACCTCACTGACGACGTCCTCATCGAGGGTGACACCGGCGAGCGCGACGAAGTGCACGACCCGCTGCTCCGCCTGGCGGCTCACGACGTGTGCGAGCCGGGTCTTGCCCAGGCCGCCCGCACCGACGATCGAGGTCACCCGGGAGCTGCGCAACAAGCTCGCGACCGCGGCGAGATCCTCGTCGCGGCCGAGCAGCGGGTTGGGCTCGTACTCGATTCCGTGCCGGATCGCCGGAGCCTGGCTCTGCAGCAGGTGTTGATGCAGAGCCAGGAGACTGCTACCGGGATCGGTGCCGAGCTCGTCTCGCAGCGAGCGGCGGTACGCCTCGTACCTGGCCAGGGCCGTTGGCGGCCCCAAGGTGGCCGCCTCGCAGCGCAGCAGTTCCAGCAGGACTTCCTCGTCTCGCGGCCGCTCACGGAACAGCTCGGTGAGCGCCTCGACCGCCTGGGAGCTCTGACCCAGCCTCGACTGAGCCAGCGCGCGAGCACGCACCAGGGACCGGTACGTCATTGCCGCTTCTCTGCGCAGTACGGATAACGGGTCGTCCAGCTCAGGCTCGAGGTCCGGAGCACCGGCCCAGAACGCGAGGCCTGCCTCGGCTACTGCGAGCGCTGCGGCGTGGTCGCCGGAACTGGAATGGCGTGCGCTCGCGGACGCCCTGAGAAGGACGGCGGAGGTGTCGACCTGCTCCTCACTCAAGGAGAGGCGGTAGCCGGTGTGTGTGCTGGCGATGATGCCAGGCCCGAGCTGTGATCGGGCACGGGAGACGAGGACCTGAAGCGCCTTGGTCGGACTCACTGGTCGCTCGTCCGGCCAGAGGCCCTCCACCAGTCGACCAGTGCTACGGCCCGAGCGCAGCTCGCCGGCAAGGAGAGCGACAAGGCCACGCACCCGGGGACCAGTGATCTCTTGATCGCGGAAGGCCACGCGTGACAGCAAGGTCAGCTCAGTGGTCACCGGATCAGGTTAGTGCGCCACCCCGCCGCCGGCACGTACGTCTAGGGTGCATCGATCGCGTAGGTGAACTCGCGGATGATCTGCGCAAGTCTCGCCGGCTGGTCCAAGGGGAGAAGCGTGTAGCTGTCTTCGACCTCGACCAGTCGTCCTTGCGGGAGCAGGTCGGCCAGGCGCCGGCCGTGCTCGGGTGGCATCACGCGATCCTCGCTCGCCCAGACCACGAGGGCGGGGCGGCTGAAGGTCGGCAGGCATGCGGCGGCGGCCAGGAGGTTGGTGTCTGCCGCTGCTGCTCGCAGGGCTCGCACCGCGTCGCGGCGGATCTCCGGCTGCTTCAGGATCGGCTTCATCCACCGCGCGGTGGCAGCGTCCCCACGCTTGGTCAGCCACCCGAACGCGATCGGAAGCCGCCGGATCATCCGAAGCCTCATCTGCTGCATGAACAGCCCGAACATCCGGGGCGACAGCTTGCCGGTCAGCACGAGCGTCTTGCCTGTCAGCCCTGGCGGAAAGTTGTCGAACGCGTCGCACGAGGCGAGGACGACCTGTCCCACGCGTGCGGCACCGTCGCAGATGAGCAGTTGGACGAGCGCGCCGCCAGTGTCATTGCCGACGAGAGTGACGTCCTGCAGATCGAGGCGGTCGAGGAACTCTGAGACCAGCCGAGCTATCCCGGCCAGGGACAGGTCGGCGTCGGCGTGCATCGCGTGACGATGGGCGCCGAGCGGCAGCGTCGGTGCCACGCAGCGGTGATCGGCGGACAGCTCGGCGATCGGTCCGTCCCACAGCGACGCGTCCATCATCAACCCGTGCAACAGCACGATCGTGGGACCGTCGCCGCCGGTGTCCTCGTACTCGATCGTCCCGGCGGACAGCTCGATCTTCGGCATGACCGTCCGCCTCAGCGCGGGGAGTCGGCATGGGCGGAGCGACCCGCCGGTGAACGATCCAGCAGGTGCCGGCGCAGGAAGTGCAGCTCGGCGTCGACGGCCTGCTCATGGCCGCCCAGGAACGGCTCGTAGTGCCCGCCGGCCAGCCGGACGAGCTCTCCGCGGGGAGCGCGGTTCGCCGCGTCGACGCCCGGCGCTGCGAGCACTGACTGATCTTGGTCGCAGACGAGGACGAGCAGTGGGCACCGCACGCGGGACGCGTGGCGGCCGGGCCGGTAGAAGCCGAGGCGGAGCGCCGAGCGGGCGGCGACCGACTGCTGCCATTCCGGGTACCTGTTGTCCGGGTTGAGCGCTCGGTCTCCGTCGATGCCGTCCGGCGTGGTGAGCAACGCGACGGTCCCCGGCTCGCCGGCGAGTGGCACCAACAGGGGCTGCCGGCCGAAGAGACCGCCGATGGCGTCGAGGACGCCCCGGCCGGTGAGGCGCAGCATCGCGAGCGGCTTCTGGTGACGCGTCATTGTGCGCGCGGCGGCCTGACCGTCGGCCAGCGGCGTCTGCGCAATCGCTGCCGCCAGCTGTGGGTTGCGCGCCGCGACGCGGAAGACGTGACCGCCCGACAGGGAGAAGCCCCAGATCGCGATCCTGGTCGGATCCACGCCCGGCAGGGTCGCGGCGAACGCGATCGCGGCCTGCCAGTCAGCGAGCTGCTCCCCGATGCGCACGAGCTGGCGCGGCTGCCCTCCGCTCTCGCCGAGGCGCCGGTAGTCGAGCGCGAGGACGGTGAACCCGGCATCGTGGAATCGCCTCGCGTACAGATCGGTGCCCGGCTCCTTGGTCACCGCGCCGCCGGCGGCCATGATCACGCAGGCGCCGTTGTCTCCCCGATAGTGCCACGCGGCGCACTCGGTCTCGCCGCTGACGAATCGAACCTTCTCCCGCTCACCGGACACCCGCGCACCAACTTCCGCCTGGACTGGAATGTGCTCTTCGTCAAGAAGTGAACCACGTGGTTCGCAAACTGTCCATCCAATATTCCATGTTTGCCGCGGCCTCGAGGGAGGGCGGCTACTCGGCGGCGGCCTCTTCTCGCTCCAGAGCACGGGCCAACGCCTCGAACCCGGCCGCGATCCCCGCGGTGTCCCCGCTGGTCCGCGCGTCCACCAGGAAGCCGCGCAGCACCGCGAGGATCATCTCGGCGACTTCGAGCTTGCGTCGATCGGACCAGTGCTCCGGGCAGATGGACAGCAGCGTGGGCAGGTACTGCTGCGACGCCCCCCGGCCGAGTTCCGCGTAGCGGTCGGAGTCGTACATCGCCAGGCCGATGGCTTGATCGAGCACTCGCGCCTCCGCACCCACGAGGATTGGCCACACCGCGCGCACCCAGTCCGCCAGCGTTCGACGGTCCGGTCCTCCGGCGCCGGCGATCAACGCATTCCCGATGCGCCTGTCGCGCAGCTCGATGATCGCCTGCCTGAGCAGGTCGTCGGCCCCGTCGAAGTGGTACAGCAGCACCTTGTGGGTGGTGCCGGCCGCGCGCGCGGCACGCCGGAGGGAGAAGTCCACGAGCCCGTTGACAGCGAGATCGTCGGTGACACGATCGAGCAGTTCCCGGCGCCTGGCCTCGCCTCGCGCCGACCCGGCCGATCGCCGGTAGCCCGCTCGTCCTGGTGAGCCGTCGGAAGAGTTGTTCACATCGACAGCTTCCCCGATCGGACGTCCGGACCCAGTGATGGCACCGCCGATGACAGTGCCGCCGCACGCTCGTAGCGTCATACCCATCGGGCTCGTCAGCCACACGAGGCACCGGTGAGCAGACGCGCGGGACCGCCGCGGCGGTCGTGGACTTCGTCCGGCGACGATGACAGCGCGCGAGGATTCCACGAAGGGGGAGCGATGTCCGAGATCCATGAGCTCGACCTGAAGGCCACAGTCGCCGAGGTTCTCAACCGCTGGCCGACTGCAGGCCTGGCCGCGGGGGTGGTCCGCGGCGGATCCCTGGTGTGGTTCCACGGGCATGGCGTCGCGGACGTCGGGACGGGCACTCCGATCGACCAGGACACCGTCTTCCGGATCGGCTCGATCACGAAGACCTTCACGGCGATCGCCGTGATGCAGCTGTGGGAGCAAGGACTGGTCGACCTCGACGCGCCTGCCAACGACTACCTGCGCGGCTACTCGCTGGTGCCCGCCAAGGCCGGCTTTCGGCCCGCGACGCTGCGGCACCTTCTGACCCATACCGCGGGCGTCCGTGCGGTGCGGAGGCCCTCCGACCTGCTCCATCCGACGCTCGGCTGGGGCGCGCGGGTGGGCGGTCCGGCTGTGTCGCTCGCCGAGTACTACCGCGGGGGCCTGCGCGTCGACTTCGAGCCCGGCAGCAGGTGGGCGTACTCCAATCACGGGTTCGCCACGTTGGGTCAGATCGTCGAGGACGTCAGTGGCACTCCGCTCGTCCGCTACCTCCGCGAGCGCGTGTTCGGGCCGCTGGGCATGGAGAGCACCGACCTCGTACGATCCGAGCGCGTGAGGCCTCGCCTCGCCACGGGATACGCGCTGAGCTCAGGCGGACTCAAGGCGGTCGCCGACCGCGAGATCGTGGTAGCCGGCGCCGGCTCGGTCTACTCCACCACGAGCGATATGGCTCGGTACGTCTCGGCGCTGCTGGGCGGCGGCGCCAACGAGCACGGCTCCGTGCTCAGACCCGAGACGCTGGCCCTGATGTTCGAGCCGCACTACCGGCCTGATCCCCGCGTACCGGGCATGGGGTTGGCATTCCTCCGCGACGAGGTCGGCGGACATCGGACCGTGGGACACGACGGGGTCTGGAAGGGCTTCCTCTCGGACATGACGTTGGCCCCGGATGACGGGATCGGCGTCCTCGCCTTCGCCAACACCGGAGGGTTCGACCGCCGCGGCGCGCCGGTGCCCGTCTCGAGTGCGCTGCTTCGTCGCAACCTGGGCGTCCCGGCTGACGTCATGCGCACCGATGTCCCGGAGCATCCCTGGTCCTGGGGGGATCTGTGCGGCTGGTACTCCCTCGGGCCTGGTGTGCTCACCGATCCACAGCCCAGGGCGTTCCTCGGGGGCGGCGTCGAAGTCGTCGTCCATCATGGGCAGCTCAGGATCCGTGGGCAGGCACCGATCCCAGCGGTGCGCAAGGGACTTCGCCTCCACCCCGATGGCGATGACGCGGACGCCTTCCGCATCGATCTGTCCGGGTTCGGGTTGGGCACCTCGCCTGTCGTGTTCGGCCGCGGACCCGACGGCGAGGTGACGGCCCTGTACTTGGGTCTCGGCCCGACGTCCTTCCAGAAGCGGCCCGACGCCCGCAACTCGAGGCCGTGGGTCAACGGCGCGCTCGTCGCCGGCGCCACGGCGATCGCGGTTCGCCGGCGCCGCACCCAGCGACCTCAGCACCGCACGACCTAGTGCGGCGCGCACCTGTGCGTTCGGGTCACTCGTCACTCGTCGCGCGGACCGCGGACGATGGTGAACCTGACTCCCGTGGCCGTCGTGCCTGCGATCCGGACGAACCACTGCTTGACGCCTGCCTGCCAGGGGAACAGGGGGAGTTCTTCGGCGGCGTAGATGTCGGGGAAGTGGTCGAGGCGTTCCGCCGTTCCCTTGACGACGACGCTCCAGGCCTCGCCGCTGCCGGCGTCGTACCCGTCGCTCTCCAACGCCACCCGTGGCGAGGCGGTGATCGCGAACAGTTTGGTCCCCTCGGCGGTCTTGAACACCAAGGTGCGGTCGTCGGCCACGAAGTTCACCGGGAAGATCTCCGGCTCGCCCACGAGGACCACGGCAAGGCGACCTACGTCGGCGGTCTCGAGCCGTTGCCAGCACTCTTCTTCGCTCAGGATGGTCACGCCACCATCGGGGCGCGTCTCCATCATGACGACCGCGACCTCGTGACGGCGGCCGGCCCTGCGGTGCCACAGCGCTTCGAGCCGAGTGCGACGAGAACAGGCATAGCAGGTTCCCCCTCCGGTCATCTCCTGCCTGTCACTGTCCGCCGACGGAAGGAATTGATGCAGGGACGAAGGTCCTCACCGCCTGTGTCCGAAGGTCAGTCGTGCGGCACCGCGTCAGCGGGCGTACGTTCCGACAAGTCGGCCGCGCGCGATGGCCGATGCATCGATGGCCTTGAGCGCCCGGTTGAGATCTGCTCCGTTCGGCAGTCCGGTTGCCGAGGACAACGCATACACGGTGAACCGGTAGTGGTGGGTGCCGCTCGGCGGGCACGGTCCGAAGTACGACGCCTTGCCGGCCGAGTTCTTCGCCTGCGTGGCGCCGGGCGGTGCCGAGTTCTCCGCGAGCGACCGGGTGCCGGGAGGGACGTCGAGCAGCACCCAGTGGACGAAGGTGCCGCGAGGAGCGTCCGGGTCGTCGACGACCATGGCAACGGCCCTCGCCTCCGACGGCACGCCCTGCCACGCCACCGGCGGCGAGACGTTCTCGCCGTCACAGCTGAAGCGAGCGGGGATCGGCCGGCCGTCCTGGAACGCCGAACTGGTGACGGTGATGGTGTCAGGTGTGGTCATGGCTGGCTCCTGCCCGGGCTGCGACTGCGTGTCGTCACACCCCGCCATGCCCAGCAGCAGGGCGAGCAACAACATCTGCCGCACGTGCGATCGCACTGTCACAGCGTCTCACGATCGCCGCCGGTAGCGAGCGTTCTCGTGACTGACGGGCGTGCCTCCTCAGTCCGCGTTCGACTCGGAGTCCGGCAGGACGTGCAGGCAGCAGCCCGCGTACGCCCCGGCGAACAGGTTGATGACCTCGAGGTTCGACTCGACCGTGGCGGCCCGGGCGAAGACACCTCCGTAGCCGTTGACGACGGTGAACACACCCCAGTTGACGATCCACGGAACCGGGTCGCCGCCGTCCACGGGGAACAGCTCGGGCACCGGCCGGATCCTGCGCTGGATCACCCAGGGTCCGTCCAGCGCGGCGCGGACTCGCTCCTCCCACAGCTCCGCGCTGGTGTCCTCACGCCAGCCCAGCAGGACGCCCTCGCCGCTGTGCAGCAGCGTCGGCTTGAGAGCCAGGTCGCTTTGGTGCGTGAGGACGTAGTCGAGCAGCTCGACCTTGCTGCCGTCCTCCAGAGTCACCGGTCCGGACCGGACCATCCGGGTCCACGGGAGGATGCGGTCGAGGCTCGCAAGCTGCTCCGGGTCGAGCACCGACCGGTTCTCCTCGTCGGACAGGATCGCCAGGGCCGCCTTGCTGGCGAACATCTCCGAGTCCAGCGGCGTGAAGATCTTCACCTCGCCGCGCGCGGCGGCGTCCAGGATCGGATCCATCAGGGCCGGGCCGTCCGGACTCTTGAGATCGTCGAGCATGAACAGCCGGTGGATCACGTCGATCTTCCGGTCGCCGAGCCAGACCCCGCCGTCGCGGACGTCGAGCTGCCCGATGTGGCAGGCGTGCCCGTCGACCCCCATCTGCTGGAAGCGTTCCATGAAGTGGCGCATGTACGGCTCGAGGCTCTCGAAGCTGTCGGGCCAGTCGGTCTGCGCCACCACTGGGTTCGAGCCGGGTGCGATCCCGGACTCCACGAACATGTTGTCGACCTGCGCGCGCATGGTGTCGACGTAGTCCAGCCGATGGGTCTGCGCGAACTCCGCCAGCACCGGGTGTTCCAGCAGTGCCCGGCACATGTCGGAGTTGTCGATGCCGCCAATTGCGCTGCCCATGTTGAACTCCAGCAGCTTGAAGCCGGTCTCGTCGGCGTACAAGTCCATCCGCGTCTGCTGGGTCACCTGGGCACCCCGGCTGCGCAGGATGGCCGACACCTGGACGGGCGTCATGCCTACAGCTCGGGCGAACGCGGCCAGATCGCCGCCGTACAAGCGATCCGGAAGGCTCACCAGGGCGGAGCGGACGTTCGCCAGGTCGTTGTACAGCTGCTCCTTCTCCTCATGGCCGAGGAAGAGCGGCCGGGCCAGGTACCGGCCGCCGTAGAAGGACTGCAGGCCCACCGACTCAGGCTGGGACCTGATCAGCTCGGCGGCCGGCGTGTTGTGTCGCTTGATCTCGTCCAGGTAGAGGGCCGTGAGCTCAGCCCGGGTCATTGGGGCGCCTGCCCGTCGAGGGGCGCGACCGATGCAGGCAGCCTGAGCAGGCCGCGCAGCAAGGTGCTGTCCTCCCACTGCAGCTCGCCGGGTTCGGCGAGAAGACGCAGCTGTGGGAAGCGCGTGATCAGCTTGCGCAGTGCGACCTCTGTCTGGATCTTGGCCAGCGGCTGGCCGATGCAGAAGTGCGTCCCGTGCCCGAAGCCCAGTACGCCGTTCGGGCGGCGGTCCAGGTCCAGGTCGTCGGCGTCGGGGAAGCGGGAGTCGTCGCGGTGTGCCGACAGGATCGACAGCGCCAGGATCTCCCCGGCCGGGATGACGACGTCACCAACCGGGATCTCTTCCTTGGTGAACCTGAAGGTCGCCACGCCGACGCCACCGTCGAAACGCATCAGCTCGTCGATCGCCGCCGGCATGATGGACAGGTCCGAGCGCAGCTTCTCGAGCTGGTCGGGGTGGGTCAGCAGGCTGAGAAGCCCGTTGGACAGCGTGTGCTGTGAAGTGATGTGCCCCGCGACGGTGAACAGGAAGATCATCGCGACGATCTCGGCCTGGGTCAGCCGGTCGTTACCCTCGCCGGCGCCTTGGACCAGAGCGCTGACCATGTCGTCCTCAGGGTGGTCTCGCTTGTCGTCGATGACGCCGTTCGCGTAGGCGACGACGTTCTGCGAGGCGGCCTCGACCACCGCGGGATCGTGCCCGGCGCCGACCAGCTCGACGGCCCAGCGCTGGAACATCTCGCGATCCTTGAACGGGATCCCGAGCAGGTCGCAGATGATGATGATCGGCAGGGGCTGCGCGTAGTCGGCGACCAGGTCGATCTCGCCCTTGCCCTCGAGCCCGTCCAGCAGCTCGTCGACCAGTTGCTCGATACGGGGGCGGAACGCCTCCATCCGGCGCAGCGTGAACGCCTTGCTGACCAGGCCGCGCAGGCGGGTGTGCCGCGGCGGATCGCTGTTCAGCATGTGCTGGGACAGCTCCTGGTCGAACCCGACGCTGACCTCCTCGTCCTCCGGCACCTCCATGCCGGAGTGACGGGCGAACATCTCGTTCATCCGGCTGCCGTCCTTGCTGACGCGTGGATCGGACAGCAACATGCGGACGTCGTCGTACCTGGTCACCAGCCAGACCTTGGCGCCGTGCGGGAACACGACATGATGGATCGGCCCCGCGTCCCGGTACTTCTTCAGGATCTCGTAGGGGCGCTGCATGAAGTCGTCGGGGACCCGGTCGAGGGCCTCAGTTGCTTCGGTTTGCATAGTCAGGACCTCTTGTCCGGTAGACATGCCAGGGCCATCTGCCACAGGTCGCGACAGGTACGCGCGGACTGCGGCAGCCACGATCTGAAGGCGAGCGGAACAGCCGGAACACACCTCTCGCGTGCGCTCCGCCCGGCCTCGGCTTCACCTGAACAGAGGCTCGCGGACGTGCTCGCTGATACATGGGAAAGTGCCGATTTTCCTGGTGTTGCAGCCCTGTGCCTGGACGGCTACCGCATGTAACGTGCGGAACCAAATGTCGACCGCGGCAAGACCGCCGAGCATGACCGTTGCCCTACGGGTCTCGTTGTTGCTGAACAGAGGGGTGGATCACCGATGAGCGATGAAGCGTCCGGCAAGAGCCCATCGACTGCAGGATCCCCACCCGGTGCGCTGGGGGCCATCGCCATCTGGCGACGAACATCTCGCCAGGCGAAGGCGCTGCTGGTCGGCGTGTTCGTCAACCGGCTCGGCGCGTTCCTGCAGATCTTCATGGTCTTGTTCCTCACCCACAAAGGATTCTCGGCCGGCCAGGCCGGTCTCGCGCTGGGCGTCTACGGCGCCGGCACGGTCCTGGGCTCCTTCGCCGGCGGCTGGCTGAGCGATCGGCTCAGTCCGCGGTCGGCGACCTTGATCAGCATGGTCGGCTCGGCCTTCCTGATCATCGCCATCCTCTATCTCGAGGTCTATCCGCTGATCCTGGTGGCTGTGGCCCTGGTGAGCTCGGTAGGCCAGCTCAACCGGCCCGCCGCGCAGGCCATGCTCGCTGAGCTCACGCCACCCGATCAGCTGGTCATGACGACGGCGATGTACCGGCTGGCCATCAACCTGGGCACCACGGTCACGCCGCTGGTCGGCGTTGCGCTGGTGTCGGTCTCCTACGACCTGCTCTTCTGGGCCGAGGCGGCGGCCGCCTTGACCTACGGCGTGATCGCGCTGAAGTTCCTGCCGGGCCGTGAGGCGCCGACCCAGTCCTCGCCCGAAGCGGTCGAGGAGCCACATGCGGGGTACCGGGCCGTCCTGGCCGACTGGCGGTACATGTTCTACCTGGCTGCCGTGCTGTTCGTGACGATCGCCTACTGCCAATACATCGTCGTGTTGCCGCTGGCGATCGTGGACTCCGGACAGAGCCTGTGGTGGTACAGCGCTGTTGTGTCGGTGAACGCCGTCATCGTCGCCGCCTGCGAGGTGCCGGCGACCAAGTACGTGCAGACCTGGCCGCTGCGGCTGACCGCGCTGGCCGGATTCGGCCTCGTGGCGGTCGGCTATGGCGTCTACGCGATCGCGCTGGTGCCGGTCCTGCTCGTGATCGGTACGTTGATCTGGACGGCTTCGGAGATCATCGGCGCGCCGACCACGTTCGCGTATCCCGGTCTGGTCGCCCCGCCTCATCTTCGCGGCCGGTACTCCGGTGCCATGCTGGGCGTCTTCGGTCTCGGCAACGCGATCGGCCCGGTCGTCGGGGTCGCGCTGTGGGACCAGGTGGGCGAGAGTGTCTGGCTGTGGGTGTCCGCGGTGGCGATCCTGTCCGCGGTCTGCGCCCGGATCGGTATGCGTCGCCCCGAGCCTCGGCCGGTGGTCGAGCCGACGGCGGAGCCGGCCGGCTGAGTCTGCGCGCGACGGTGCGATCGCAGTCCGGTGACGGGTCTCATGGCCAGCCCACGACTTGCCGACCCGTGCGGTTCCGGCCAGGATCCCGGTTGTGACGGACCCTGTCTCCGCGGCAGAGCCGGCCGGGCGGCTGACGGTCGCCCAGGGCACCGCGCTGTACGTCGGCGCGGTGCTCGGGACCGGGATCATCGTGCTGCCCGCCATCGCGGCGGACGTCGCGGGACCGGCGTCGTTGCTCGCTTGGCTGGGCCTTGCGCTGCTGTCCGCGCCGCTGGCGGTGACCTTCGCGGCCCTGGGGGCGCGCTACCCGGACGCCGGTGGCGTCGCCACGTATGCCCGGCTGGCCTTCGGGGATCAGGCCGCGGCCGTCGTCGGCTGGTGCTTCTATCTCTCGATCCCCTTCGGAGCTCCGGCGGCGGCACTGTGGGCCGGCGCGTACGTCGCCGAGGCGATCGGTGGAGGTGCCACCACTACGGCCGTCACCGCGGTGGCGCTGATGATCGTGGTGCCGGCGACCAACTGGTTCGGCGTCCAGCTGACAGGCCGGATCCAGCTCGCGCTCGGTGGGCTGTTGGTCGCCTTCCTCCTGACCGCCATCGCGCTGTCGCTTCCCGAGGCGCGGCTCGACAACCTCCATCCGTTCGCGCCGCACGGCTGGCACGCGATCGGCCCGGCCGCCGCGCTGCTGGTCTGGAGCTTCGTGGGATGGGAGGCCGTCACCTACCTCACCGCGGAGTTCCGGCACCCTCAGCGCGACCTTCCGCGGGCGACTGCTGCCGCGGTGATCGTGGTCGGCGTGCTCTACGTGTCTGTCGCGTTCGCCACCATCGCCGTACTGGGTCCGGCAGCCGCCGATGCCGAGGCGCCGCTCGGGGACCTGCTCGCGACCGGTTTGGGCGGCAATGCCCGGGTGCTGGCGGCGGCGGCCGCGGTTCTCCTCACGACTGGCGCCATGAACGCCTACTACGCCGGCGCCGCCAAGCTGGGCGCCGCCCTGGGACGCGATGGCGCCCTGCCCGGCTGGCTGAGCCGTGGCAGCCTCGCGGGGGAGGTGCCCAGGCGCAGCCTCGGTGCCCTCGGGGCGCTCGCGTTGACCGCCCTCGGCGTCGTTGTCTGGAAGGGGGTCGGATCCCGTCCGCTGGTGTTGCTGACGACCGGCCTGTTCGTCGCCGTCTACGCGGTGGCCGTCGCCGCCGCTGTTCGACTGCTGCCGCGCGGCACCAAGTCACGCGCTGCCGCCCTGGTGTCCCTGCTGGCATCCGTAGTCCTTCTGGTCATGTCGGGTGTCTACCTGATCTGGCCGCTCGTCGTCGCGACCAGTGCGCTGCTCTATCTGCGCCTGACCCGCCGGACGCGAGCCCGTCGGGGCTCGGTCTGACGCAAACTGGATTCCGCCGTTCAAGTGTGGTGTCGGTGCAGTTGAACACTCCGTGTTCACCGGGCGACTGCAAGTGCATGATCGGGTTGGGAGCTGAGGAGCCGTTGGGGAGAACCTGGCTGGCCGGACCTGCCGAGGACGAGCCCATGACGGGGTCGATGCGTGTGGTTGGCGGGTCTTCGCCAAGGCCGGTCTGTCCTTGCGAGCAGTCGTGTGCCGGCCTGCTGTGTGCGCCGCGGCCGGTGAGTCGTGCAGGCCTGGTTCACCCACAGGTCCGGACCAGAGGGTAAGGGGCGTGGTTGTGGGGGGACGCACGAACGGAGAGGGCACAGGTCTGCCACACATCGCGGTCAGCGCGAACCGGCCCGAGACGCAGCTGGTGCAGATCGATCTGCTGAGGCCGGCGGACTCGCCGCGCCGGGTGGGCGAGGACGCCGAACACATCCGGATGCTGGCCGAGTCCGACGCCGTACTGCCGCCGATCCTCGTGCACCGGGCGACGATGCGGGTGATCGACGGGATGCACCGGGTGGGCGCCGCACGGTTGCAGGGCCGCCGCACGATCGAGGCGACGTTCTTCGACGGCACCGAGGATGAGGCGTTCGTGCTCGCGGTGCGGGCCAACGTCGCCCATGGCCTGCCGTTGTCGCGCGCCGATCGGGAGGCGGCAGCCGAACGGATCGTTGCCTCGAGTCCCCGGTGGTCCGACCGTGCGATCGCCGCGGCGACAGGTCTGGGCGCGACGACGGTGGCGCGGATCCGCCAGCGGCTCGCCCCGGACGGCCCGGAGGCCGCCGTGCGGCTCGGTCGCGATGGTCGCACGCGCCCCCTCGATGGCGCGGACGGTCGTCTGCTCGCCAGTGCCGTCATCGCCGCCCGTCCGGAGACCTCGTTGCGCGAGGTCGCGAAGGTCGCCGGGATCTCGCCGGCCACGGCCCGCGACGTGCGGGAGCGGATGCGCCGCGGTGACGATCCGGTGCCACCGAGGCAACGGACCCGCCGGCGCAGATCGGAGTCGCCGAGGCCGCGCGAGGAGCGTGAGCCGACGTCGGTGCTCGAGAGCCTGCGGCAGGATCCATCGCTACGGTTCGCCGAGTCGGGCCGCGCCCTCCTGCGCTGGTTGTCCGGGCACACGATCGATCCGGACGAGTGGCGTGGCTTCGTCGAGGCCACGCCGCCGCACTCCGCGTTCATGGTGGCCGGGCTCGCCCGGAGCTATGCCAAGGAGTGGCTCGACTTCGCCAGCGAGATCGAGGAACGGGTCCGGGCCCGCGAGGACGGCCGGCAGTCGTCCTGAGCACGACCGGCGAATGCAGTGCGTTTCCACTGATTGACGCAGTGCGACATCGCCTTGCAGTCTTGTCTTCGCGAACCCCCAACAGATGGCGGCTGGAGGTGATGATGGCCAACCAGCCTCCCGACGAGGATCTCGTCGATCGCGGCGCGGACAGTCGGTCCGCGGCCGGGGACCAGGACCGCTTCCAGCTGCAGTTGCTCGACGGGTTCTCCCTCGTGCAGGAGGGCCGCGTGCTGGCCATGCCGAACAGCGTCCGCCGTCTGATCGCCTTCCTGGGTGTCCGGGGCCGGTGCTGTCGCGCTGAGGTCGCCGGCACGCTGTGGCCCGACGTGCCCGAGACGAGGGCCCAAGCGAGCCTGCGGACGGTGCTCTGGCGCCTGCAACGGCTGACACCGCGGCCATTGGTCACCGGCCGACCCGTGCAGGAGGTTCTGCCCGACGGTCGGGTGATCGAGTGCGACGGCCTGGAGTCGCTCGCGCTGACCGGCTCTGTGTCCGTCGACGTGAGCACGTTCGTCGCGACCGCGCGACGCGTCCTCGACAACGGCGCCGGCGAGTCCGGCGAGTCGCCGCTGCCCACGCTGAACATCATGGGTGAGCTGCTGCCGGGGTGGTACGAGGACTGGGTGCTCTTCGAACGCGAACGGCTGCGCCAGCTTCAGATGCACGCGCTGGAGGCGCTCGCCAACCGCCTGACGGTGGCCGGGCGTTACGCGGAGGCCATCGAGGCCGCGATGGCGGCAGTCCGGCTGGAGCCGTTGCGGGAGAGCGCCACCCGCGCGCTCATCGTCGCGCACCTCGCCGAGCACAATGTCGTCGAGGCGGTCCGCCGGTTCGAGTCCTTCCGGGACGGCCTGACCAGTGAGCTGGGAGTGGCGCCGACGTCGGACCTCGAAGGCCTCATCCGGTCCGGGCGCGACGGCCGGATCTGAGCGGACGAAGGCCGGTCCCAACCGGCCGGGCTGTATCAGGAGCGGCGTCTCAGGTCCTCATACGTGTCAGGAACACGGCGCCCGGACGAACCCCCGGGTGTGCCTGCCGGGAAGGACGCGTCCAGTGGACCATAGTGCCGACGGTGTTGTGCTCTTGATCGGCAGCGGGCAGCAGCTGTACCGCCAGTACTTGATGGAGGGTGCGTCGCAGCGCCGGCCGCTGTGGTTGATCGACTCGCAGGATGCGACCTGGCAGCGGCGGTTCGTGGTCGGCAGCAGCGTCGTCAAGATGCTGGACAGCGCCCGGGCGGAACCGGACGAGCAGGCCCTGCTCGACGCGGCGCTCGAGGTATCCGGCTCTCGCGGCGTCGTCGGTGTCTTCACCTACGACGAGCAGTACGTGATGGCGACCGCGCGCATCGCCGAGCGGCTCGATCTCCGGGGATTCTCCGTGGACGGAGCGGACAGCTGTCGCAACAAGCACCGGACCCGTCTCGCGCTGACGGCGGCCGATCTGCCACAGCCTCGGTTCGTGCTGGCGCAGAACGTGGCGGACGCCGGCTGCGCGGCCGAAGACTTCGGCTATCCGGTGGTCCTGAAGCCGCGCGGGATGGGCGCGAGCATCGGCGTGGTGCGCGCCACCGACGCCGGCGAACTGCTCGCCGCCTTCGCGGTCGCCGAGCACGCGGGCTTCAGCGGTCCTCATGCGTACGAGACCGGTGTGCTGGTCGAGGAGCTCGTCGCCGGTCCGGAGATCAGCGTCGACGGCGCCGTCGTGACGGGGGAGTACCGCCCTTTCTTCGTGGCACGCAAGGAGCTCGGCCTCGAACCGTACTTCGAGGAGGTCGGCCACGTCGTGCAGGGCGACGACCCGCTCCTGCACGACCCGGACCTGCGGCAGGTGCTCGCGGAGGCGCACCGCGTGCTCGGTGTCAGGGACGGGATCACGCACACGGAGGTTCGGCTGAGTGACAGGGGCCCGGTCGTCATCGAGGTGAACGCGCGGCTCGGCGGCGACCTGATCCCGTACCTCGGCAAGCTGGCGACGGGCATCGACCCGGGACGGGTGGCCGTCGAGGTGGCGACCGGCAGCCGACCTGGGCTGGAGCCGACCCGGCGTACCTGTGTCGGCATCCGGTTCCGCTACCCGCCGGAGGACTGCAAGGTGGTCGACGTCTCGGTGCCGGCTGCCGCCACGTTCGCCGGTCTCCTGGAGGCGCGGGCCATGGTGCCCCCGGGGGCCACCGTCCGCCTGCCGCCGCGCGCTCACATCGACCGCTACGCGTACGTCATCTGTACCGCGGACCATCCGGCCGCATGTGCCGCCCGGCTCGAGGAAGCGGCGGCGCTGATCACGCTCGAGCACGAGCGGGTCGAGCCTGCGCTGGTCGACAACCGAGCCTGACAAGAGTGGACGAGGAGAACGAATGACGAACCGCGAAGTTGAGTTGCTTGCCATCGGGGCCGGGCCGTCCAACCTGGCGCTGGCCGTCGCCCTCGAGGAGCTCTGCCCCGACCTGGCACAGAACTCCCTGGTGATCGAGCGCGGACACGACATCGCCTGGCAGCAGGGCCTGCTGCTGCCGTGGGTCAAGAGTCAGGTCTCGTTCCTCAAGGACCTCGTGACCCTCAGGAATCCCTGCAGCAAGTTCTCCTTCCTCAACTATCTCCACGACGTCGGGCGGCTCGACGACTTCGTCAACATGGGCAACTTCACGCCGTACCGGCTCGAGATCGCCGAGTACTTCGCCTGGGCGGCGAAGATGCTGACGCAGGTGCGCCTCGAGCTCGGGCGGGAGTGTGTGTCGGTCGAACCGTGCCGGGACGCGCAGGGCATGGTCACCGGCTGGCTGACCGGGCTCGCCGACGGATCGACGATCACCAGCCGCTATCTCGTGGTCGGCGCCGGGCGCGACCCGTATGTGCCGCCCGTGCTGCGCGGGGTGCCGGAGCAACGGATCATCCACAGCACGCAGTACCGCTACCGGGTGGCAAAGCTCTCCGCGGAGCTGCCGTACCGGGTCGCGGTGGTCGGCAGCGCGCAGAGTGCGGCCGAGATGGTCCAGTCGCTGCAGACGGACCTGCCCGACTGCGACATCGCCTGGATCATGCGCTCGATCAGCCTCCGCTCGTACGAGGCGAACAACAAGTTCACCAATGAGTTCTACTACCCGTCGTTCATCGACGCGTTCTTCGAGGCACGGCCGGAGGGGCGCGAACAGATCCTGGAGGAGATGCACCGGACGAACTACTCCGGCGTCGCGCCCGGGCTGCTCGAGAGCCTCTACAACGACCATTACCTCGACCGCCTGACCGGCCGGCGAGGCAAGCAGATGATCGCCATGACCGACATCACCGGCGCCCGCGAGATCGACGACGAGATAGCCCTGGAGCTGACCGATCGTCGGACGGGGGAGGTCTCCGAGCTGCGGCGCGACCTCGTGTTCCTCGGCACCGGGTTCGTGCGGGAGATGCCCACCCTGGTTCGCGGACTGGCGTCCCGGCTCGGCCTGGACCGGGTGTCGGTGAACCGGCGGTACCGGATGGACCTTGGTGGGCCCGCGACCGCGGCGTGCTACCTGCAGGGGGTCAACGAGGCCACGCACGGCATCGCGGACTCGCTTCTGAGCGTGCTGGCCAGCCGCGCGGAGGACGTCACCCGCGACATCCTCGCCCACCGGCGGCATGCGTCCAACGGTCATCACAACGGCGCCCACCAGGGCGACATCGGCCAGACGCTGCCCCTGGCCACCGACGGCGGTGGCGTGCCGTTGCCTGTCACCACCGACGCCGGCGGCGTGGCTCGGGCGTGAGCGATGGTCCGCTACGACGAGGTCACCTTCCGGCCGCGCGGTGAGCCGGACGCCCCGCTCGCCCGCTACCACCAGGAGGACGACCTCGTCTGGGCGGAGTTCGGCGGCGGCCGGGTGCGGCGCGGATCGCTGGTCGGGACGTGCGAGGCAGACGGAGAGCTCCGAATGACCTACTGCATGGTCCTGCGTGGCGGCGAGGTGGTCTCGGGCCGGTGTGTCAGCACTCCCGAGCTGCTCGAGGACGGACGCATCCTCCTGACCGAGCACTGGGAGCGCTACGGACCGGGCGCCGCGACCGGGATCTCCTATCTGGAACAGGTGTACGACGACCAGCCGTCGAGCACGGCGGGTCCGTCGACGAGCGACCGTGGCGGCGGACTGCGTGCCGGCCATCCCATCCCCGAGCGATAAGGAGACACGACGGTGTCAGACACAGACCCACTGGCGCGGCGGGCCGCCCGGCCGCGGCACTACCTGATGTGCTCACCGACCTACTTCGAGGTCACCTACTCCATCAACCCGTGGATGGACCCGGACCGGCCGGTCGACGGCGAACGGGCGCTGGCGCAGTGGCAGTGGCTGCACGAGACGTTCCTCGAGCTCGGCCACAAGGTGGGGCTCGCCGACCCGGTGCCCGGCCTGCCGGACATGGTGTTCACCGCCAACGCGGCCACTATCGTCGACGGGCGCGTGCTGGTCGCGCGCTTCCGCAACCGTGAGCGTATGGCGGAGACACCGGCCTTCCTGGAGTGGTTCCGCAGCCATGGCTATCCCGACGCCAGGCCCGCCGCCAAGATCAACGAGGGGGAAGGCGACTTCCTCGTCACCCGCAGCCGCGTCCTGGCCGGTCAGGGCATGCGCAGCGAGGTGTCCGCGCACTGGGAGGCGGAGCAGTTCCTCGGGCGGACGGTGGTCGGTCTGGAGCTCGTCGACCCGCGCTTCTACCACCTCGACACCGCGCTGTCGGTGCTCGACGACGAGACCGACGAGATCATGTACTACCCGCCGGCCTTCTCGGCGACGAGCCGCGCACTCCTCGCAGAGCTCTATCCGGACGCGATCCTGGCCGACGAGGCCGACGCGGTCGCGTTCGGCCTCAACGCGGTCTCCGACGGGTACAACGTGGTGCTGCCCGCGGCTGCCGCGGGTCTGGCCGGCCGGCTGCGGGAACGCGGCTTCCGTCCGGTCGGAGTGGACATGTCCGAGCTGCTGAAGGCCGGCGGCGGCCCGAAGTGCTGCTCGCTGGAGATCCGCGACCTCTAGACGTGTCCGTGAACCGCGTGTGCTCGCGCGGCGCAGCAGCCGGGCCGTGTCCCGGATCCGAGACCTGAGGAGGAGTGGTCCATGGTGCTCACCACGAGCCCGGTGGCGCCGATGGGCGGCCACGAACTGCTGGTCCTGCTGCTGCAGCTCGGCAGCCTGCTCGGCCTTGCGCTGATCCTGGGCCGTCTCGCCGTACTGCTGCGGATGCCTGCGGTGGTCGGCGAGCTGGCCGCGGGCGTCCTGCTCGGGCCCTCCCTGCTAGCCCATGTCGCGCCCGGCCTGTCCGCGTGGCTGCTGCCCCGCGACCCCGTCCAGCAGCATCTCCTCGACGCCATCGGCCTACTCGGCGTCCTGCTGCTGGTCGGGATCACCGGTATGCACCTCGACCTGGGACTGGTACGGCGCCAGGGTGTCGCCGCGGCCTGGGTCAGCGCCGGCGGTCTGATGGTTCCGTTGGTCGCCGGGATCGGGGTCGGCTTCCTGCTGCCGACGTCGGTCGCCGGCACCGATCGCCCGATCTTCGCGATGTTCCTCGGGGTGGCGCTGTGCGTGAGCGCGATCCCGGTGATCTCCAAGATCCTGCTGGAGATGCGACTGCTGCACCGCACCATCGGCCAGCTGATCATGAGCGCGGCGGCGGTCGACGACATCGCCGGCTGGTTGCTGCTGTCGATCGTGTCGGCGACGGCCACGCACGGGCTGCGGGCGGGGCACGTCGTCTGGGCGGTCGCTTCGCTGGCCGGCGTCGTGGCCGCCGCGGCGCTGATCGGCCGCCCGCTCGTCACGGCGACACTGCGACTGGCGGGGCGGTCGTCGGAACCCGGGGTCCGGACCGCTGCCGCGGTGGTGCTCGTGCTGCTCTTCTCCGCCGGCACCCAGGCGGTGGGCCTGGAGCCGATCTTCGGCGCCTTCCTCGGCGGCCTGTTGATCAGTGCGTCCGGCCTGCTCGACCTGCGGTGGCTCGCGCCGTTGCGCACCATCGTGATGACCGTGCTGGCGCCGATCTTCTTCGCCACCGCCGGGCTGCGCATGGATCTGACCTCGCTGGCCAGTCCGGCAGTGCTGCTCTCCGCCCTCGGGGTCCTGGTGGTGGCGATCGTCGGCAAGTTCGTGGGTGCCTACGTCGGTGCCCGCGCTGTCCGGCTGCACCACTGGGAGGCCCTCGCACTCGGGGCGGGCCTGAACGCCCGCGGGGTGATCGGAGTCGTCGTCGCCATGGTGGGCCTCCGGCTGGGCGTCCTCGGCACGGAGGCCTACACCATCGTCGTCCTGGTCGCGATCGTCACCTCGTTGATGGCTCCGCCGATCCTGCGCTCGGCGGTGACGCGTATCGCCGTCACCGCCGAGGACCACGAACGGGAGAAGGCCTTCCGCGAGGCGGCCTAGGGATCGCCTCAGGCGGCCCTCCGCTCGAGAGCCGCGCGCCGGGAGACCATGGCGCCGGCGAACTCAGGCGTACGCCGAAGCATCGCCAGAGCCCGCATCCGCATCGGGCCGATGCTGCCGATCGGTATGTGCAGCTGGACCGCGACCTCGGTGTAGGCCGGGCACTCGTCGGACATCAGCAGTCGCAGGAGGTCCTGGTAGCCGGCCGGGAGGCGGCCGAGCGCCTCCTCGAGCTCGGGGCCGTAGTGCCCGTCGGCCGGGTAGACGTCGTCGACGGCGCCGCGCCGGTCGACTCCGTTCTCGATGGTCGGATCGGCGCGCAGCACGAACCGCTTGGCGTCGGTCGCGATCCGCAGGGCCTCCCGCCGGGCCGTCGCCGCGAGCCACGCCGGCAGACACTCGGGCTCGCGGATCTGGTGTGCGTGCTCCAGCAGCCGAAGCCAGGTCAGCTGGGCGGCGTCGGCGGCGTCGGCATGGTTGAGGCCGATCCTCCGGCCGGCGCTGAGCACCAGCCGATCGAAGCGGCTCACCAACACGTCCCAGGCTCCCATGTCCCGGTCGGCTGCGCGTCTGAGAAGTTCGTGGATGGGCGGGTCGGAGTGGTCCCGTCGGAGATCGTCCAGGGATCGGTTGCGGGCATCGAGCGGTGTACGTGACGGCACAGGATGTCCTTTCGGTTCCGGAGCGGCGGATGAGGAGAGCCAACCAAGACCCCCGTCACGGCGGCGTTGGTAAGCCGTCACGCACGGCGCCGTCAGCTCGTCACGCCGGCGTCACCGCTGCCATACCGCCCCTGGACAGCACGGTCACCATCGCCGTACGACAAGGGACGCGGGCCTGTCGACGCCTGCGGAGCTTGGACTCAGGTGGCCTCCGGCAACCACACGTCCTCGGCTGCCAGGAGACCGACGTGGTACTTGCCGAGCGCGCTGGTCAGCAGCTGCAGCTCGAGTGACAGGCACTCGACCAGGTTCACGAGCCCCTGCTCGGCGTCCGTGTCCACCGCGATCAGTGCTGCCCGGCCGAGGCCGACGGCGTTCGCGCCGAGCGCGAGACACTTGGCGACGCGTGCGCCCTCCCACATCCGGCCCGACACGAGCAGGCACGACGGGTGCTCACCGATCCGGCGTAGGCATTCGCCCAGGGGCAGCCCGACATGCTGCAGGAAGGCGACCGGAGCCCAGCCAGTGCCGCCCTCGGCGCCGTCCACGGCGACCGCGTCCGCGCCGGCGTTCCACGCCACCAGAGCGGCCTCGCGGACGTCTCGCGCGGGTGGCAGCTTCACCCAGACCCTGGCCCTGGGGAAGTTGTTGCGCATCAGGCGGATCTGCTGGCGCAGGATCTCCTCGGTGAAGGTGCCGGGGCTGCTGCAGCGAAGCACCGTGTCACTGCCGCCGAAGACCGGGTCCATCGAGTACGTGCTCGTCAGCCGAGCGGCCGCGGCCGTACCGAGCACGGTCATCCCACCCAGGCCCGGCTTGGCGCCCTGACCCACCTTCAGCTCGAAGGCCAACCGGCCGGACTCCAGCAGCGGTTGCACGTTCGGATCGCTGTAGACGAGGTTCCACACCTCGGCGTCGGCGTCCTCGGTGCTCTGCTGGACCACCACGCCGCCGTACCCGTCCAGCGCATGCTCCGCGTAGGCGCGGGTCCTGGCCAGCAAGGACTCTTCCGCGTCGTCCTCGATCCGGCCGTACCCGTTGACCGGCATCACGTTCTCGCCGATCACCATCGGGATGCCGAGCAGGCCGGCCTGCCGGCCGGCGGCCACGCCGAGGTCGACGCTCGCCGCCCGGGTCGAGCCGAACGCGGACAGGTAGAGCGGCAAGGTGGATCGGAGTCCGCCGACCATCGTGTCGAGCTCCACGTCTCGGTACAGCGGTTCCCTGGCAAGGTCGATCAACTTCTCCAGCCGCTGCGGCACGAAGATCGGCGGCACCAACCGGAACCTGTCGAGCAGGTCGTACGACGTAGCGGCGACGAGGTCAGGCTCGGCGCCGAACAACGTGCGGCCGTACGCGCTCGGGTCCGGGAACGCTTCGGCCGCGCCGGAGCGGGCTCGGGCGCGGACGGCAGACTCGGGGAAAGAACCCGCCCGCAAGGTGCTCACGGCGAAGCCACGCCCGGGACCTTGGGGTAGGCGCTGGCCTGCCAGACGGAGTCGAGACCGGCGATGTAACGCGTGAACCGTTCCAGCCCGAGACCGAAGCCGGCGCTGGCCGGTATCCCGTCCCGCAGCATCTGCAGGTACCAGCCGTACTTGGCCGGGTTCTCCCCGGTCTCCCGCATCCGCGCGATGATCGTGGCGTAGTCGTGCTCCCGCTCGCTCCCGCTGCACAGCTCGCCGTATCCCTCCGGGGCGATCAGGTCGAAGTTGCGCAGGAAGCCGGGGCGCTCCTGGCTCTCCCGGTCGTAGAACCCACGGGAGCCCTTGGGGTAGTCGGTGATGAAGAAGGGCTTGCGCGCCTCGCCGGACAGCATCGCCTCGCCCGCCCAGTCGATCTCGGCGTCGGGGCTCTGGTCGTGCCCCATCGCGTGCAGCTCCGCCACCGCGTCGGAGTGGGTCCGCCGGTCGAACGGCTCGGACAGCAGGTCGGCGTACACGTCGGGGTTCCGTCCGAGACGGTCCAGCTCGCCGGTGAGCTCGGCGACCACGTGCTGCACGATGTGCCGGACCAGTCGCTGGGCCAGTTGCATGATGTCTGTCCGGGAGGCGCCGGCCAGCTCGACGTCGATCTGGTGGAACTCGGCGAGGTGCCTGCTGGTCGATGCCGTCTCGAGCGGTTCCAGGCGCACGTTCGGCGCGATGAAGAAGATCCTGTCGAACGCGGTCAGCGACGCCTGCTTGTACAGGATCGCGCTCGTCATCAGCTTGTAGCGGTGGCCGTAGTAGTCCACGTCGACCTGCTTGGCGCCCCGGGCGCCGGGATCGGTGACCGGACCGATGATCGGCGGCAAGAGCTCGGTGAAACCCTGTCCGCGCAGGAATTCCCGCGCCGCGGTCAGCATGCCGTGCTGGATCGTCAGTACTGATCGGGTGACCGGTGAGGCCAGGTGGTCACGCGGACTGCCGGGCAGCGGACGGCCGGTGGGGCGGTCGACCTGGATGTGGGTCATCTTGTGGGCTCCCTAGCTCTGGCTGCGGGTCAACCGGTGGTCCTGGACCGGCCCGGCCAGGTACTCCTCCAGACCGGCTTCGTCGAACCTGCGTTCCACGTAGGACAGGGCGGCGAGCAGCCCGTTCGCGGTGAACTCGACGGATCCCGTCGGCCGGACCACGTCATGGATCGGCATGGACCCGAGGTTCGACCACTGCAGTCGGCCAGTGCCGTCGAGGTAGCTGCGCGACCGACCGGCGTTGTCGGGGTGCAGGCAGTACGGAACGTCGAGGTATCCCAGCCGGTACGCGTCCATCAGCGCCCGGCCGAGGTCGGGCCCGAGGTCGACCACCGCGTCGATCAATGCGCTTGCCTCCGCATAGATGCCGCTGTCATCGATCTCACCGACGACCGGCGTACTCCGTTCGGCAGCGGCGGCAGCCCCCGCAGCCTCCAGCGCGCACACGTTGTCGGCGATGGTGGCGATGTTGTACGCCTCGGCGGCGGTCTTCACCACCAGGCGGGCCGCGCCGGTCCGAACCGCCAGGCGGGCGGCCTCTGCCAGCAGTTCCCGCGCGCCGTGCGGGGTGCGCGGATAGACACCCATGTAGGCGTAGATGACCACGTGGGAGTCGACGTCCGGCATCCGCTCGGCAGCCAGCCGCCGCAGCGCGAGCACCGCTTCGGAATCCTGGGCCGGGTGGGTTTGCTGGGCGTAGCTCAGCGAGACGCTACGCAAGCCGTGCTGCCGGAAGAACATGCACTCGAGGACGCTCATCGCGACCAACAGGCTGGGCGGGCACAGCTGTCCCATCATGCAGCCGCCGAAGGTCTCGAGATGCGGTTCGACGCCGGTCTCGCGGACCTCGGCAAGGAGCTCGCAACTGCGGACCCAGTTCTGCACCGAGGACTTCAACGGCTCCCGGCTGTACGGCAGGCAGTAGGAGACGGGCCCGCCCTCGGTCGCGTGCAGACCGGCATTCATCAACGCGCGGAAGATGTGCTCCGGACAGGGCGAGCCGTGCCGGATCTGGACCGGGAAATCGGGAGCCGCCACGCCGTCGAGCACGCCGCGGGTGACGGCCACGTCCTGGGTGACGATGGGATAGCCGTTCAGCTCGGCCCCGGCAGCGACAGCCGCCCGCGCGCTGGCGTGGTCGCCCATCCGGGTGTAGCTGTCCAGCGTGATCGTCCCGACCGTGGTCGCGGCCGCTCGCTTCGTGGCCAGCAGGCCGGCCCGCATCATGGCCGGGCTGCTCATCCCCATCCGAGGCTGGACGACGAGCTCACCGACTCGGTGTGCGCGTCCGACGAACTCACCGAACGATCGGGGCGAGTCGACGGCGGCGCTCACGGGGCCACGCTCGCCGTCAGCTGTTCGAGGAAAGCCCGGAAGCGGGCCAGTCCGCCGCCCTCGTCGAAGACCGCATCGAATCCGGCCGCCCGGAGCAGGTCGGAGCTGCGTTGCCCACCCCGTCCGGTGATGCCCAGCTTCCCGCCGATGACGACCGGCACGGAGGCCACCTCGGGACACGCCCGAATGCGGCGGATCAACCGGGTGCCGTCGAGGAACCCGTGTCCGTTGACGCTGCTGACGACGACGAGGTCGGGCCGGATGCGCAGGCACTCGCCGATCAGCAGCTCGTCGGGCACACAGGCGCCCAGGTTGAGCACGTGATGCCCGAGCTCCTCGAGGGTCAGCTGGAGGAAGACCAGGTTCCAGGTGTGTGAGTCCGAGGACACGCTCGTCACCACGACAGACAAGGCCCGGCCGGCCGATCGCGGCACCGACAAGACCTCCGGAGCCTTCATCGGCGCACTACCGAAAGCATCGCGGACTCGTTGGGAGTTCTCTCCTCACGCATGGCACTCCAGACAGGTCACCCCGGCAGGGTCGACGGTTGGGATCAGGCCCGACTGTGGTGGTGCGGCCCTTGCCTACGAGAGGCCGCAGCCGCCTCGTTCTGATACACGGCGCCCGCTCACGACTCGGCAGCCGGGCTGTATCAGCGGTGCGCTCGCGCGGCCTCTAAGGGATGGGGCCTGAGCAGTCACCCGACGTCCGGCCTCGACCACGAAAGCTCCCTCGGCCGAAGGAGAAGCTGATGGCAATGCCCGACGTGGACCGGACCCGGATCGCCGACCAGCGCGACGAGGCCTTCCTGGCCCTTCGGGCCGCGATGCCACCGGCGAACCTGGAGGCGGCATCGCGATGCTGCGACCGCCTGCTGGACGAGCTGCCGCATCGCGAGCAGCTGGATCGCAACCTGGTCCTGGTGGCGTACGGCGGTGGCAAGGACAGCTCCTACACGCTCGCCTTCGTCCGCGCGATGCAGCTCATCCTGTTCCGGGTCCACGGCACCACCTTCCGGTTGCGCGTGGCCACCAATCGCCACGCCGGCATGCCTCGTGCCGTGATGGAGAACATCGACCGTGCGTACCGCGGGCTGAGGCTGTCCGAGGACCCGGACTGCGAGCTGCTCCTGATCGACGGCAACGAGGTGACCACGTTCGACGTGGACGCGCCGCAACGCGAGCACGTCGTGCGCCGCAACAGGCTGGACATCTTGATGACGGGCCACCGCACCCTCGCCGACGGGCGACCGACGTTCTGCAATGCGTGCAACCTGAGCGTGGTCAACTCGTTCGGGCTGGCCGCGTCCTTCGGCGGCGGCGCCGACCTCATCATCACCGGGGACTCGCAGCAGGAGCAGCGTCAGTACACCGCGTGGGTCGGCCGCCTCGCTCGTCGGCTCGACCCGACCGCGCGGCCGGCCGACGGCAACGGCATCGGCCGCCTGCTGTCGCAGGTGGACGGGATCGCGCAGTCCTACTTCGCCGACATCCACGGTCCGGACGCCGCCGAGGCCATCGCCGAGCGGCGGGTCGCAGCCGGCGTACCGGAGCAACTGCGGTTCTTCTCCATCTACTCCGACACCGAGTACGCCGCCGGCGCCCACATGGAGCTCCTCACCGGGCTGCTGGGATTCCAGTTCGACGACATCGCCTTCAACTTCACCGAGTCCGACTGCGGGAACCCGGCCCTGATGGCCCACCTGCGCGGCCTCAAGTGCGACCGGGTCTACCAGCGGTCGTATGCCGAGGGGGTCGGGGAGTACGTCGAGTTCGCCCTCGGCCTGATGCGCAAGAAGGACATCCCGGCCGACCTGATCGAGCTGATGCGCTCGCGGTACGAGGGACCCGACGCGGTGGCGCGGATGCGGCGTGCCGCGAACGAGTACGCGTTGGAGACCTTCGGGCTGACCGAGACCCAGCTCATCTGCATGGCCTACTCGCCGTTCGCCGACAAGGGGACGGGCCTGGAGGACTATCTCGAGCGCGAGCACCCGGTGCTGGCCGCACGCACCGGCGACATCCACGCGATGCTGACGGACGAGTCCGTCTACGACTCCCTGCTGGCCGACGACCTGGAGCACATCAGCGGCCTCGAGCCGCCCCAGCTGCGGGTGCTGTACCGCAGCTCCACCCAGCGTTCCGGAGGCACCGGGACTGGAGTCATCGACATCGTGCTGGCCGGCGACCCGCACAAGGCGGTGATCCGGACCCAGCACACCCGCAACGGTCCGAACACCTTCGAGCAGATATCGGGTAGGTAGCCATGGCAATAGAAGTCTCCCGCCTCGACCGCGACAACCTCCTGCACGAGTACGGCGTCGACACCCAGCGACTGCAGCCGTGGGCGGTGCTGAACGCGCCGTTCGAGAGCTCCTACGCCGTGGTCCGGGCAGGGACCCACTCGACGCTGCACTCCCACGAGGACCAGGAGATCTTCGTGGCCCTGAAGGGTGAAGCAGTGATCGAGTGCGACGGCCAGCAGGCGGAGTTCCGCGCCGGGGACGTGGCGTACTTCAAGCCCGGCCTGCTGCACCGGGTCCTCAACGACGGTGGCGAGGACTTCGAGTTCTACAGCATCTGGTGGACCGAGGAGATGGCCGAACGGTTCATCGCCGACCACCGGGCGGGAGTCACGGTATGAACCGGCCCCGGCCGTCCGAGGACGACCGCCCCGTTCTGGTCCTCGGCCCGAACCCCACCCCCAACGGCGGTATGCACCTCGGCCACATCGCGGGTCCCTATCTGGCCGGCGACATCTACGCGCGCTACCAGCGGGCGCGCGGCCGCCAGGTCGTCTTCACCACCGGCACTGACGACAGCCAGACCTACGTGCTGGCGTCGGCGCGGCGCCAGGGCGTGACACCGGAGGAGCTGTGCCGCACCTCCACCGAGCTGATCCGCGAGGCGCTGAGCGCGATCGGCATCTCGGTGGACGGGTTCGGACCGTTCGACGAGGTCTACCGCGACACGGTGCTGGACTTCTTCCGTACACTCCACGCGGCCGGCAAGTTCCGGTTGAAGACCGTCCGGCTGCCGTTCCTGGAGCGCACCGGCGAGTACATGGTCGAGGGCATGATCGAGGGCGAGTGCCCGGTCTGTCTGGCCAGCAGCCGCGGCGGCCTGTGCGAGACCTGCTGTCACCCCAACAACTACGACGAGCTGATCGAGCCGCACTCGACCGTCGACCCGACGGACGTGCTCACCGTCCGCGAGGCGACGATCCTGGTGTTCCCGCTGGAGGAGTACCGCGAGCAGCTCACGGCATACCACGAAGCCTGGATGCCTTACTGGCGGCCGCACCTGGGGCAGATGATCCGCGAGATCCTGGCCGGGCCGCTGCCGGAGATCCCGATCACCTATCCGCTCACCTGGGGGATGGAGGCGCCCTTCCCGGAGACGCCCGGTCAGGTCCTCAACGCGTGGCTCGAGCTGATGCCCGCCGGCATGTTCACCACCTCGTACGCCGCCGCGCAACTGGGGCTGGACACCAAGCCCGGTGAGCTCTGGCAGGTCGAGGCGAACCGGCGGATGGTGCACGTCCTGGGCTTCGACAACGCGTTCTTCTTCTGCTTCCCGCACATCGCGTTGGTGATGGCGCACGGCGACCGATACATCCGGCCCGAGTGGATCATCAACAACGAGTTCTACGAGCTGGAGAGCACGAAGTTCTCCACCAGCAAAGGACACGTGGTCACGGTGCAGGATCTCCTCAGCGAGGTGCCGCGCGACGTGGCCCGGCTCTACCTGGCGCTCACCGCGCCGGAGCACGGGCGCACCACCTTCAGCCGGGTGGGCCTGACCCGGGTCGCCGAGGAGCGGCTGGTCGGGCCATGGAACCGGTTGGCCGAGACGCTCGGCAAGGCGGTTGCCGTCGCCGGTGGTGACACGGCTCCGCCGCTGCCGGTCTCAGCGATGGGCCGTCGCCGGGTGGCTGCCATGCTCGAGCGCTTCGACGCGAGCTACGAGATGCCCACCTACAGCCTCAGCCGGTCGGCGGATCAGATCCTCGTCCAGATCGAGCGGCTGGATCGGAGGGCCGCGGCACTCGACGGCGATGACGTCTCCGACGAGCCCGAAGCCTGGGGAGACCTCTTCTTGGAGGTCGAGGCGTTGCTCGCGGCTGCTGCGCCGATCCTGATCGACCTGGCCGCGGCGGCTCAACGCACTGCCGGACCGGCCCGGGTGCTCAGCGCTGAGGCGTTCGACGTGACCGAGGTCAGGCTCTTCGCCCCGCCGCTGCTGGCGGTCGGAGCGCCCGGCGCGCCGTCGCCTGGCGGCGACCTCGCCGGAGGCCGGTGATCGGGGTGCGGATCATCGTGGTCGGCAGCGGCGTGATCGGTCTGCTGACGGCGATGGAGTGCGCCCGGGCCGGCGCGCAGGTGAGCCTGGTCGACCAGGGCGAGATCCCTTCGCCCTGGGCCACTTCGTACGACAGCCAGCGCGTGGTCCGGGCCCTCCATGCGGGCGACGCGGTGCTGACCCGATCCGCCGCGCGTCTGCACGACGCCTGGCTGGACGTGGAGCGCCGGACCGGAGTGCCTTTCTACCACCAGGTCGGCTCGCTGACCGCGTTGCCGCCGCACGAGGCGCGGAAGAACCTGGTCATGCTCCGGGAGGCCGGCGTGCCGGCACGGGTCCTGTCACCGGGCGACCTGGCCGACCGGTATCGCAGTGTCCGTTTCCGCGAGGACCACACAGCGATCCTCGAGCCGACGGCCGGTGTCGTGCTCGCCGACCGCGCCCTGACGGCGATCGCCGACTGCCTGCGCGGCATGCGCGCCGTGGAACTGCACCCCGGCCGTGAGGTGGTGAGCGTCGACGAACGCGGCGGCGTGCAGTTCGCCGACGGGACGGGACTGACCGGTGACCGGGTCGTGCTGGCGACCGGGCCCTGGTCGCGCCAGTTGTTGCCCGCGGCCCTCACCGGTGAACTGACGCTGTACCGGCAGAGCATCTTGTCGTACTCGCCGGTGCCGTCGCGGATCGCCTGGGTCGGAACGCCGGCGATCCCGTCCCTGGGCACGAGCCAAGGCGCGTGGCTGATCCCGCCGGTCGGCGGCACCCCGGTCCGGCTGAGCGCGGCCGGCGCCTGCCGGGCCGTGGCAGAGCTGACCGATCGCGAGACGCCCGCGTCCTGGCGCGACCATCTCGTCGACCACTTCAGCACGCTCCTGGTCGGCTTCGACCCCGCCGCGGTGATCGGTGCGCGTGACGGCTACTACCTGGCGGACACGGCCGGCGCCGGACCGCTGCTCGCAACGTTCGGCGACGAGACGACGTGGGCCTACGCCGCCTGTGGCGGTATGTCCTTCAAGTTCGCCCCGCTGGTCGCGGGCGCGGTGGCCGACCGGGTCCTGGCGCGGACACCGCGCCGGACCGGTCTCGACTTCATCGATCGGCCGCGACGGCTGACCGATGCCCGGCGTGAGGAGATGACGCCATGAAGCTGCTCGGACTCGAAGCCGTGCAGAACGCGAACTACTACCTGTCGCGGTACCGCCAGATCGAGGATCTCGGTGCCGACCTGTACGTCCTGAACGGCCTGGGGGAGCCCGACTTCTGGCCGGCCGCTCGATACCGGCTGGTCGGCTCCAAACGCATCGACGACATCGTCGCGGCGGCGAGGTCCTGGCATGCGGTCGAGCACTTCGACGGCGTGCTCACGTTCTCGGAGTCGGCGGTGGTGGCGGTCGCAACGGTCGCCGAGGCGCTCGGCCTGCCGGGGATCGGCGTCGAGGCGGCCAGGACGAGCCGGAACAAGCTGCTGATGCGCCAGGCACACGAGCTGGCCGACCTTCCGCGGCCGGAGTACAGGTTCGTGTCCGACCTGGCGGTCGCGCTCGAGACGGCCGCGGAGTTCGGCTACCCGGTGATTCTCAAGCCCACGCTCGGCGCCGCGAGCAACTTCGTCTTCCGGGTGGACGGGCCGGAGGACCTGAGCGTGCGGTTCCGGCAGGCTCTGGACGGGATCCAGCGGATGTCGTGGTTCACGATGGAGCCCGAGGGAGTCCACCTCGGTCCGCACGGGCTGCTGATCGAGTCCTTCCTCGAGGGACCGGAGTTCCTGATCGAGGCGGTCGCCTGGGACGACGAGGTCTACCTGGGCTCGATCGTCGACCGGGTCACCGACGAGGGTGACACCTTCGACGACGACGTGCACCACGCTCCGACCTCGCTGGACGCCGACCAGATCGCTGCCGTGCACCGGGTGGTGACCGCGGCGGCGCACGCCCAGGGCATCCGCCGCAGCGTGCTGCACGCCGAGATCCGTTACCACCAAGGCGAACCGCACCTGCTGGAGATCGCCGTCCGGCCCGGTGGTGGCGGGCTCGACTACTTCTCCAGGATCAGCGCCGGTCACTGTCCGATCCGGGCCACGATGGACGTTGCCCGCGGCGTACGTCCGCAGGTGCACCACTACAGGCCGACCGGCGTCCACACTGCGGGGACCTGTCTGATCAGCGGTCCTGGCCGGATCGAGTCGGTCACCGTGCCGGCCGCGGTGGCCGAGTCCGACAAGGTGTTCTTCCTCAAGGTCACCGCGAAGCCGGGCGACCTGATCCGCAGACCGCCGGACGGCAACAACATCCTCGGCTTCCTCTGCACCACCGGCACCTCGTTCGAGGACGCGATGCGGACGGCCTACGGCCTGGCCGGGCAGATCGACGTACGGCTGTCCAGCCCCGACGCGCCCGACCGGGACGGGCGGCATCAGCACGGGACCGCCCCCGCGCGGGCATCCTGACCGGCTCACGACGAACGACGAGAGGTAGCTATGGAACTGACCACCGTGGTCGCTGACTCCGCCGAGGCGGCAGCCGAAGGTCCTCGGCCGATCAAGGGAGGCACGGTCACCTGGGCGTGCAACCCGGGCTTCCCGCCCTCGACGATCTTCCCGTTCACGCCGCCCGAGCGGATCGGTATCCGGAACCTGTTCGAGTTCCAGGTGCTGATGTACCGGCCGTTGTACTGGCTCGGCAAGGACGGCCGGGCCGGCGTGGACCACGACCTCAGCCTCGCCGAGCCGCCGGAGTGGAGCGACGACGGTCGAACCGTCACGGTCACGCTCAAGCCGTGGAAGTGGTCCAACGGCGAGACCATCTGCGCCGACAACGTGATGTTCTGGGTCAACATGATGGCCGTGAAGGGTCCACGGTTCGGGTCGTACTCGCCGGGCTACTTCCCCGACAACCTGACGTCGTACGAGAAGGTTGCCGAGGACAAGGTTCGGTTCACCTTCGACAAGGTGTACTCCAAGACCTGGGTGCTGATGAACCAGCTCTCACTGATCACCCCGATGCCGAAGGCGTGGGACCGGACGGCGGACGGCCCGGCGAACGCGTCGTCCGACCGCGCCGACATCCCGGCGGTGTACGACTACCTGGTCTCGCAGAACGGCGAGTGGACCGAGGAGAACAACGAGCTTCGGACCCGCTGGGCCGACAGTCCGGTCTGGAGCGTCGTGAGCGGGCCCTGGCGGTTGAAGGAGTACACGCTCGACGGCATGGTGACGTTCGTCCCGAACGAGCACTACTCCGGGCCGAACAAGCCGTACCTGGACGAGTTCCGCCAGGTGCAGAACGACACCGACGAGGAGATGTACCGCCGGCTGCAGTCCGGACCAGAGGGACCGGACGCGATCCAGATCGGCTACCTGCCCTACGGGTTGGGCCTGGAGCCGACCGAGGATGGCACCGACCCGCTGGCGGAGCACTACCGGCTGGTCCCGCAGGACATCTACTGCGCCCGCTACATGCCCTTCAACTTCGAGAACCCGACGGTGGCACCGCTGTTCCGCCAGACCTACCTGCGGCAGGCGCTGCAGCACTGCATGGACCAGGACACCGCGATCCGGGAGATCTTCCACGGGCACGCCTACCGCATCAGCGGGCCCATTCCGTCGTCACCGGACGGCGAGCTGTTGTCGCCGACCCAGCGGACGAGCCCGATGCCGTTCGACATCGAGCGGGCTCGCCGGTTGCTGGCCGACAACGGCTGGGACGTCAGTTCCACCCCTGCCGTCTGCGTCCGGCCGGGCAGCGGGCCCGGTTGCGCGGGCGAAGGCATCGAGGCGGGAGACAAGCTTTCCTTCACCGTGCGCTACGTCGAGGGCAAGGTCGCGCTGACCCGGTTGATGGGGCAGTTCGCCGCGGACGCCGCGAAGGCCGGCATCGAGCTCGTGCTGACCGAGGTCTACGGGTCGCAGATGGTCGCCGAGGACCACAGTGCGAGCAGGCCGGACAAGCGCAAGTGGGAGCTGAACTGCTGGAACGGCGGCTGGGCCTTCTACGGGCACCTGACCGGCGAGATCCTCTTCAAGACCGGCGGAGCCAGCAACTTCGGCAGCTACGGCGACCCGGTCGCCGACGAGTTGATCGACAAGACCGTGGTCACCGACGACCTCAACGCGCTGAACGAGTATCAGGACTACCTCGCCGAGCAGGTGCCGGTGATCTGGACGCCGGGCTTCCCGAACCGGCTCTTCGAGGTGGCGAAGAACCTGCACGGCGTCGAGCCGGTCAATCCCTATGGGCTGATCAACCCGGAGAACTGGTACTACGTCGCGCCTGGGAGGGAGTGAGACAGGCCTACTCGAGGCCCGGCGACGCAAGCTCGGTATCGCGGGCCGTCGTGTGCCGGAAGTTGGGCGCCCAGGGTGCGTCGTCGAGGCCGATCCGCGCGACGGCCTCGGCGGCCAGCCGCGCCAGCCGTTGCAGCTCCGCGACCCGGCTCGCCGCGGGCTTGCGGGACACGGACCAGTAGGCGCCGATCGCCGCGGTCGGGTGCGGCGAGCCGACGGGGACCATGACCAGGCTCCGTACGAACGTGGTCCGGTAAGCCTCGATCGGGATGCGGGCGTCGGTGTCGATGTCGGGGACGATCGCCGTGTCGTCGTTGAGCATCGCCCAGCCGCTGATGCAGGCGGTGAGCGGGAACCGCTGCCCCTTCCACAGCGGGGCGATGGCATCCTCGTCGGCGTAGAAGCAACTGTCGTCCTCGCGGAGCACGAAGGTGGCGCCCTGCGCCCCCGTCACCTCTCGGGCCGCGACACGCACGATCCGTGCGATCTCGGCGAGGTCGCGCGCCGTGTCCAGCGCGGGTCGATAGTGCTGGGCTGGTCTCAAGGCGTCCTCCCCGTTGTCCTGGACGTCTAGCGTTCAACGCCCATGGGATGTGACTACGGTATCCGCTCGGACTACCCGCGTCTTCCGTGTCACCGGGCCCGACCGGACCAGCACGGAAGGTGACTTGCATCCGATACCTGGGTACAGGTTTATCGTCTCGGCATGGGCACACCACACGACACCACCGGCGGTCCGGACTGGATCGCCGCCTCCTGCACCCTTCCCACCGCCGAACGGCCGCTGCGCGTCGCCGAGTTCGATGACTTGTTCACAACCGCAGTGCGTGACGTGGTCCGGGTCGAGCCGACCACGCTGAAGCTGACGCTGGACCGATCGTCCGAGACTCGGGCGAGGGAACTCGCCGGCCGGGAGAGCTCCTGCTGCTCGTTCTTCGGGTTCGACTTCACACGGTCCGGGGACGAGACCGTGGTCATGGCGGTAACCGTTCCGGATCCGCAGACCGCGGTGCTGGACGCCTTCGCGGCCCGGGCCACGACTGCCGCCGGCCTGCCGCCGGCGGTCGGCTGATGTCCGACGGCGCTCAGGCCGCTGGTCTGCGGTCGGGAGAGGTCGCCTCGGCAGCGGGGGTGAACCTTCAGACCCTGCGGTACTACGAGCGCCGCGGGCTGCTGGACGAACCGCGCCGCAGTCTGGGAGGTCACCGCCTCTACCCCTCCGAGGCGGTGACCACCCTGCGGACGATCAAGGCGGCCCAACGGCTCGGGTTCACCCTCGACGAGGTGGCCGACCTGCTCGACACCGCCCGGCACCGGCACCGCCCCGGCGAGGGGGCAGGCCTCCAGCGACAGGCCGCGACGAAACTGGCCGATGTCGAAGCGAGGATTGCCGACCTGACCGTCATCGCCGACACTTTGCGTGCGGCCTTGGCCGCGGGCTGCGACGACCTCGCCACCTGTGCCGGCTCACCGGACTGTCCACTCTCCCTCGCAGAGCTCGGCACCGGTGCCGCGACGGTGTCGACGGCCCTGCGGTGACGGTCGCCCGCTCTGTTCTGCTGTTCGTCCTCGCCGCTGTCGCCGAGATCGGCGGCGCTTGGCTGGTGTGGCAAGGCTGGCGGGAACAGCGCGGCCTGTGGTGGATCGCCGCCGGGGTGATCGCCCTGGGCGCCTACGGCTTCGTCGCCACCTTCCAGCCGGACCCCAACTTCGGACGCATCCTTGCCGCCTACGGCGGCGTGTTCGTTGCCGGCTCGCTGGTGTGGGGCATGGTCGTCGACGGGTTCGCGCCCGACCGGTGGGATCTGCTCGGCGCCGCTCTCTGCCTGGTCGGCGTTGCCGTCATCATGTACGCCCCCAGGAGCGGTTGACGCCGGGAGCACCGGGTGAAGCCGGACGGGTGGCCCGTCCCACCACATGCGGAGACGCCGGAGAGGGTTGACCGGGTGGAAAGGCGAACCGGTCCAGCTCGTCGATCACGAACCCGGCCGCCTCGATCGCCGCCACGGTGTCCCGGCCGGCATGGCAACCACCGAAGAACCAGGGCCACACAGTGGCATCGGCGATCCGCTGCACCCGTGCGAGTGTGCTGCCGGGCGGCGCGGCCACGTGCTCGTAGAAGCGCAGCTCTCCGCCCGGCCGCAGCACCCGGAAGATCTCGCTCAACGCCAGGCGTTGATCGCCGACGGAGCACAGCACCAGCGACACCACCGCCGCATCGAACGAGCCGTCAGCGGCCGGCAACTGCTCGGCGGCGCCGGCCACGACCTCGATCGGAATGGTCGATCGTGTCGCGTGCCGCGCAGCCGCGACTCGTAGATACGGCTCGGGCTCCACCGCGAGAACCCCGGTCACCGCCGCCGGGTAGTACGCGAAATTGGCGCCGTCTCCCGCCCCGATCTCGACGACCCGGCCGGCAAGACCGCTCAGCGACCGGCGGCGGTGCTCGGCCACCCCATGGCGATCCATCGCCGGCCTCAGCCGCTCGAACACGCGAGCGAACACAGGGTGCGACGACGCTGTTCGTGTCATCGAGACACCGTGGGGTGTTGACGACTGGCTGTCAACGGGCGGGTCATCTTCAAGCCGTCGCGGTGACGGACGGTCACGCCGTCGCTCCATGGACGGGGGCGCGAATCTGCTTACACTCAAAGGAAGCCGTCCCGATGAGTCCATCGGCAACGGCTTGCCCGGGCAGGCCCCGGCGTACACCGTGGGAGCGCGCATGACCTTGCCTGATCCACACTCCTGGGAGCCGTTCGACCCGCCGCCGAGTGCGCACCGGCGGGAGATGCTCGGCTGGCTGAGCGTCGTCCAGCTGCTGGGCCCGCGGGTGCCCGCGGTCGACCCGCAGCGGTCGGACCTGGTGCCGGTGCTGCTGGTGCCGGGGTTCCTGACCGGGGACTGGTCGATGATCCCGCTCGCGCGGTACTTGCGCAGAACCGGTCATCCGACGTTCACGAGCGGGCTCGTGATGAACTCCGGCTGCACGGAGGTCGTGCTGGACGTCCTGGAGCAGCGACTGGAGAGCGTGGTCGCGGAGGCCGGGCGGCCGGTGGCGCTGGTCGGGCAGAGCCGTGGCGGGACGCTGTGTCGGATGCTGGCCGCGCGCCGACCGGAACTCCTGGCGGGCTTGGTGACGCTGGGCTCGCCGCTGCTGCACCAGCTCGCCACCTCTCGGACGGTGATCCGGCAGGTCGACCTGATGGCGCGGCTGAACCGGAGTGGCTGGCCATGGCTGCTTTCCGCGGACTGCTTGCTGGGTGGCTGCGCCGAACGGACCAGTGCGTTGCTCGCGACACCGTTGCCGCGGGGGCTGCCGTTCGCCTCGATCTACTCGCGCAGCGACGGCGTGGTCGACTGGCGTTCGTGCCTGGACCCGGCCGCCGAGCACCTCGAGGTCCGCAGCACGCACAACGGGATGGGCACCAACCGCGCCGTCCAGCAGTTCACGACCAGCCGGCTCGCCGCGCTCTGACGCCTCGCTTCGCCGCCTCGACCAGCTCCGCGAGGTCGTCGGCCATCCAGTCGGCGATCCGCTGCACGTCCTCGACCTGCTCGCGATCGGCCACGATGCCGACGTCGATGCGGGCGCAGTAGCTCAGCACGGTGATGTTCAGGCCCAGGCCGTCGCTGATGCCGGCCAACGGCACCATCGACTCCACCTTGGCTCCGGCGTAGTACAACGGCTCCCGAGGACCGGGCACGTTCGAGATGTTGACGTTCATCGCCGGGGGCAGCGGCGGCAGCGCGTTGAGGGTGGTGAGCAGCTGGGCCGCCTGGACGAACACGGCCGGCGGGAAGAAGTACGTGACATCGGCGAGGACGTCCGCCGGCACACTGCCGAGCTGAGCCTTGGCGGCGTCCATCACCTGGTGCGCCCGGGCCAGCCGCTCGGTGACGTCAGGCACATCGGTCGGGATCGGCACCACGATCGCGCTGACCTTGTTGCCGAAGGAGCCGGCCCGACCGGCGCCACGCGTCGACACCGGTACGACAGCGGTCAGCGAGGCGTCCGGCAGCTCGTCGTGCTCCACTAGCCAGCGCCGCAGGGCTCCGGCCGACAGGGCCATCACCACGTCGTTGACACTCACGCCGAAGTGGTTCTTCACCCGCTTCACGTCGTCCAGGCTCAGCGTGCCGAAGCCGAGCCTGCGCTGCGCCGATACCCGGCCGTTGAACGACGTCCGCGGCGCCCTCGGCACGGCAAAATGCGGCGCCTGCTGTCGCCGGATCACGGCGGCGACGGTGCTGATCTGCCGCGCGCCCGGCAACGTCCCGAGCACAGGAAGTTCGGCCAGACCGACCAGGACATCAGGTATGCCGGCCAGCGCGCGCCACGGACGACGGGCCAGGCCGGCAATGCCGCGCACCAGCATCTCGGCGTCGCCGGGCGGGCGAGGGACCGGGCGAGGCGGAGGCGGCGGCACCGACCGCGGTTCGGGGGTGGTGTCGGCCAAGGTGACGAGGATCTCCTCACCGGACAGGCCGTCCGCAGCGGCGTGGTGCACCTTCGTCAGCACCGCCACGCGCCCGTCGGGGAGGCCGCGGATCAGGTAGGTCTCCCACAGTGGCCGCGACCGGTCCAAGCGACGGGCGAAGATTCGCGCCACCAGCTGGCGCAGTTGCTCGTCACTCCCCGGCGACGGCAGCGAGACCTCCCGCACGTGGAAGTCGAGGTCGACCTCGGGGTCCTCCACCCAGTAGGGATGGTCGAGCCCGAAGGGCACCCGCGCGAGTCGCCAGCGAAACGGCGCGATCAGGTGCAGCCGCTGCCGGACCAGGTCGCGCAGCTGGTCGATGGTCAACGTCCCGCCGGGCAGCGCGGCGGGATCGAGCGTGAGCAGGGCAGCGGTATGGGTGGTGACCCGGCTGTTCTCGGCCGCCAGGTACACCGCGCCCATGTCGTCAACCTGTCGCATCCGTGGACCTCTCGCCCGCCTGCCGGGCCGGTTCGATCAAGGCCTTCTCGGGCTCGCCGAGATAGCGGAACGGGTCTTCGAGCCGCTGTCGCAGCCATTCGGCGGAGTTGGCGGCGTACAGGCCGTCCTCGATGCGTTCGTCGAAGGTCCAGCGCAACGCGAGCAGCGGCCGGATCCGGACAGTGCCGTCGTCATCGGCCACCGGGGTCTGCCGGACCCGGCCCACGACGAGGAAGAGCGGACAGTTCCCGTGCTCGTACAGGTGGTGGTACGCCGCGTCGGTCTTCAGGCTGCCGAGGTTCGAGATCACCGCGGACGAGTACATCGGGTCCGACCGGGTGAGCAGGCCGGGCAGCGCGCCGCGGGCGTCGAGCCAGTGGAACAGGCTGACCGCGACGTCGAGCACCGGCGTGGGCAGGGACAGCAGGAGCTTGAGCTCCTTGTCGACGTCGGACGGCTGGTCGGACCGGGCGAAGGTCACCGCCTCGTCCAGGCTCCGGACCATCTCGGCGAGGCTCTCGTCCGGCTCGAACCGCCGCTTCACCATCTGCAGAGGCGCGTCCTCGGTCAGCTGCTTCTTGGCCCCGAAGGACAGGTAGACGCCGTCACGGTCGTACAGCCTGCGCCGGGCGACGAACCGATTCAGCCGCGGCCGGGCGTGCAGCATCTGAGCCACGAGGTGCAGCACCAGGGAGAACATCCCGGCTCTGGGCCCACCGGCGGCGTTCCAGCGCTCCAGCCACTCCTGGGCCCTGGACATGTCGACGGTCTGCTCGAAGTAGACCGTCGACTCCGTCCGGCGGCGCATGATGTACGGCATGATCGCCCGGCTGTTCGGCACGCCCTCGGCGAGGCGGCCGTCCCGCCGAGGCAGCCTCCTCAGCACTGCCACGATGACCTCCTTGTGCTATCCGATCGTGAACGGCGGGGAGGTGCCGGAATAGGGCCGAAGGACCCGGGTGAGGGCATCACCGTGGTACCGGATCCGGTAGCGCCCGGGCGTGGCGTCCTCGGGCACGGCCCAGGTGATCGTGGCGGTCTGCCGGGCGCCGTCGCGATGCCAGCGGAAGGTCGTCGACCAGTCACCGTCGTCGGCGACGGTGGACCAGCCGGTCTCCGTCTCGCGCTGCACCTCGAGGTAGGTCCCGCCGCGGCGCAGGTCGTTGTTGGGGTACGCGGCGGCGAACACCACCGCGACCTGTTCCCCCCGGCAGTAGTGGCTCCGCGGCTGCACCAGCACGTCGCCGAAGTCGTGCCCTCGCGGTGGCACGTCTGCCGGCACCCGCGGTCTGGCATGCCGCTGCCGCGCCGACAGATCCGGCTCCGGCTCTCCGTACGGCACCGCCTGGCCGTCTCGCATCGCGACCGCTAGCCCGGCGACGGTCTGCTGCAACGCCGGCAGTTCCCAGCGGCCGAACAGCGTGCTGCCGCCCTCGTACTGCTGGGTGTCGTACTCCTCCGGTGTGGTGACGTAGTGCAGGTATCCGTTGCTGTACCCAACCACCAGTACGTCGGTCAGGTCGGCGCCGACGATCGGCGCGACGGTACGCCGCAGCCGCAGCCCGGCGACGATCGTCACCTCGCCCGGGATGCCGATCAGGTACAGCCGGCCGATCCGCAGGAGTTGCACCGGCGCGCGGCGTGCGACGTAGGGGCCGAACCGGTCGAGCGCGCTGCCACCGAGCATCATCGCCTTGGGCGCCTGGGCATCGCGCAGCCGCCGGGACCGCAGATAGATCAGCCGGGACAACTCGTCCCAGGGCGGGTTCCGGCCCTCGGTGAAGCCACGGAAGGCCGGTCCGTCCTCGAGGCTGCCGGCCAGCGCTGCGGCCCCGGCGACGGGGTTGCCGGTGCGATGCTCGCGACCATCGCCGGTGAACTCCGGCCGCACGACTACGTGTGCCAGGTCCACGTGCGTCAGCCGGTGGTCGACCGCGCCGGTGAGCGGCCGGCCCTGTCCCATCAGAGCGGCCGCGGCCCGGTACTGGCGCAGTCCGATGAGCCGAGTGTTCTCCACCTCGTTCTCTGTCGGCCCGCTGCCCGGCCGCAGGTTCAGGTTCGGGGTCATGTCACCGGCATTGGTCTGCGCGAACGCGGCCACGAAGTCCCGGCGGTCCCGGGCGCGGTAGTCGACCCGCTCCACCAACCGCTCCCAGTGGTACGCCGCGTAACCCTTGTTGTCGGCGCTGATCAACGTGTTGGTGTTGGTCATGCTGGTGTTGTGGGTGGCGAACCAGTTGATCGCGCCGGCCGGTTCGCCGTCCCGGTCGATCCGCAGCAGGGTGGTCTGCGGGTCGATGGCGTCCGGGAAGTACTCCCGGTCGGCCGCCGGGTTGTTGTCGAAGGCCACCTTCGACCGGTTCGCGCTCGCGTCGCGCAGCTCGCCGTGCGCCAGCGCCAGCGTGGCGGGTGCCAGCTCGTCGTGCGCTCGCCGGACGGCTTCGACCATCCCGTCGACGATCGCCCCGAACGTCTTCGGCCGGAAGCCACCCGTGTTCGACTGGTACAGCCGGTGGTGTGAGTAGCCACCTGGCCCGCAATGGGTGTGGGTGGCGGTCACCATGGTGTTCTGCTCGGTGTAGACCTCGCCGTACCAGCCCGCCAGCCGGTGCAGCAGTGCCCGGTGCACGCTGTCGAAGACGATCGGCAGGTCGTTCACCACCAACAGCACCCGGCGGCCGGAGTCCTGGTGGGCGATCACGAACGCCCGGGACCGCAGCCTCAGATGAATCCCACTGCTGCGCTGCCAGGACTTGCCGTACCCGAGCATGCCGGTGTCGGCGGGTTCGCCGGTGATGTCAGCGATCCCTCGGCCCACCAGATACTCGGTCGTCGACGGCACCGGAGCTCCCTGCTCAGTCCGGGATGACCAGGGTTCCGGCCGAGCCCTCCAGGGCGTCGGCGATCCGCGCCACCGAGGTGATGACCGCCAGCCGGCCGCCGTTCTCGACGAAGCGGCAGACCGCGTCGACCTTGGGGCCCATCGAGCCCGTGGGGAAGTGGCCGTCCGCCGCCAGTGCTCGCAGCTCGGCGGCCGTGACCGTGCCGATGGGCCGGGGATCGGGGGTGCCCCAGCCGATCATCGCGTTCTCGACGTCGGTAGCGATGACCAAGGCGTCGGCGACGACCTGCGACGCGAGCACGACCGCGCCGAGGTCCTTGTCGATCACCGCCTCGACGCCGCGCAGCTGACCGGCCTCGTCGCGGACGACCGGGATGCCGCCGCCACCGTTGGCGATCACGGTGAATCCGGCGTCCAGCATCGCCTTGATGGCGGGCCCGTCGATCACCTCGACCGGCTCGGGGCTGGGCACGACGCGCCGCCAGCCCTGCTTCCCGCGGTCCTCCCAGATCTGGCCGTGCGCGACCATGACCTGGGCGTCGGTCTCGGGCAGGAAGCGTCCGACCGGTTTCGTCGGGTGGGCGAAGGCGGTGTCCTCGACGTCGACCAGGGTCCGCGTAACCACCACCGCCGGCGGGCGGCGCACGCCGGCGGCCGTGAAGGCGGCATCGAGGGCGTTCAGCAGGATGAAGCCGATCGAGCCCTGGGTCATCGCCCCGCACCAGTCGAGCGGGACGGGCGACAGCACGGCCGCGGCCAGCTCCTCCTTGACGAGGAGGTTGCCCACCTGGGGCCCGTTGCCGTGTGTCAGCACCAGGTCGTGACCCTGCCGAACCAGCGTGGCGACATGGGTGGAGGCCGTCTGTGCAGCCTCCATCTGGTGCTTCGGGTCGGTGGAGCCGTCGGGGCCGGCCATGGCGTTCCCGCCGAGTGCCAGGAGTACTCGCATGCCTCTGAACGTATATCGGATACGCCGCCGCGGTCTCGGCGCCGATCCCTTTCGGCTCAGCGGATCCGCACGACGCGCCTTCGTGGCCGGGCGCCCTGCAGATAAGGCCGGATCAGGTCGGTGAACTGCTGGCTGGGTGGTAAGCCGAGCTCGCACTCCAGCATCGCCTGGAACCTCTCGTAGTGCTCGACCGCCTCGACGATGTCGCCGTTGTCGAGGTGGGTGCGGGCGATGGTGCGGTGCGCGCTCTCGTGCAGCGGTTCGATGCGGGTCGCCGCGCGGGCGGCCTGCAGGGCCTCGTGGCGCCGCTGCTGCGTACGCCGGATGGCGGCGAGGGCATCGAGTGCCCCGAGTCGCAGGTGCTGTAGCCGCTCCCGGGCGGCGAGGACCCAGTCGTCGTACCAGCCGGGGAGCAGTTCCGCGCTGTCGAGCACGGCAGCAGCGGTCTGCTCGTCGGGCTCCCCGGTGCCGCGGATGAGCCGGTCGGCCGCGGTCCTCAGCCGGTGGACGTCAACCACGACGTCGCTCGCGAGCGCGAGCGAGAAGTCGGTGATCTCCAGGAGCGGTGGCAGGCCGGCGTGCCGGTGCCGCAGTCTCCAGAGGACTGCTCGCAGCCGGTTCGCGGCCACATGGTCAGTGTGGTCCGGCCAGAGGGTAGCCGCGGCGTGCGTCCGCGGGCAGCGTCCGTTCAGGGCCAGGAACGCGATCAGGTGCTGCGGACCGGAAGGTAGCTCCACCGACGCGTGGGCAGGCAGAACTCCGCACTCGCCGTCCACCGTGAGGAACCAGTCGCCGAGGAGCTGAAGATGTACTTCGCTGCCCGTCAATGTCCGCACCGTTCGGCCTCCCCCTCCCGTCGAGGTGGCCCGGGTGCGCAGCAGTACGCACCTATCCCCGACGACGATGGCCCCCAGCTCGCCTCTGCTGTGTGTGACGACAGCGACACCAGTGGCTACCGTCCCTTGCACCATTGGTCACGAACGGCTCGTTGTCAACCTGTCAGCGCGATCCATCCTGGCGCGACCGGGTCAGGAAGCTCTCCAGCCACGCCCTGACCTCGTCGTAGATCTCCTCCGGTCCCGACGCGGTCGTGGTGATCTCCTCGTCCGTGTCCAGGTCGGGCCGTTGGATGATCCGGGCCTTGATGGCGGGCGAGTCCGGGGTTTCACGCCACACCCGGATCACCAGCGCGGCCGCCGTCGGGGCGGAACCAAGCTCCTCAGCCATCACACCACACCCCCGTACACCTCGTTCGGTCCTGGCCGGCTGCGCCCTTCGGCGCGGACTGGGCCGAGCGAGCTGCCTTGCCCACGCCAACCAGCAACGAACCAGTCGATGCCTAAGTTACGAGCCTCTGGTGGGCTGACAACGCGGTGACAACGGCGTGACAACGCGCTGAGTACGCGGCGGGGTTTCAACTGGCCACGAACACATGAGAATCGAGGGGGGGTGACTCATGAACGACAAACTGACCAAGGTTGAGCTCGACCTGGAAGAGGTCCAGATCCTCCCGGAGCGGGAGGCGCTGGGTTCCTACAACTGGGCGAACATCTGGGCGTCCAACTCGGCTGTCGCGGTCAACGCGGCCACCTACTGGTCCACGGCCAACGCCGCGGCCCTGCAGTCGATCAGCGTCAGCCAGAGCTAGCGGATCGACCAAACCCGAGCGTGGGCGGTGCCGCAGGACGGAGCGTGCCGTCCACGCTCCCCAGGAGAGGACGGGATCTCGATGGCAGATCTTCAACGGATTGCCAGCACAGATGTCGCGAACCAGTCGGTCGACCTGCTGCCGAAGCGAGAAGCCCTGGCGCTGGTGAACTTCACCAACATCACCGCCATCAACCTCGCAATCGCGGTGAACGCCGGGACGATCGGATCAACCGCGACCGCAGCAGCCCTGCAGTATGTGGCTGTCTACCAGCACTAGCTGCGGGTCCGGACGGATGCGCGGGGGGCATGTGGCCCCCCGCGCTTGTCGGAGGTCAGCACTGTGGCAGTGAATGACGCGGTCGATACGGTGCACCAGGCGCCGGTCCGTGGCGGGCCCAGGCCATGTCGCGCCGGCGGACTGAGGCTGCTCGGTCAGTACGAGGGATCGGGCTTCCGTGACGACCGCTACCTGGTCGAGCGTGCCGACCGCCAGATGGTGATGCTCACCAAGCTGCTCTACCTGATCGTCCACTACGCCGACGGACGTACCTCGACGGACCTGCTGGCAGACAGGGTGAGCCGCGCGTACGGGCAGCGGCTGGACCCCGGCGACCTGGTCAGCCTCATCGACGACAAGCTCGCGCCGGCCGGAGTGGTCGGGTTGTGGACCGGCGCTCCCATCGGCCAGCGGCGTGCCGACCCCCTGCTCGCGCTCAGCGTGCGGGGCGTCCTGCTGCCCAGCACGGTCGTGCGAGTCCTCGGCCGCGTGTTCGCATGGCTGTTCCATCGGCCGATCGTCCTCGGCGTGCTGGCGGCTGTGGTCGCCCTGGACTGGGTGCTGATCGCCAACTTCGCAATGGCCGACGTGTTCGCGGCTCTCGTCGATCCGGTCGGTGTGTTCGCCGTCTTGGGGCTGCTGCTGGCCGCGACCCTGTTTCACGAGTTCGGGCACGCCGCCGGCTGCACCTATGGAGGCGCCAAACCGGGACAGATCGGGGTCGGGCTCTACCTGTGGATCCCCGCCTTCTACACGAACGTGACCGATGCCTACCGGCTCAATCGGGCCGGCCGGTTGCGTACTGATCTCGGCGGCGTCTACTTCAACGCAGTGTTCATCGTCGCGTCGGCGTCGCTGTACCTGTGGACCGGCTGGGCCCCGTTGCTTGCCGTGGTCGCCCTTTCGCACCTGGAGATCATCCAGCAGCTGCTGCCCGTGGTCCGGTTCGACGGGTACTACATCCTCGGTGATCTCGCCGGCGTGCCGAACCTGTTCGGGCACGTCCGCCCGATCCTGGGGAGCCTGCTGCCACGCCGTCGGCACGACCCTCGAGTCGCGCAGCTCCGGACCCGGACCCGGGTGGTCGTCACGGCGTGGGTGCTGGTCACGGTGCCCGCGCTGATCATCGGCCTCGGCATGGTGACGTGGAGCGCGCCCGGCTACCTCGGCGACTTCTGGGACCGGTCCGAGCAGCTGTGGACCGACGCCCGTTCCCTCGCCGCAGCCGGGGAGCTCGGTGCGGCCGCGCTGTCGGCCCTGTCCCTGCTGGCGATCACCGTGCCGGTGGTCGGCATCGGGCTGGTGCTGGGCAGGTCCCTGCTCCAGTTCAGCCGCGCGCAAGGAGCGCGACGGGCGGCCCGTCGCCCCGGAGCGGTCCTGCCCACGCCGCCGCCGGCGATCCAGCAGCAGCCACCACACCGGCATGAGGAGGAATCGATGACCGCGAACCTCTCTGCCCAGCAACAGGACCCGCCGGGAGAAGTCGAGTCCGCAGTCGCCGAGCCTGTCCCGCCCGGCGCCTCGATCTTCACCGAACAGACCATGCTCCGGCCGCGCGTACCGCAGCCGAAACAGGGTTGGCGCCGCGGCGTGTACGTCGCGTCGAACGGCCGGCTGAACATCGGGCCGAGCGCCGCCGAGAGGCGCGAGCAGCAGCGGATAGAGCGCGTCCGGACGCCACTGCGCGGACCGCGCCGGGTCGTGACGCTGAGCCGCAAGGGCGGCGCCGGCAAGACCACCACGACCTTGATGCTCGGACACACCTTCGCGGTGCACCGTGGTGACCGAGTGGTCGCCCTGGACGCCAACCCGGATGCGGGATCCCTCATCTACCGAGTCCACCGGGAGTCGCCGGCCACCGTGACCACCATGCTGGGCGAGCGCGAGCTCATCACCAGGTACGCCGACATCCGCGGCTACACCTCGCAGGCCGCCACCCGGCTCGAGGTGGTTGCCTCCGACGACGACCCGCGCATCACGCAGGCGCTCGGGGACCGGGACTACCGCAACGCGATCAACCTGCTGGCGAAGCACTACAACCTGATCATGGTCGACACCGGAACCGGCATCCTGGACAGCGCCATCCAGGGCATCCTCCGGGAGGCCGACCAGATCGTCGTGGTAATGCCACCGGCACTCGACGGCGCCCGTGTGGCCGCGGCGACACTGGACTGGCTCGACCAGCACGGTCACGCCGACCTGGTGGAGACGGCCGTCGCGGTCATCAACACGACCCGCGGCAAACCGCGCTGGCTCCAGCTGGACGAGATCGAGAAGCATTTCGCCACCCGGTGTGCGGGCACCGTCCGCATCCCCTGGGATCCCGCGCTGGAGGCAGGCGCCGTGACGGAGCTGGATGACCTGCGTCCCGCGACCCGCGACGCGTATCTTGAGCTTGCCGAGGCCGTTGCCGGCGGATTCTGTATGGATCGCTGGACCAGGGGGTGAGGCGCAGCCCGGCAGCCGATTTGTTCGCGCGTCATTCCGTCACCACGAGAAAAGGCAGAGCGCCATGACCCTCCGTCCGCGACGACTCGTAGCTCAAGCGACCTTGATCTCCGCCTCCCTGTTGCTGGGCGTCAGCAGCAGCACTCTCAACCCGTTCGCATCTCACCGGTACGCACAAGACCTCGACCTTGTCGCCTCGTCCCACCCCGCGGCTCCGAACACCTCCGACACCGACAGCGCCGCCTCGTTCAAGCGCGCACACAGCAAGCAGGTCAAGGCCGACTCATCGGCCACCGCGTCGGCCACGTGCGACTCGTGCAAGGCCAGTGCCACAGCGCTTCAGGTGATCTACCTCGACCACACCCGGAAGGCCACCGCCGACAACACGGCGACTGCCTGGTCGACCTGCCGCGACTGTGGCGCCACCAGCGTGTCCCTGCAGGTCGTGGTGATGCGCCCAGGGATGGATCTGACCGCCCGGAACCGTGCGCTGGCGGTGAACGCGGCCTGCGAGGGCTGTTCGACCACCGCGATCGCCGTTCAGCTCGTGGTCGTCACCAAGGACCACCGCGGCTTGTCGCGCGACGCCCGGGAGAAGCTCAAAGCCCTCGCCGCCGAGCTCGGTGCCCAGCTGACAGGCACGGCGCTGACCAAGGGCGCGCCCGCGGCCAGGGCGCAGGGACAGATCCAGGTGCCGGGCGTGGACGCTCTGATCAACCAGGAGCTCAGGCCGATGAGCGTGCAGCGTAACCTCGATGTCAAGACCGGATGATGGAGGCGGTGGCTCCTGTGCGACGGCTTGCTCTCACCACTGTGGCGGCCGCTCTCGCGCTCGCCCTCGTCGGCTGCGAACCCGTCGATGAGCAGTCGGGCGGCCAGAGCAAGGGCAAGCGTGAACCTAGTACCAGTCGTACCAGTACTACGTCGCGTGCCACCGTCAAGATCAACGCGGACGACGGGACCTGCTGGAAAGGCAAGGTAGGCCACGAGACCAAGTCCGGCTGCGGTCCCGCGACCATGAAGGCAGGAACCTCCTTCGGCGCCTACCACGTCCACATGCGCAAGACCAAGGGCAGGGGGAGCGTCACCGTGATCCTGGTCATCGACGGCGACGCGGTGGATCACGCCATGATCAACGGGGATTCCGGGATGGTCTCCCTGAGCTACGACGACTAAGTACTGACCACTGAGGTCGGGGACGCGGTGATCAGTCCACCTAGGCCTCTTCGCGTCCCGTGGGCGCCGTGATGCGATCGACCAGGTCGAGCGCGAAGCGGATCCGGGTGCTGTGGTCGGCCGCGACGGTCGCCGCGTCCTCGCCGGCGAGGACCCGGGCCACGGACTCGAGGTGGACGGTGCGGTAGGCCGCCGACACGAGCGCGGCGGTCAAGCCGGGCTCCGGCGTACCGGTCTCGGCCATCGCCCGGGCGACCTCGTGCTCGAGGGTCTCCGCCAGTTCGCGGGCCCTCGCCTGCAGCGCCCGGGAAGTGGCGACCAGCCGCCAGAACGGCGCGAACTCGGCGCGCATGGCCGAGGCAGGGTGACCCTCGTCGGCCAACGTGATGAGCCGGTCCGCCAACGCCTGAACCGCAGAGCTGCGCGCGGGCCGGTCACGGACCGCCTGGACGAACAGCGCCTCGGTCTCCGGGTAGCGGTCGAAGAGCAGATCCTCCTTGCGGGCGAAATGCGCGAAGACCGTCGGCCTGGCGACATCAGCTGCTTCGGCGATCTCCGAGACCGACACGTTGTCGAACCCCCGCCGCAGGAACAACGCGGTCGCGGTGTCGGAGATCCGGGTCCGGACCTCGGCCTTCTTGCGTTCCCGTCGCCCGAGCTGCTCCATGCCAGGAGCGTACCGAGCCAGAAAACATACTGAGTATGAGTTTGTGCTAGCCTGCCGCGCATGCGAGTGCTTGGAGTGAACTACGACACCGGTCTTGTCCTCGACGGGCGGACCACCCGCGGCGCGTTCGATCGTGACGTGGTCCGGCGGGAGCTGCGCATCATCGCCACCGACCTGCACGCCACCGCCGTGCGAGTCTCCGGCAGCGATCCGGACCGGCTGGTGGCCGCTGGAACCGAGGCACTCGACGCGGGGCTGGAGGTGTGGTTCGCGCCGTCCCCGGTCGACCTGCAGCCCGACGAGCTGGTGGCATACCTTGGCGAGTGCGCACAACGGGCGGAGAGCCTGCGCACCGGCGGCCGAGAGGTCGTCCTGGTGCTCGGCTGCGAGCTCTCGATGTTCTGCGCGGGCTTCGTCCCCGGCGGGGACTGGTTCGGCCGGATGGCCACCATGACCGATCCAGCGACCTGGGCCGATCCCGGCAGGCTGGCCGAGATGCAGCGTGGACTGGATCGCTGGCGGCGGGTCCAGGAGCGGATGGTCGCCGCGGCACGGTCCGCGTTCGGTGGCCGGATCACCTATGCGGCGGGGATGTGGGAGGACGTCGACTGGCACCTGTTCGACATCGTCGCCGTGGACGCCTACCGAGACGCTGGGAACGCCGACACCTTCCGCGACCAGCTGGTCGAGCGTCGGAAGTGGGGCAAGCCCGTCGCCGTCACGGAGTTCGGCTGCTGCACGTACCAAGGCGCGGCCGCCCGAGGAGGCACCGGCTGGATGATCGTCGACCGCTCGGTCCATCCGCCGGTCATCAAGGGCGAGTACGGGCGCGACGAGGATGAGCAGGTCCGGTACCTGCGCGAGCTGCTCGAGGTGTTCGACGACGTCGACGTCGACGCGGCCTTCTGGTTCAGCTTCGCCGGCTATGAGCTGCCGCACCGCCCAGACGATCCGCGGTACGACCTCGACCTGGCGGCGTACGGGTTGGTGGCGGTCCTGGACCAAGGCCAGGGCCGCACCTACCCGGGCCTCGGGTGGGAGCCGAAGCGGTCCTTCACCGCACTGGCCGACGCGTACGGGCGCCGGACACCCGGCGCGGTTACGGTGGTCGGGTGCGAGTAGCGACCTGGAATGTGAACTCGGTCAAGCAGCGGATGCCGCGCCTGCTGGGCTGGCTGGACGAGCGGCAACCTGACGTCGTCTGCCTGCAGGAGACCAAACTGGCCGACGACGCGTTCAGGGAACTGCTCGGCGACGACCTCGCCGGCCGCGGGTACGACCTTGCCCTGCACGGCGAGGTGCAGTGGAACGGCGTGGCGATCCTGTCCCGGGTCGGGCTGGATGACGTGACCGCCGGCGTCGAGGGCGCGCCGGGGTTCCCGAACCCCGAGGCGCGCGCGGTGGCGGCGACCTGCGGCGGTATCCGGGTGCACTCGCTGTACGTGCCGAACGGTCGCACGCCGGGGTCGGACCACTACCACTACAAGCTGGCCTGGCTGGCCAAACTGCGGGATGTGGTCGACGCCGGTCCGGAGGCGGTCATCCTCTGCGGGGACATGAACATCGCGCCGACCGATGCCGACGTGTTCGACCCGGCCGCCTACGTGGGGCAGACGCATGTCACCCCGCCGGAGCGGCAGGCGCTCGCCGACCTGCAGGCGGTCGGTCTGCACGACGTCGTGCGGGATCGGTGGCCGACCGAGCGGGTCTTCACCTACTGGGACTACCGGGCGGGGATGTTCCACCAGGACCTGGGGATGCGGATCGACCTGATGCTGGCCTCGGATCCGGTGGCCGAGCGGGTCCGGGCGGCGTGGGTGGATCGGAAGGCCCGCAAGGGCACCGGGCCGAGTGACCACGCCCCGGTGATCATCGATCTGGACGAGGCGCCCGACGGCGACATCGGTCCGGTCGTACCACCGCCATCGGCGCCGGCCCGCGGCGGGCGAGCGAAGAAGCTGCCCCAGTCGCGCTGACCCGGATGCCGCCGATGCGTCCGAAAACGGGTGCGGTGGCCCGAACCCGTGCCGATAATGGCGAAATGCCGAATCGAGTCCGACCCTGGGTTGGCACGGTCGCGCTGCTGGCGGTCGCGGCCCTGCCGGCCGCCTGTACCGATGGCTCCGCCTCCGACACGGGTCCCGTCGTACACAGCGGTGAGCCGGTGTCCTGGTCGAAGGTGGATCTTCCGGCGGGCGACGAACCTGTCACGTTGACGAAGGACGGCACCGATCTCCTCGTCGGCCTGCGCCATCGCGGCGCCAAGGTGGTGCCGCGGCTGACGGTCCTCGCCGCCGACGGCCGAACCACGGACATCCCGGTCCAGCCGAAGAGCCCGTACGCCTTCGAGGCGGTCTGGCAGTCCATCGCGACAGACGGCACCCGGATCCTCGCCCTCGGGGGTGCGCCCGGCGGCGCCCACTCGAACACCCGCTGGACGGTCTGGACAGGCACGACCGCGGGGCTGCAGGAGCACCCGCAGGAGTTCAACACCTTCGGCGGACAGGCGGCGGGTGCCGTCTTCGGCGCCGTCATGACCCCCCCGGGCCAGGCGCTGCTGGGCTCGTGGGGCAGCGCCCAGACCGGACTGGACGCGGCTGTCTGGCTGGCCGAGGGGGACAAGTGGACGCGCCAGAACCCCGCCGGCACGGCGTTGCAGAGCACGCCTTCCCTCCTCGTCGGGCCGGGCTTCGGCACCGTCTCGGGAGCAGGCATCGTGCTGGTGGGCTCGCAGGTCCGCCTGGCGCCCAACGTGGTCCAGCAGGAGGCGGCGGTCTGGCGGTCGACCTCGCTCAACCAGGGGTGGAGCCGCGTGGCGCTGCCGGAACCCGGGAACCGCAGCCAGGCGGTGACGGCCGGCTGCTCGGCGACCGTCTGCATCATCTCGGGCTACGCCGACGGCAAGCTCGCGATCTGGAAGCTGGAAGGGGCCAAGGGGTCACGGCTCCAGGGACTGCCGGCCGTCCCCGTCGGGGACAAGGACCGCCTGCCACCGCCGATCCAGGACGACGGTCACGTCGTCCAGGTCGCCGCCGATTCCGGTCAGGTCAAGGTTCTCAGCGGCGACGGCACGAGCTGGACCGTCCAGGATTCCACCGGCCCGAGCGGGGTGGTGCTCGATGCCGCAGCAGTCGGGGACTCCCTCTACCTGCTTGCAGGCCCGGCCGGCGGTCCGGCAGCGCTGTGGCGCACGGATCTCAGCGCCGTGCGCTGAGCAGCCCCTGGACATAGGCCGCCTGCCCGGCGTGCTGCAGGTCGTCGGAGATGACGCTGACCAGCCTGACTCCCAAGGTCACCGGCGGGTTCCAGCGCCGGTCGACGATCCGGTCGAGATCCTCGTCCGACAGACCCTTCAGGTAGTCGACGGTGCGCTCGTGCACGGCATCGTGGTAGCCGGTCAGCAGGTCACCGGTCGACACCCGGACGGCGGCCACCTGGACGGCGGTGTGACCGTAGCCCGTATCGGCAGGGTCGAAGGGCAGGCCGAGCCGTTGGTGCCAGCCGTCGGCGACATAGGTCTGCTCGAAACCGCCCGCGTCCGCGAGGTGGTCGTCCTGGATCCGGGTGAGGTGCCAGACCAGCCAGGCGACCGAGTTGCCCGCGCCGAGGGGCCGGGTGCTCAGCGCCTCGGGATCAAGCCCGTCGACCACGCTGTGGACGACCTCCCGGATCCGGCCGAAGGCGTCGACCAGCGGTTCGCTCGATTTCATCGCAGCTTCCTTTCGTCACACCGACGGTGCCCGGCCGGCCCCGCGGTAAGCGCCACGCTCTAGCGTAGGCACCGGCCCACCAGACGACGTCCGATGAGGAGTATCCGTGGAATACCGCACGCTAGGCATCAGCGGCGCCATCGTCTCCACCCTCGCGCTGGGCACCATGACGTTCGGCAACGAGACAGCCGAGGACCTCGCGCACCAGCAGCTCGACCGGTTCATCGATGCCGGCGGCAACCTTGTCGACACCGCTGACGTCTACTCGGCCGGCGGCTCGGAGGAGATCGTCGGCAACTGGCTCGCCAAGCGCGCGGGCACGGTCCGCGACAGCGTCGTGCTGGCGACCAAGGGGCGGTTCCCGACCGGTGACGGGCCGAACGACGTGGGCACGTCGCGCCGGCACCTGCGCCGCGCGCTCGACGCGTCCCTCGCCCGGCTGGGGGTCGATCACATCGACCTGTACCAGCTGCACGCCTGGGACCCGGTCACGCCGCTGGAGGAGACGCTGAGCTTCCTCGAGGACGCCGTGCGCGCCGGCAAGATCTCGTACGCCGGCCTGTCCAACTTCACCGGCTGGCAGCTGCAGAAGGCGTGCGACCTGATCGACCGGCGTGGCTGGTCCCGGCTCGTGACGCTGCAGCCGCAGTACAACCTGCTGGTTCGTGAGATCGAGTGGGAGATCGTCCCAGCCGCTCAGGACAACGGCCTCGGATTGTTGCCGTGGTCCCCGCTGGGCGGCGGCTGGCTCACCGGCAAGTATTCGTTCGACGAGGTTCCGACGGGCGCGACCCGGCTGGGGGAGAACCCCGACCGCGGGGTCGAGGCCTGGTCCCGGCGCAGCTCGTCGCAGCGTGTCCGCGACGTCGTGGCGGCGGTTCGCTCGATCTCAGACGACCGAGGAGTGTCGATGGCGCAGGTCGCACTGTCGTGGCTGGTCGACCGTCCTGCTGTCTCCTCGGTCATCCTCGGAGCCCGGACGACCGAGCAGCTCGAGGACAACCTGGCCGCGGCGGAGCTGCACCTGACCGACGAGGAACGCCACGTGCTGGACGAGGCGAGCGATCCCGGCGCTGCCGACTACCCGTACGGGGGCCCGGGCTCGGGTCAGCGCAGCCGTCCCGTTCAGGGCGGTCGCGGCTAGGGCATGTCTGGGCAGAGAGCCGGCGATCGGGCGCTTCCATGGCGTGGTCGCCCGGATCGTGACCGCGCGACCACGTTCGGCGAAAGGTGCGCGGAAAGGTTGGCGACGGCGCCCGGAAGTCGTTCACTGTAGGGAATACACGGCTTGGGGACGCATCGGAGACGGTGCGTCGGCCGTCCGGGGGCTTGGATGAAGTTTCTGGCGCCAGTCAGCTGGGATGAGGCACTCGCCGCCAAGGCGGCTCGCCCCGAGGCGCTGGCGATCGCCGGTGGGACCGACGTCATGGTCGAGCTCAATCTGACGCCCTGCCGCCCACCGGCACTGCTCGACCTGACCCGGATACCGGAGCTGCGGACCTGGTCGCTCACCGACGACGGGCGCGTCCGGCTGGGCGCCGGCGTCAGCTACCGGCGGGTGATCGACGAGCTGGGCCATCGGCTCCCCGGCCTGGCGATGGCCTCCCGGACCGTGGGCTCCCCGCAGATCCGTAACCGTGGCACTGTCGGGGGGAATCTCGGCGCCGCCTCCCCTGCCGGTGACTGCCATCCGCCGCTGCTCGCCACCGGCGCGGAGGTGGAGGTCGCGTCGGTGCGGGGGAGCAGGTTGATACCGGTCGACGACTTCTATGCCGGCGTGAAGCGCAACGCCCTCGCGCCGGACGAGCTGATTGCCGCCGTGCTCGTCCCCGTGGCTCGCGGGCCGCAGCAGTTCAGCAAGGTCGGTACCCGAAACGCGATGGTGATCGCGGTGTGCTCCTTCGCGCTCGCTCTGGACACCGATCATCAAGGGGTCGGAACCGGGATCGGCTCCGCGGCCCCGACCCCCCGGCGTGCCCGGGAGGCTGAGGCGTTTCTGGTCGGCGCGTTGGGCGAGCGGGACCTGTGGGGCCGTCGTGGCGCGCTGTCCGAGCCGGTCTGCCGGCGGTTCGGCGAGCTCGTCGCCGCGTCCGCCGCGCCGATCGACGACGTTCGTGGCACCGCCGCCTACCGCCGCCACGCGCTGTCGGTGCTGGCCCGCCGCACTCTGGCCTGGGCCTGGGACGACTACCGCGCGACCGGCCGGGCCGCGGCGTGAGGAGGCAACCCGATGCGCATCACGTGCACGGTCAACGGACAGGTTCGCGAGGCCGATGACGTCTGGGAGGGCGAGAGCCTGCTGTACCTGCTCAGGGAGCGGCTTGGCCTGCCCGGCTCGAAGAACGCCTGCGAACAGGGGGAGTGCGGCTCGTGCACGGTGGACCTGGACGGGGAGACGGTGTGTGCCTGCCTGGTGGCCGCGGGCCAGGCCGACGGTCGTGACATCCGCACGGTGGAGGGCCTGGCCGATGGCGATCGCTTGCACCCGGTCCAGCAAGCGTTCGCCGAGGCCGGCGCGGTGCAGTGCGGGTTCTGTACGCCGGGGCTGCTGATCCAGGTCGACGACCTGCTGCGCCGCCGCCCGGATCCGAGCGATCTCGAGATCCGCGAGGCGCTGGCCGGCAACCTGTGCAGATGCACCGGTTACGAGCAGGTCCTCCAGGCCGTCCACCTCGCTGCCGCCCGGCTCGCCAGCTCGGTGCCGAGTGCAACGAGCTCGCCGGCAGGGCGGTAGGGCGATGACCACGCGCACTCACGCGGAGGTGGCGGCCGGAGGAGTCGGCGAGAGCGCGCGCCGGCCGGACGGAACGCTCAAGGTCACCGGCCAGTTCGCGTACTCCTCGGACCTCTGGATGGAAGGCATGCTCTGGGGCTGGACCCTGCGCAGCCCGTACCCGTCCGCGCGGATCCACGCGGTCGACCTCGGCCCGGCGCTGGCTACCCCTGGCGTCCGTGCCGTTCTCACTCATCGCGACGTGCCGGGCGTCAACGCGTACGGGCTGGACCACGCGGACCAGCCGGTGCTGGCCGTCGACGTCGTCCGTTATGAGGGCGAGCCGGTGGCGCTGGTGGCGGCCGACCACCCCGAGATCGCCCGGCAGGCGGCGGAGCTGATCCGGGTCGACTACGAGCGACTCACGCCGGTGACCGACGCGATGGCCGCGCTCGGCCATGTGGACTGGGACACGCCGGGAGACCTCACCGGCGTACCTCAGTTGCATGCCGGGGGCAACTTGGTGCGGCACCTGAAGATCCGCAAGGGCGAGCCCGCCCCGCGCGCGGACGTGGTGATCACCGGCGAGTACGAGGTCGGCATGCAGGACCAGGCGTTTCTCGGGCCGGAGTCGGGTCTCGCGGTGCCGGCCCAAGACGGCGGTGTGGACCTGTACGTCGCGACGCAGTGGCTGCACGTCGACCAACGGCAGATCTGCGCCGCGCTGGGCCTCGGGCCGGACAAGGTCCGACTCACGCTGGCCGGTGTCGGCGGCGCGTTCGGCGGCCGCGAGGACCTGTCCATGCACGTGCACGCCTGCCTGCTCGCGCTGCACACCGGCAGGCCGATCAAGATCGTCTACAACCGGTCCGAGTCGTTCCTGGGTCACGTGCATCGCCATCCGGCACACATGCGGTACGAGCATGGCGTCAACCGGGACGGAACCATCGTCTACGTCCGGGCCAGCATCTACCTCGACGGCGGCGCCTACGCGTCCAGCACGCCGGCGGTTGTCGCCAACGCGGGCACGATGGGGATCGGCCCGTACGACGTACCGAACGTCCGGGTGGACTGCTACGGCGTGTACACCAACAACCCGCCGTGCGGGGCGATGCGCGGCTTCGGCACGGTTCAGGCGGCGTTCGCCTACGAGGCCCAGCTGGACCGGATCGCCGCGGAGCTGGGACTGGATCCGCTCGACGTGCGGTGCCGCAACGCGATGCGGGAAGGTTCGCGGACGCCGACCGGCCAGGTCGTCGACAGCGCCGCGCCCGTGGCCGAGCTGCTGCGCCGGGTGCAGGCGATGCCGCTGCCACCAGCCGATCCCGCTCGCTCGGATCTGCGCGACCAGCCCGGCGGGATCTCGAACACCACCCACGGCGAGGGGGTACGACGCGGCGTCGGCTACGCGGTCGCGTACAAGAATGTCTGCTTCTCAGAGGGGTTCGACGACTATTCGACGGCGCGGGTGCGGCTGGAGATCGTCAGTGGTGAACCGGTGGTCACCGTCTACACCGGAGCCGCGGAGGTCGGGCAGGGCCTGGTCGGCGTCGAGCAGCAGATCGTCCGCACAGAGCTCGGCGTCGACAACGTCGTGATCGCTCCGGTCGATACCCGGATGGGCAGTGGTGGCTCCACCTCGGCCTCGCGGCAGACGTATGTGACCGGCGGTGCCGTGAAGGCGGCCTGCGAACAGGTCCGGGCCGAGGTGTTCGTGATCGCCCAGCAGTGCTCCGGGCGGACAGTCCGCGACCTGAGGTTGGCCGGTGGCAAAGTCGTGTCGAGGTCGGAGGGCGGCATCGGCAGCCTGGCCGACCTGCTGGAGGGCGTCGTCGTGGAGCGGACGGTCGAGTGGCGGCATCGTCCGACCAGCCCGCTCGACCCGGAGACCGGTCAGGGTCTCGCGCACGCCCAGTACGCCTTCTGCGCGCATCGTGCGGTCGTCGACGTCGACACCGAGCTCGGCCTGGTCAAGGTGGTTGCGCTGGACTGCGTCCAGGATGTCGGCAAGGCGATCAACCCGCAGGCTGTGCACGGGCAGATCTACGGCGGCAGCGCCCAGGGCCTCGGGCTCGCGCTGATGGAGGAGATCGTCGTGACCGACGGGCTGGTGCGGAACGCCTCCTTCACCGACTACCTGATCCCGACCTTCCTGGACGTACCGCCGATGCGGGTCGAGCTGCTCGAGTCCGCGGACCCGCACGCGCCGTACGGACTGCGGGGCGTCGGCGAGCCGCCGGCCATCTCGTCCGGCCCCGCGCTGCTGGCCGCGATCCGTCAGGCCACGGGCCGGGAGCTGAACCGTGTCCCGGTCCGCCCCGAACACCTCATCGGCTGAGCTCCGCAGCCTCGTGATCGTCAGCCGACCCGGCACTGAGCCGGACCGGGCCGCGGCTCAGCCGGCCCGTTCCACCGCGTCGCGGAGGGCGGCGTACGACGCGACCAGCGCGCGTCGTTCCTCCGCGAGCAGCGGGTCGTCGATCCGGCAGCCCGCGTCGACCCAGCGGTCGGACAGCTCCATCGCCTCGACCCGCTTGCGCGCGGCCGATCGCAAGGCCTGGTGCTCTCCGCCGTAGACGTAGGAGTAGAGCTCGACCAACGCGCTCTCGAGGCGATCGGCCGACGCCGGCGCACTGTGCCGGCGCTCACGGTGGACCCGCCACCACTCGACCTCGAGCCGTGCAGCCTTGGCGGGGTCGAGCCTCGGCAGCCCGTTCCCGGCCAGGAGCTCGTAGAACCGACGCATGTAGGCGCGGGCCCCGTCGGGCCAGTTGTCGGGGTACGGTGCCCATAGCTGGTTGGCGCGCAGTACGTACCAGGCCCCGACCACGGTACGGCGGGGACCCATCCCGAAGGCGGTACCGACGAGGCCTACGGAGGCGACGAGGAACCTGCGCCACTCGTGGCGGTAGTAGGCGACCCAGGCATCCGCTTCGCGATTGCCGACCAGCACCGGGTCGAACGACCGCGGACCTGGCTCGGTGGTGCGCACGATCCCTCCCCCCGAGGAGAACACGATGGCGTCAGACGATCATAGGCCGGGTGCCGGCATCGCCGAGGTCATCCTGCGGATGCAGCATCGGCTCGACGGCCTGCCGCGGGAGCTCGCGCACCGGCGGATCTTCCTCGGCACCTACCTGCGGACCACTCAGGCAGTCCGTGCGGCCGTCAAGGGGGCCCGCTTCGAGGATCCCGACTGGGTCGACGCCTGGGACGTGGCGTTCGCGGAGCTCTACCTGAACGCGCTCGACGGCGACCTGGCCGGGGCGGCCGTACCAAGGCCGTGGCGGCTGGCCTTCGACGCGCCCGTGGACCTGCCGCCGCTGGCCCACGTGTTGCTGGGGATCAACGCGCACGTGAACTACGACCTGCCGCAGGCCTTGCTGGCGGTCATCAGCGACGACGACTTCGCCGATCCGGTGTTGATGGAGCGGCGGCGGCGTGATCACGAACGGATCGACGGAGTGCTCGCGTCCCGGGTCGGCGCCGAGGACGACCGGCTGTCGGCGGCCAGTGCCAAGGGACTGCTGGACAAGATCCTCACCCCGCTCAACCGGCTGTCGTCGCGGCGGTTCCTGCGGGAGTCCCGGCAGAAGGTGTGGCACAACACGGGAGAGCTGCAGCGGGCGCGGGTGATCGGACCCCAGGCCTACGCCGTGCGCCTGGCGGAGCTGGAGTTGCTGAGCGCCGCGAAGGTCGCGGACCTGCTCCGGCCGGGCCAGGTGCTGCTGCGGCTGGCCGTCGCAGGCTTCGGGGTGACTCTGCCGCCCTAGCGCTGAACGGTCCGTGCTGGTCGGCGTCAGACGTCCAGGGCGCCCGACCACCACACGCCGAGGGCCAGGCAGCCGAGGGTGACCAGCGCGAACACGCCGACCCACAGCAGTGCCGGCAGGCCGGTCAGGTGCCTGAGCTGGTCGGCGTCGGAGCCGCGGCCTCTCCCTCTGCGCCGGGTTCCCTGCAGCTCGAAGACGGCTCGGGGCGCGGCCAGCAGAAGGAACCACGTGAGCAGGTGGGCGAAGGCGGACTGCACCTGGGGCGACGCCCACCATGAGACGGCGAAGACCACAGCGCCGAATGTCAGCACCGACCAGAGGCCGAACAGGTTGCGGATCTGGATCAACAGCAGCGCCAGTGCCACGAGTAACGCCCAGAGCAACGCCACCGCGTACCCGCGGCTCAGAACGAAGGCCGACATCAGGCCGAACAGAGCCGGGCCGGGATAGCCCGCCAGCAGGACGGCCACCACGCCCGGGCCGGTGGGCTGTCCGCGGGAGACGGTCACGCCGGACGAGTCCGTGTGCAGGCGGATGCCGGACAGTTGCCGTCCCACCAGTGCCGCCACCAGCCCGTGCGCTCCCTCATGGGCGATGGTGACCACCTGCCGGGTGTACCGCCAGACCGGTCGCCAGCCGATGAGCAGCAGCGCCAGCCCGGCAGTCACGACCACGACGCGGATCGGTGGTGCGGGCTGGGCCGTGGTGATGTTGTGCCAGACCTCGGTCATCGGCCCATCGTCGCAGGCGACCGGTCAACCGATGACCCGTTCGTCTTCGCCTGTGGGCATTGCAGCTGGCGGGACACTCGCAAAGATCCAGCAGACGAACTCTGGTTGACATCGGCGGAGGTCCGGCGGACGGTGGAAACAGGGAGCGACCCGGAGGGTCGTCGCGTTGGTGGGGGAGTCATGACAGAGCCGAAGAAGTCCGCCATGAAGCAGGCCAGGGCGAAGCATCGCACGCAGGAGACCACTGCGAAAGGCACATCCAGAACGAGTTCCAGGCGGGCACCGCGAGGCGCCGCGATGAAGGCGGCCGAGCAGGGGGTGACCACGCCGCTGCCGACCTTCCTGGCGGGCGCGGGGACACTCACCCTCGGCCAGCGCAGGGTCCTGGTCGACCAGGCGTTGCTGCTGCTCGAGCAGAACTACGTCCACCTGCCGTTGAAGTCCGCCATGCACGCGGTGAACCCGCTGCAGCGACTGCGGGTGATGCGCGCGCGGATGGAACGGCAGACGGCCGAGACGATGGAGGCCGAGTGGATCTTCCACCGGCAGATGTCGAGCATCTTCCACTCGGTCCGTGACCTGCACACGAACTACCTGCTGCCGGCCCCGTTCGCGGGCAAGATCGCCTACCTGCCGTTCATGATCGAGAAGTGCTACGACGGTGCCACCGAGCACTACCTCGTCACGCGGACGGTGGCCGGCTTCACGGCGCCGCAGTTCGGCCCGGGTGCCGAGGTGACGCACTGGAACGGGATGCGGATCGCGCGTGCGGTCGCGCTGAACGGGGCCCAGTTCGCCGGCAGCAACGACGCGGCCAACCTGGCGCGCGGTCTGGAGTCGCTGACGCTTCGCCCACTGGTGATCCAGTCGCCGCCGGACGAGGACTGGGTGAACCTGTCCTACCTCGGCCTGGACGGTTCGGCGCAGGAGTTGCGGGTGCAGTGGAAGGTGACCGACAACCTTCCGCCGATGGCCGACCTCGACGCGATCTCCACCACCTCGGCCTCGATGGGCCTGGACCTGGACTCGGACGAGAAGTCCCGGGCCAACAAGCTGCTCTACGTCCGTGAGGTCGTCGACCTCGAGCGTGGCCAGAGCTCGGCCGAGCTGGCGGCGCCGGCCGCGGTCGGCGGGGCCGACCTGCCGACAACGATGCCCGGTGTCTTCCGGGCCCGGCAGGTGAGCACCGACCACGGCACCTTCGGGCACCTGCGCATCTTCACCTTCAGCGTCGACAACCCGGTGGCCTTCCGCGACGAGTTCGTCCGGCTCGCGGCGGCCCTGCCGCAGAACGGCCTGATCGTGGACGTCCGCGACAACGGCGGCGGGCACATCTTCGCGAGCGAGTTCACGCTGCAGACGATGACGCCGCGGCGGATCTCGCCCGAGCCGGTCCAGTTCATCAGTACGCCGCTGAACCTGCGGATCTGCCGGCGGCACAAGGACAACCCCGCCGGGATCGACCTGGGCCCGTGGTTCGACTCGCTCGACCTGGCGACCGAGACGGGCAGCACCTACTCGGCCGCGAAGCCGATCACGCCGCAGGAGGGTGCCAACGCCCTCGGCCAGACCTACTACGGCCCGGTCGTCCTCATCACGGACGCGCGCTGCTACTCCGCGACCGACATCTTCGCCGCCGGCTTCGCCGACCACCAGATCGGCGCCATCCTCGGCGTCGACGACAACACCGGCGCTGGTGGCGCGAACGTCTGGACCCATGGCCTGCTCGCCACCCTGCTGCAGGAGCCGCCACCACCCGACCCGACCACGCCGTACGAGGCGCTGCCGAACGGAGCGAACATGCGGGTCGCGATCCGGCGGACACTGCGCGTCGGTGAGTTGTCCGGCACGCCGGTCGAGGATCTCGGTGTCCGGCCGGACGCCATGCACAGGATGACCCGGGCGGACCTGCTGGAGGGCAACGTCGACCTGCTCGACACGGCAGCCCAGTTGCTGGCCGGGATGCCGGTCCGGCGGCTTGACGTGACGACATCCCTCGCGGGTACGACGCTGTCGGTGCGGCTGGTCGTGGAGGGCCTTGACCGGGTCGACCTGTACCTGGACGACCGGCCGATCAGCTCCGAGGACCTGGGGGCCGATCCGGTCGACATCGACATCCTGGACGTGACAGCCGGACAAGTGCTGCGCGCCGATGGCTACATGGACGGAGTGCTCGGGGCCTCACGCCGTACCACCGTCTGAGACCGAGCCTCAACAGCCGACGCGGGGCTCGGCGTCCGATCTCGAGCCCCGCAACTCGCTGCGTGCGGGTGAAATAGTTCACGCCTTTCTCAAGTATCAGACATTTGCGATAATTTGAGTCTATGCGAATCCTGTCACGCCGGCCCGGGAATGCGCTCGCGCGCAGGGCCGGGGCGGCTTTGCCGGCCGCCGACTGGGGAGGTCCGCATCCCTCGAGCGGAAACCAGGCCTGCCCGGTTGCCGCTGGGAACTGCACTGGGGTGCGATGGAGGTCACAGTTAAAACGAATGTCCGTTCTTGATTTCGGAGGGGCCACAGGGTCAACCTGGAACCTCAGGAAACGAGCGTTCGGTTTTTCAAGGAGGTCGGCGTGGCCCCAGTGACTCTCGAGCCGGTGAGCCGGACCCTGGACGAACCGCCGCTCCCGGCATCCTCGTCCGGCGGCTCCCGCACCGGTCGGATCCTGCGGGAGGTCGCGCTGCTGGCGTTCCTCTTCCTCGTCTACAACGCCGGGCGCTTCATGTCCGCGAAGCACGCCGGAGCCGCCTTCACCCACGCCGACGAGCTGATCCACCTGCAGACACAGCTCGGACTGCCGAGCGAAACGGACGTCCAGCACGCGGCGCTCCGGATACCGCACCTGGCCCAGGCTGCCAACCGCTACTACGCGGCCGTGCACTTTCCGCTCACCGCCCTCGTGCTGGCCTGGCTCCTGATCCGGAGACCGGCCGCCTACCCGCGGGCGCGCTGGTCGATGGCGGCGCTGACCGGGCTTGCACTGATCGGCCACCTGATCTTCCCGTTGGCGCCGCCGCGGATGCTGCCCCAGGACGGCTGGGTGGATACCGGAGTCCTCCTCGGTCAGTCGGTCTACGGGCCGACCACCGACAGCGGAGTGGCGAACCAGTTCGCGGCGATGCCGAGCCTGCATGTCGGCTGGGCCCTCATGGTCGCCGTGTTCCTGATCCGGCACACCAGCTCGCGCTGGCGGTGGCTGTGGATCGCGCATCCCGTGATCACCTTCGCCGTGGTGGTCGTCACCGCGAACCACTACTGGCTGGACGGCCTGATCGCCACCGCGCTGGCCGCTCCGCTGCTGCTCCTCCTGAGGACCTCCCCGGCGCGGAGGAGGTACGGCTCGAGCAGCCGTCCGCCCGCGGCCGCCCCACTGCCGAAGTAGTCCCTCAGGGCCGTCGAGCCGGGACCACTACCGCACGTGGTCGGTCGCGGCCGCACGCGACGAGTACGATGCCCGAGCCTGATGCGGCGACGAGGAGTGGATCGTGGATTTGCAGCTGTCCGGCCGTACGGCGGTGGTCACCGGTGCGAGCAAGGGGATCGGGCTGGCCTGCGCCGAAGCCTTGGCTCGTGAAGGCGCGAAGGTGGTCGGCATCTCGCGCGACCCGGCCAATCTCGAGGCGGCCCGGCAGGAGTTGGCGGCCAAGGGCCTGACTCTCAGGGTCGAGGCTGTCGATCTCACCAACGCTTCGGCGACGGGGGAGGCCCTGGAGCGAGTCGGAGCGATCGACATCCTCGTCAACTGTGCCGGCGCGGCCCGCAGGACGCCGCCCGCCGACCTGGACAGCGCGGCGCTGCACGCGGCCATGGAAGCCAAGTACTTCACCTACATGCACGCTATCGAGGCGGTCATCCGCGGTATGGCCGAGCGAGGCGGCGGCGCGATCGTCAACGTCGTCGGTCAGGGTGGCCGGGCCGCCAACCCGCTGCACATCGGCGGCGGCGCGGCGAACGCAGCGCTGATGCTCGCCTCTGTCGGCTATGCCAAGGCATACGCCGACCGCGGCGTCCGGGTGAACGTGATCAACCCGGGCCTGACTCGCACCGGACGCGTGGACGAGGGCCTGGAGGCCGCGGTACGGGCCACCGGCCGGCCTAAGGAGGAACTGCTCGCGGAGATGGTCACCGAGATCCCGCTGGGCCGGGCGGCCGAGCCTGCGGAGGTCGCCAACGTGGCGGTCTTCCTGTCCTCACCGCTGAGCAGCTACGTCACCGGCGCGGTGATCCCGATGGACGGCGGCGCCACCTCCGCGATCTGAGCCTCAGCCGAAGAAGTGCGTCCTCGGTCGGGGGATGGCTCGTCCGTCGATGGTGAGGTCGACCCTCTCGTTGTAGAAGGCAACAAGACCGGCGATGGGCAGCAGCTGCCGGGTGGGGAAGTCGTAGCTCCAGGCGAGGTCGGTGTGCAGCCTCTTCTCGGTCTGGACCGACCAGTAGGCGCTGGTCTTGCCCTTGTAGGGACACGCGGTGACGGTGTCGCTCGGCACCAGCCGGTCGAAGTCAAGCTCGGTGCGGTTGAAGTAGTACCGCGTCGGCAGGCCGGTCTCGAACACCATCACGGTCGAGGCGGACTCGGCCAGCACGTCCCCGTCCAACGAGACCTGGACCCGCCGGGTGGACCGCAACGCATCCACCCGGGAGTACGGGTTGCGTGGATGGACGAAGACCTCTTCGTCCTCCTCGTACCAACTGTCCAGCGCGTGCCAGTCGAAGCGGACCGTGTTCGTCAGCTCGTCGATCGGTGAGCTGACGTAGACCCTCGCCGCGCCCGGTCGGGCGATCGCCCCCACCCTCAGTGCGTGCAGCCGGTTGGTGCCGCGCTTCAGCTGCTCCTCGGCGCCCTCGTCGATCAGCAACCCGCGATCGACGTCGTCCAGCGGGATGTAGTACTGCGGGTATCCCGGCCACTCCCACAGATACAGAGCCCCGGTCGTGTCCAGTACGACGTGCCCGTCCAACATCGCACGGATCCGCCGGGGCACCGGCTCGACATGATCCACCGGCACGATCATTCGCGGGTAGTCGGTCACGGTGCCTCCCGTACGCGTCGCTGGGCCGACGTGTTGGGCCCTGTGCCGAGCGTAGGCGTCAACTGGTCACCAGGCAGAACGGGTGACCGGCCGGATCGGCGTACACCTGCCAGCCCGTCCGGTCGGGCCGGACGTCGAGCGCCCTCGCGCCGAGTCCGACGGCGAGCTCACCCGCCCAGGCCGGCTCGCCTTGCTCGACCCGGCCACCGAGCAACCGCTGGTAGAAGGACGCCAGCGCGCCGGGATCGGGGCAGTCGAGCACAACGCCATGGAGGCGGCCGATCATCTGTCACCTGCTCCGGTCAGGGCGACTGCCTGGTGCGGGTCGCGCAGCCTTGGTACGGGGGAGAACGCGAGGATGAGGACGGGCAGCGCGAGCGCGGCGGCGCCGACGTACAGGGCAGTGCGCGTGCTCGTTGCGGCAGCCACCGCGCCGGACAGCATCGCGCCGAGGGGCAGGGCGCTGTAGCCGACGAACCGCATCGCGGCGTTGACCCGCCCGAGCAGGTGGTCCGGAGTGACGCTCTGGCGCAGGGTCACCGAGCCGATCACCGAGATCGTGACGCCGAAGCCGGTCAGCAGGTACGACGAGAGCACGACCGGTCCGGCGGCCGGGCTGCCCGGGGGGATGAGGGGGACCAGGACGGGCGCGACGCAGGCGATCACGGCCCCACCGACGAACGTGGGCCCGAAACCGAGCAGGCGAATCGTCGCCGGTGCGAACACCGAACCGGCCACGGCGCCGATACTTCCCGCTCCCGTGTAGACGCCGAGCTCGGTCGCCGTCAGGCCGAGATCGCGTAGGGCGTAGAGCACCGTCAGGGTCGCACCGAACTGGATGAAGAGGTTGTAGCTGAACGCCTCCACACAGATCACCCGCAAGTACCGGTCGCGTGCCACCGCACGAATTCCTTCGGTGATCCGGCGCAGTACGTCGCCTTCGTCCGGTGGCGCCACAGGTGGGCGATCGGTTGCACGGATCCGCCGCAGGGACACGATCGAGGCGATGTAGGAGAGCGAGTCCAGCAGCAACGCGGCCGGCGGGGTGATCGCCTGGATCAGCAGGCCGGCCAGCCCCGGCCCGGCGACAGCCGCGACGGAGTCGCTGACGGCCAGCTTGCTGTTGCCCTCCACCAGTCGATCCCGCCGGACCAGCGCGGGCACGTAGGACAGGTAGGCCAGGTCGAACACGACGGTCGCGGCGCCGAGGACGAACACGATCACGCAGAGCAGGGCAAGCGTGAGGTTTCCGGTCAGACCGGCGAGCGCGGCGGCGCCGATGGTGAGCGCCCGTACGACGTTCGCGCCGAGCATCGCGGGCCGCGGCGCTCGCCGGTCGAGCCAGAGCCCGACCGGCAGCGTCAGCAACGCGAACGGTGCGAACTCCAGCGCCCGGATCAGCGCGAGACCGGAGGCGTCGGCGTGCAGCAGGAGCACCGCGACGACAGGCAGCGCGAACAGTGTCACCTGGCCGCCGAGCACCGACACCGTCTGGCCGGCCCACAGCCGTCTGAAGTCCGGCTCCTGCCACAGCGGTTTGCTGGACACAGTCATGCGTAACCCTCGTTCATCGTTAGGTGGTTACAGGCGTGGCATGTAACCTGTCAAAAGCGAATGAGGGTGTCAAATGGAGCGGCTGATGGAGTCCAAGGTGCGGACGGTGCCCGGGCGGGCCCCGGGTTCGCTGGCGTCGGTGCAGGACTTCCTCAACACGCTTGATGTCGAGGAGGGCACGGATCAGCTCGACGACGCCGGGGCCGCCGGCGCTTGGTTGGCGGACCAGGGCTACCGATCAAGTCCGCCGACCGATGGCGAGCTGGACCGCTTGCGGTCGTTGCGAGCGGTCCTTCGCGCGCTGGCCGCAGGGGCCGGGCCCGAGCCGGCCATGCGGAAGGCCTTCGCCGCCGCGGCTGGGCAGGCGGCGTACCTGCCAGAGCTGAGAGCGGACGGCACGGTCGGATTCGGTGTCGGGCAAGGCGGTGCCGAGGCCTTCATCGGGCAGTTGGTCGTCGCCGTCCACGAGGCGCAGCGCGAGGACACCTTCGTCCGGCTGAAGATCTGCCGGGAGCACTCCTGCAGCTGGGCCTTCTACGACAGCTCGCGGAACCGTTCCGGCACCTGGTGCGCGATGGGTGTCTGCGGCAACCGGGCCAAGGTCGCGCGGCACCGGCAACGGCAGCAGAACCGTCCGGACTGACCACCTCAGAGGCTGTCCGGGTCGATCTCGTGACCGGGCAGTCCGGGGGTGATCCGGCGCTGCTTCATCTCGGCCTCGTTGAGGTGGCGCTTGCCGTCCATCAGCTCCTCGCGGGCCTGGCGTTCGAGGTCGACGAAGACGTCGTAGTAGCTGTCGTCGTAGTCCTCGACGATCTTGAAGGTCCACCGGCCCGGGTTCACGTTGCGCCCGATCAGGGTGGTGCTGATCCGGTCGGCGAGCTCGGTGTGGCCGGCCTCCCGGAGCAGTTCGACCGCGTCGTCCAGCCGGTGATCGGCGCGGCCGGTCAGCTGGTGGAACGCGTACAGGTGGCCACGGGCGCGGATGACCGTCTCCAAGGCGTCGGTCAACGTCCCGACCGCCGCCACGGTGAGGTCGTCCAAGCCCGGCGGCCGCTGGTGGTCCTCAGGCAGCCCGGGCACGGGCCCGGCCACCTCGAGCTCAGGTCGCAGATCTGCTGGTTTGCTCATGCCGGCCCGGTACCCGCCGGTGCCGTCCACGCACGCACAAGTCCTCGCAGAACCCGGACCGGGGACCCGACGGCCGTTCCGCGTGCGCCGGTGGCGGCCGACTCAGCGCTGCAGAGCCCTGCGCGTCTTGCGCGGACGGGCGTGCGCAGCGCTGCGTTGGTGGAGTCGCCGGGTCAGGGTCAGCGGACCTTCCGGGCGGGTCCCGGGGACAGGCGGCCGGGCGACGCGGATCGGCGCCTCCTGCAGTTGGAGCCGGAGCGGCGGTTGACGCCAGGGCGAGCGCGGCACGGTCCGGCGCCGCACGACCAGTCGGAGCCGCCCCGAGCGGGCCAGCCTGATCGCGATCGCAACGGTGGCGGTCGCCGGGATGAGACCGGCCAGCAGCAGTCCGGTCCGGGCGCCGTAGTGCTCGTCGATCCAGCCGACCAGCGGCCCGCCGATCGCGCCGCCGCCGATGAAGACCAGGTTGTAGATGCCGGCCACCCGGCCCCGGAGGGGGTCAGGGGTGCTCAGCTGCACCATCGACTGCGCCACCGTGAGGAAGGTCAACGTGGCGGCCCCGAGGGCGGCGAGCAGCGGGAGGAAGGTCCACAGCGACGGGGCCAGCGCGGCCGCGATCTCGGTCACCGCGAGGATCGCGGCGATTCCGAACAGGGTGCGCAGCCGGGCGGCCCGGACCCGCCGGGCCGACAGCAGGGCCCCGGCGAGCGAGCCGGCCGCGACCACCGAGTTGAGCATCCCGTAGCCGGCGGCACCGGTGTGGAAGACCGCGTCGGCGAAGGCCGTCAGCGTCACCGGCAGGCTGATGGTGAACATGCCGAAGATGCCGACCAGGACCACCGCCCAGCGGACCGCCGGCTCGTGGGTCGCGTACCTCAGACCGTCACGGAGTCCGTCGCGCAGGCGCATCGCCCGGCTCGCCGTACGGGCCGACGACAGATTGGGCATCTCATGGTCGCGCATCAGCAGCAGCGCGGAGATCGAACCGAAGAAGCTGGCGGCGTTCAGGGCGAAGGCCCAACCGGTGCCGACGGCACCGATCATCGCGCCGCCGACGGCCGGCCCGATCAGACCGCCGAGCTGGAAGGTCGACGAGACCATGCTGATCGCGTTGCGGACCCGCTCGCGGCCGACCATCTCGCTGACGAACGACTGCCGGGTGGGGTTGTCGACGGCGGTCGCCAGTCCCAGCACCAGCGCGAGCGTGTAGACGTGCCAGACCTGTACGTGGCCGGCCAGAGCCAGGACGGCCAGGATCGCTGCCAGGGTGCCCATCGTGGACTGGGTGACGAGCAGGACCCACCGCTTGGGGAAGCGGTCGGCGATCACGCCGCCGAACAGCCCGAGCAGCAGCGTCGGCAGGAACTGCAGAGCGGTGGTGATACCGACGGCGGTGGCGCTGCCGGTCAGGATGAGGACCAGCCAGTCCTGGGCGATGCGCTGGACCCAGCCGCCGGTCGAGCTGACCAGGAGGCCGGCCACGAAGAGGCGGAAGTTGCGCACCTGCAAGGCGCTGAAGGTCGCCTGCAGACCGGGTCGGCGCTGCGACTGCGGCAGTTCGTCCGGGGCGGTCGGGCTGGCGGAGGAGGGGGAGGCGGTGGTGCGGTGGGTGTGGAAGTCGGCGGTGTGGTGGACAGAACCGGTGGCCCGGGTGGTCAAGAGTCATCCCTACAGGAGGCGTGTCAGGGGAGGTCGGCTCTTATCCTTCCTGGTTCGCGACGGATTCCGACAGCGAATGGGTGGTATTAGTCTTATTGCGCCATGCAATGAGAGGGGTGTCGGTGGCCTACGATCCGGACCAGTTGAGGACCTTCCTGGCGGTCGCGCAGTCGCTCAGTTTCACCCAGGCGGCCGAGCGGTTGGGGATCCGTCAGCCGACCGTCAGCCAGCACGTCCGCAAGCTGGAGCGGGCCGTCGGCCGGGCGTTGTTCGTCCGGGACACGCGGACGGTCACGCTCACGGCCGACGGGGAGGCGATGGCCGGGTTCGCCCGCACCATCTTGGCCGCCCACGAGGAGGCGGTCGGTTACTTCACCGGCTCGGAGCTGCGCGGTCGCCTGCGTTTCGGCGTCACCGACGACCTGGCGCTGACCCCGCTGCCCCGGATCCTGCGCGACTTCCGGCAGCTGTACCCGCGCATCGACCTGGAGCTGACCGTGGCGCAGAGCCCGAACCTGCTGCGCCGGGTCGAGTCCGGTCACCTGGACCTCGCCTTCGTCAAGCATCCGGTCGGCGCCGGCTATGAGCCGAACGGGCGGCTGGTCCGTCGCGATCCGCTGGTGTGGGCCGGGATCGCGGGGACCCGGATCGATCCGGACGGGGCGGTGCCGCTCGTCGCGTACCAGGCGCCGAGCCTCAGCCGCTCGCTCGGCGTCCAGACGCTGGAACAGGCCGGGCGGTCCTGCCGGATCACCTGCATCGTGCGCGGCGTCAACGGCGTACTGGCCGCGGTTCGGGCGGGACTGGGGATCGCGATCTTCGCGCGCAGCCTGATGCCGGTCGACCTGGTCGAGCCGCCGCCCGGGGCCGGACTGCCGGAGCTGCCGTCGATCGACCTGGTGCTCATCACCAACCCGCGGGCGGCCAAGAAGCCGGCGGAGGCTCTGACCGCGGCGATCCTCGGCAGCAACGCTCCGCTCAAGCCTGCCTCCGCCTGACCGACCCGCATAGCCGGTTGCCGCGGCCTAAGTGAGCGCATCGCCTCGGAGGACCAGCAGCACGATGCTGACCGCGGCGACGGCGATGGTGAGCAGGAACGGCGCGTTCTGCCAGCTGACGATGACCGCCAGCAGCACGGCGACGACGGCAAGGGTGATCCAGCCCGCGACGCCGACGGGTCCGTCCGGAGCGACCACCAGCAGGATCGTCGCGACGGCCAGCGGAAGCGGAGCGACCAGGCGGGCCGCCCCGCCGAGGCGGTGTGGCCACCCCCTGACACCCGTGGCGCGATCGTCCGCCAGATCCGGTACGACGTTCGCAAGGTGTGCTCCCACTCCGAGCAGAGCCGTCGCGGTGGTCGCCCACCAGGGGGCCCAAGCATGGTTCGGTGGCGTGCCGAGGGTGACGAACGACGGCAGCAACCCGAACGCCACGGCGTACGGGAGCCAGGACACGACCGTCGACTTCAGCCAGAGGTTGTACGACCAGGCCATCGCGACCCCGACCAGGTGCGCGCAGCCGGCGAGCAGGCCGCTCGCGAGCGACAACGGGACGCAGGCTGCGGCGGCGGTCACCGCTGCGATCCAGACCGTACGGCGGGTCACCAGTCCGGCTACGATCGGCTTGTCGGTGCGGTCCACACTGGTGTCCCGGGCGGCGTCGATGGCGTCGTTGCTCCAGCCGATCGAGAGGTGGCCGGTGAGGATCGCGGCAGCGACGAGTACACAGCCGACTGCGTCCCGGCCGGCCGACCAGGCGACCACGGTGACCAGGGTGGTGACGGCGATCGTCGGCCCGGGGTGGCAGGCGAGGCCCAGGCCCTTCAGACCGTGCTTGACGTCGCTTGTCCGGACCACCGCACATACGATGCCACGATGACGCGCATCGCTGCTGTCCAGGCCGCGCTGCCACCGCACCGGTACCCACAGCATGAGCTGACCGAGGCCGTCGCGAAGATGTGCCTGCCCGACGGGACCAGCCACGCCGTCCTGCGCCGGCTGCACCAGAACGCGGGTGTCTCGCATCGCCACCTGGCCATTCCGTTGGAGCGGTACGCCGAGCTGAAGGACTTCGGCGAGGCCAACGATGCCTGGATCGCCGCGGCCGTCGACCTCGGCTCGGAGGCGGTCGCGGGCGCACTCGAGGCGGCCGGGCTGGGGCCGCGCGACGTTGACCTCCTGCTCTTCACCACGGTCACCGGGATAGCCGCACCGGCGATCGACGCTCGTGTCGCGGCTCGGCTCGGGTTGCGCGAGGACGTCAAGCGGATGCCCCTGTTCGGTCTGGGCTGTGTCGGCGGAGCCGCCGGTATCGCGCGGGTGCACGACTACCTCAAGGCCTGGCCGGACCACGTCGCCGTCCTGCTCTCGGTCGAGCTCTGCTCGCTCACCCTGCAACGCGATGACGCCTCGATGCCGAACCTGGTCGCCGGAGCGCTGTTCGGCGACGGCGCCGCGGCTGTCGTCATGACGGGATCGGACCACCCGGCGGCGACGGGCCCGCGCGTGGTGGCGACGCGGAGCCGGCTCTACCCGGACTCGGAGCGGGTGATGGGCTGGGACATCGGCAGCGGCGGTTTCCGCGTGGTGCTCGGCGCGGACGTGCCGGACGTGGTGCGGAGGTACCTGGGCGGCGATGTCCGCGACTTCCTCGCCGGCCACGGACTGACGATCCCGGAGATCGGGACCTGGGTCAGCCATCCCGGCGGCCCCAAGGTGCTGGAGGCGGTCGCGGAGGCACTCGATCTCCCGGCGGGTGCCCTGGCGCTGACCTGGAGGTCGCTCGATGCCGTCGGCAACCTCTCCTCGGCCTCGGTGCTGCATGTGCTGGGGTGCACGCTGCGAGAACGCGACCCGCTGCCAGGTCGCGGGGTGTTGCTCGCGATGGGCCCGGGATTCTGTTCCGAGCTCGTTCTGCTGGAGTGGTGATGGACGCCTCCGTGCTGTGGTATGTCGTGCTGGTGGGCCTGGTCGGGGCGGAGCGGGTGGCCGAGCTGGTGGTCTCTCTGCGGAACGCCGCCTGGAGCTTTCGTCAGGGCGGGGTGGAGTGGGGCCGCGGGCACTACCCGTTCATGGTGTTGCTGCACACCGGGTTGCTCGTCGGCTGTCTCGTCGAGGTGATCGTTGCCGACCGCCCCTTCATTCCCGTGCTGGGGTGGACGATGCTGGCCGTGGTGCTGCTGGCGCAAGCCCTTCGCTGGTGGTGCATCGTCGTGCTCGGTCACCGGTGGAACACCCGCGTGATCGTAGTGCCCGGCCTGCCCTTGGTTGCCTCCGGCCCTTATCGGTGGTTGCGTCACCCGAACTACGTGGCCGTGGTCGCCGAGGGCTTCGCCCTGCCGCTCGTGCATGACGCGTGGATCACGGCGATCGTGTTCACCCTGCTCAACCTGCCGCTGCTCGCCGTCCGGATCCGCACGGAAGAGGCGGCCCTGGCCACCGCGGCGCCGCGGTGATCGACCTGCTGGTCGCGGGCGGCGGACCGGCCGGGGCGGCGACCGCCATCCGGGCAGCGCTCGCAGGCCTGGAGGTCGTCGTCGTCGAACCGCGGGTTGCTCCGGTCGACAAGGCGTGCGGCGAAGGGCTCGCACACAGCGCGGTCGGGGAGCTGGCCCGCCTCGGGGTCGAACTGACCGGGCGGCCGTTCCACGGCATCCGCTATCTCGACGCCTCCCGTCAGGTCGAGGCGCGGTTCAGCGCCGGGCCCGGACTCGGGGTACGACGGACGGTCCTGCAACATGCTCTGCATCAGCGGCTGGAGGAGGTCGGCGTACGTGTGGTGCGTCGCCGGGTGGAGGCGATCAGCCAGAACGACCACTCCGTCACTGCCGCCGGGTTGACCGCGCGGTATCTCGCCGCAGCCGACGGCCTGCATTCCCCGATCCGGCGGCAGCTCGGCCTCGCCGCGCGGGCCGGTGACGGCGTACGGCGCGGGCTACGACGGCACTACCGGGTGGCGCCATGGAGCGATCTGGTCGAGGTCTACTGGTCGGCCCTTGGCGAGGCCTACGTGACTCCGGTCTCGGACGACCTGGTGGGGGTCGCGATCCTGACGAGTGCGCGCGGCTCGTTCGACTCACACCTCACAGCCTTTCCACGGCTCGCGCGGCGGCTCGACCAGGCCGCTGTGGCCACGCCGGTCCTCGGCGCCGGGCCTTTGCGGCAGCGCGTCCGCGGCCGGGTCGCGGGCCGGGTGCTGCTGGTCGGCGACGCCGCCGGCTATGTCGATGCGCTGACCGGCGAGGGGATTGCGGTCGCCGTGCGAACCTCGGCCGAGCTGGTGCGCTGTGTCATCGACGATCGGCCGGATAGGTACGAGGCGGCGTGGCGTCGAGTCTCGTTGGAGCGGCGCCTGCTGACCGGATCGTTGCTCTGGGCTCGTAACCGGTCTCTCCTCGCGCCCCGCATCGTGCCGGCCGCGAACCGGTTGCCCGGCGTGTTCGCGGCCATCGTCAACCGACTCGACTGACGGCTGTGTGGGCCCGGCGGCCACCCCCGCGTGGGTGGGCCACCGGGCCGCCGAAGGCCCCAGCATCCTGGTGAAAGCTGGAACCACCCCGGCATCCTGGTGAAAAGCCGGGACGTCGTCGTCGGGATCGCGGTGCGGACCCCGACCGGTCGATGGCTCGAGCGTCGCAGCCGGATGTTGCCCACTCGTTGCCGGAGTGTGAAGGTTCCTGCCAAGTGGCTGTGGCGCGCGTCTCAGTGCCCGGTCCGGACCGCCTCGATCTGGAGCTGCAGGGCCAGCCGCTCCCGCGGGTCGGCGAGGTCGAGCCGAGCGATCTCGCCGAGCCGCTTCATCCGGTGGCGCAAGGTGTTGGTGTGCAGATGCAGCTTGGTCGCCGCCTGCTGGGGCCGGCCGGGGTAGGCGAGCCAGGCCGCCAGCGTGTCGACGTAAGAGGTGCCGTGCGCGATGTCGTGGCGCAGCAGCGTGGCCAGTGGCCCGTCCAGCTTCGTCGTGTCCAACGCGGCGACCGCCCGGTGAACTGTCAGGGCATGCCAGGCCTGCTCCACCCTGATTGCCGGGCCTGTGGCTTCTCCTCGGCGTACCAGACCGAGTAGTTCGACTGCCTCGGCACGCGAGCTCGGCAGGTCGGCAGGTCCCCGTGCCTGGCCACCGGCGGCCGCACTGGTGCCGGGGGAGTCCTCCGCCAGGTCGGTGACCAGCTTGCGGAGCCAGCGCCACGAGCCGGCCCCGTCGCCTTCGGCTACCACGACAGCCAGGACTGTGCCGTCCAGATCGGCCAACGGGGGTTCGCTCCAGCCATAGCGGCGACCGGTCGAGTCCCACAGGTCCAGCTCCTGCGGGACGTCGTACCCGGCAGGTGAGCCGAGCGCCACCACGCGCCACGGTGGAGGCGGCAGCCGGACCTCGGGGCTGGTGTCGGGTGAGAACTGCCGCAGGAGGGTTCGCAGCCGATCGACGGCGCTCCGCCGGGCGACATCGGCTTGTGCCCGCAGCCGCAGCAGATGCAGCGCAAGAACCGACGCGGCGTTGCTCAGCTCCATGGTCACCTCGGGGCTCACCGGGCCGTCCACCACCGCCCAGATGGAACCGAGCCACTCGCCTCCGGCCCGCACCGGTACGACGAGACGCGGGCGGATGCCGTTCGGCCCGTTCGGCACCAGGAACGGTTCGCTGGACCGCGCGAGCCGTCGGAAGATGCCACGAGCCCGGAAGTGTGCGATCACTTCGGGCGGGACCCGGCGCCCGACGATGGTGGACACGCGGGTGGGGTCGGTCAGGTCCTGTCCGGACGAGTAGGCAAGCACGCGGGACTGGTTGTCCTCGATCGTCACCGGCGCGTCCACTATGGCCGCGGCGGCGTCGGCCAGGGCGAACAACTCCTGGTGCACCCCGGCGTCGCCCGCGACCGGTGAGTCGGGAGCAGCCGCGCGGTCGATGACGCCGCGAAGCAGCCAGACGACGTGAGCCCAGGTGACGCCGGGCTGCAGCGCGACGAGGGTCAGCTTCCAGCGTTCGGCGGTGGCGACGACTGTCGGGTCCGCCGCGAGGCCGGTACGAAGGACGACGCCGGAGGCTTTACCGGCGGCACAGCGCTCGAGGAGCTCCACGGCCTCCTCGGCGTTGCGCAGCCCGAGACCGAGGACGAGGTCGCCAGGCTGGCCGGTAGCCGGCTCCTGCGGTTCGGCGACGAACACGTCGCGTACCTCGCCATCACCCCGCCCGGCGACGATCACGTCGAACAGCGCCGGGCCCACGGCAGTGACGAGGGCAGGAGCAGTGATCATGACACCATTGTGCGCTCAACACTACGATCTTCCGCATCAGTGGTGCGATCGCACCATGACACCGGGGTCGTCCGACCTCACCATCGAGTCATGGTCGCAGTCGGTTCCTCAGTTCAGGTCCCCCGCCGGGTCGCCGTCGTCGGCGCCGGCATGGTCGGACTCTCCACCGCGTGGTTCCTCCAGGAGCGCGGGGTCCAGGTGACGGTCCTCGATCGCGAGGGCGTCGCCGCCGGTGCCTCCTGGGGCAACGCCGGCTGGCTGACCCCGGGACTCGCCACCCCGCTTCCCGAACCCGCCGTGCTCAAGTACGGCGTTCGCGCGGTGCTCAGCCCGTCGTCGCCGGTGTATGTGCCGCCGACCGCGAGCCCGAGACTGCTGTCCTTCCTGACCCGTTTCGCCCGCAACAGCACGGCAGGCCGCTGGGCGAGCGCGATGGCGGCTCTGGTGCCGATCAACCGGCGGGCGCTGGCCGGGTTCGACGCGCTCGCCGACGCCGGCGTCGAGGCCGAGACCTACGAGGCGAAGTCGTTCCTCGCGGCATATCGGACCGAGGCCGAGCGGGCCGTGCTGCTGGAGGAGATCGAGCAGATCCACGCAGCCGGCCAAGGCATCGAGTTCGAGGCGATCACCGGTGCCGATGCCCGCGAGATCGAGCCGTCGCTGTCCGACGCCATCGGCGCGGCGATCCGGCTGCACGGGCAGCGCTTCATCAACCCGGGCGAGTACGTGCAGATGCTGGCCGACTCGGTCGTCGCGCGTGGCGGTGAGCTCGTGACGGGTACAACCGTGTCCGACGTCGTAGACGAGATCCATGGCGTCCGCGTCGTCACCGCCGACTGCGAGAGCCGACTGTACGACGCCGTGGTGATGGCGACCGGCGCCTGGCTCGGCGACCTGGCCCGGCGATTCGGTGTGAAGACCGTGGTTCAGGCCGGCCGCGGCTACAGCTTCAGCGTCCCGATCGCCCACGTGCCCGCCGGCCCGGTGTACTTCCCGGCTCAGCGGATCGCCTGTACGCCGCTGGGCGACCGCCTCCGGGTGGCCGGGATGATGGAGTTCCGCAAGCCCGACGCGAAGCTGGACCCGCGCCGCATCGACGCCATCGTCGACGCCGCCCGGCCGCTGCTTCGGGACGCGGACCTGGACGCCCGGACGTTCGAGTGGGTCGGTCCGCGGCCGTGCACGCCGGACGGCCTGCCACTGATCGGTGCGACCTCGTCGCCGCGCGTCTTCGCGGCCGGCGGCCACGGCATGTGGGGGATCACCCTGGGACCGGTGACCGGTCAGCTGCTGGCCGAGACCATCACCACCGGCCACCGCCCGGCCGAGCTGGCCCCGTTCGACCCGCTCAGGTAGACGTTCGCGTGGCCGGACCTGATCAGGTCCGGCCGCGCGAACGTCGCTGCTCAGTGGGTGTGCGACTCGGTGCCGTGCTCGGCCTCGTGCTTGGCGATCTCGCTCCGCACCTCGTCCATGTCGACCGCACGGAGCTGACCGATCAGGTCCTCCAGCGCGGCCGGCGGGAGTGCGCCAGGCTGCGAGTACAGCACGACGCCGTCACGCACCGCCATCAAGGTCGGGATCGAGCGGATCTGGAAGGCCTGCGCCAGCTCGACCTGTTCCTCGGTGTCCACCTTGCCGAAGGTGATGTCCTGGTGCTGCTCGGACGACTTCTCGAAGACCGGTCCGAACATCTTGCACGGGCCACACCACTCGGCCCAGAAATCCACCAGGACGAGCCCGTCGGACCCGACGATCTCGTCGAAGTTCTGCTGGGACAGCTCGACCGTTGCCACGACAACCTCCGGAAGTAGACGAATTCACCCATCACAACAGCACAGGGTGGTGAAGTGTTCCTTCGGTCGGCCCCGGGCTCAGATCGGCATGTCGACGAACGGCGAGGCGTAGTCCTGCACCTCGTCCAGGATCGCGGCTGCGTCCTCGGGGCTGAGGTCGGCCCGCTCACGCTCGGCGATCACCATCTGGCGCAGCAGCCGGGTCTCGCCGGCCGTGGCCAGTCCGGTGATCTCCGGGTGCCCGTTCAGCAGCCAGGCGGTGGCCGCGGTGATGTAACGCTGCTCGTCGAACGGCCGGTACCAGGTGTCGTAGGTCTTCTCCTCGCCGTCGGCCCAGTTGCGCCGGGCGATCATCTTGATGGTCATCAGGGCCGCGTCGGAGGCCTTGACCGCCTCCACCAGCCCGGCGTAGTCGTCGGCGTACGCCGGATCCTGGGCGAGCCGGTAGTTCAGCGGGGTCAGCACGCTGTCGAAGTCGAAGCGGCGCAGGCCCTCGGTGTGCACTGCCGGCGCGGCGTCGGTGTGTCCGGTGATGCCGATCGCGGACACCAGGCCCTCCTCCTTCGCCCGGATCGCGGCCTCGAGCGAGCCGCCCTTGCCGGTCACCAGATCCAGGTTCTCCAGGTCGCAGACGGCGTGCAGCTGGATCAGGTCCACCCGGTCGGTCCGGAGGCGCTCGAGTGAACGGTTGATCTCTGCCCAGGCCTCCTCGTAGGTCCGCCGGCCGGTCTTGGTGGCCAAGAAGATGCGGTCACGGATCTGCGGCATCCACGGACCGAGCCGGAGTTCCGCGTCGCCGTAGTCGGCCGCGACGTCGAAGTGGTTGATGCCGGCGTCGAGCGCCTCCTGGATCGAGGCGTCCGCGCGGTCCTGGTCGACACCGCTCAGCGATGCGGCGCCGTAGATCAGCACCGAACTGCGGTGCTCCAGGCGGCCGAGTCGACGAGTCTCCATGCTCATCCCTTCACAGGTGGGTGGATTCGCTCAGCAGCCTAGTCCGTGACCCCGGCGCCGGGAGAAGGTTTCCCACGGACCGACACATCGGAATCGACGACTATGTGTGATCGGCTGCTCGCGGCAGCTCTGCGATGTTCCGCGGCGCGAGCCGGTTCGCACGAGTTTTCGAAGCTGTCGGGGGGATGTGGCATGGTGTGCGCTTGCCCTGTCAAACAGTGACCGGGCCGGGGAGAGGAGCTATGGCGAGGGTACGGAGCGTGGCATGCCTCGCGGGTGGACGTGCGTCTGCCGCCATGGTGGGTAACAGTATGGCTGCGGCGAGCGATGGAGCATCCGGATCCTGGGCTCAGGATTTCCGACGTTCGGTTGCTTGCCGTATTCTCCCGATTACTGTCCGCGTTACTGCTTGCTGAGGGGGCGGGTAGAGATGAGTTGGTGGCGCAGCTTGCTGAACCTGCCACCCAAAGGCGAGCACTGGTCGGACCAGCGGCGGGCGAAGCGGTCGGACCGGGGACGCCCGGAGGCCGAATCGGAGTGGTGGACCCACCCCGAGGCACCGGTGGCTACGTCGGCTCACCGCCAGACGCAGGGCACGGCATCGCCGTACAGCCCCGCTCCCAGTGGCGTGATGACCCCACCGCGCCGGCCCCAGCAGCCGGCCGCCCGGGCAGCCTCAGTCGAGCAGGACAGCGGCCGTCGATCTCCGGAGCGGCTGCAGCAGCGGTCCCCGCACCGCACCCATGACACTCCACAGCCGTCGCGACCTCTGAGCGAGCCGAGCCCGATACCCTGGGCCACCGAGCCCGAGTCCTCCTTCACGACCTGGGCGCGAAGATTCTTCCGCGGTCTGGTCGTCGCCGTGCTGATCCTGGCCGCGATCAGTGGAGTGCGGTCGTGGATCCGCCCCGACGACAACGCGGCGACGGTGGTGACCGGCGAATCCGGCTTCCCCGAGGACGACGCGCGCGCGGTGGCGACCAGGTTCTCGGCGTCCTACCTGACCTGGGACGAGGCCGATGCCGCTGCCCGTCCGGCCGCGATCGCGCTGGACCTGGCCGACGGGCTGGACGACCGGGTCGGCTGGAACGGACGCGGCCGGCAGACCACCGGCGCGGCGTACCCCGGCGAGGTGACGGTCGATCCCGGCGGTGTCACCGCGAAGGTGGACGTGCGGATCCTCGTTCGGCCGTCGACCAGGAGCGGTCGTGCCTGGGTGACCGGCCAACCCGTGTGGCAGCGCCTGTCGGTCCCGGTAGCGCGGACGCCGGCCAGGGTGGTGGTCAGCGGGCCGCCGACGTTCGTCCCCGACGAGCGGGCGGCGTTGCCCGACGACATGCCGGAGGCAGGCGTGCCGGACGACGACCTGACCGCCGCCACCGCGAGCGATGCCGAGGCCTTCTTCGGCGCGTACGCCGAGTCCGACGCGAAGGTGGCCGCCGTGACCGCGCCGGGCGCGTCCATCAGGAGTCTCAACGGCACGGTGAAGCTCGACGAGCTGACCGACTGGCAGGTCTACACCGGAAACGATGACGAGCGCCGGGCCACGGCCGCCGTCATCTGGGACGGGACGGGGGACACCACCCTCGCCCAGACCTACACGCTCACGCTCCGGCGCACCGTCGCCGCGGACGGAGCTCAGCGATGGCAAGTGGCTGCCGTCGGATGACCACTGCACCAAGGGAGATACCGCGATGATGACTCACCAACTGGTTGCGAGCGTGGTGGAGCTCGCTGCGCCGCAGGCCGACAGCAACGTCCCGACGGGCGCGGATTTCAAGGACTGGGTCCTGGTCATCGCGGGGAACATCTTCATCGCCATCTTGGTGCTGCGGGCGATCGGTCACTACTTCAAGCGTGAGTGGGGCGAGCTGTTCGGCCACCTCGCCGCGGGCGTACTCGTCGGCGGACTCATCTACGCCAACAACCAGACGATCAACGTGCTCAAGGGGTTCTGGGGATTGGTCTCCGGGGGTAGCTGATGCGCGTCGGTCGTACCCTCACCCACCATTTCGAGATCGAGACCCGACAGTACGACCTGTTGGGCATCGACCTCGGCGAAGGAGCCCGGCGCCGGATGATCATCTTCGGCGCCGTCATCGTGCTGCTCTGGGTCGCGCTGATGGTTCCCCTCGTCGGCGTGCCCAAGAAGCCCACCGTCAGCCTGTACGTCGTACCGCCGTTCGTGATCACCGCGTTCGGCTGGCGCGCCGGCAAGCACCACGAACGTCGCCGCCGCGTCACGGAGTGGGCGCTGGCGGTCCGCTACGCGGTGCGTGCCCACCGCCCGATCATCGGCCTCGGCGCCCGGGCCGCCGACAAGACCGAGTACCTGCCGTGGCGTGAGCGCATCGCGACCCAGAAGATGGCCAACCTGGCGAAGGCCAGGGTGACGCCGGAGTGGGACCGCGTGGCCGTGGTGGAGCTCGACCCCCGGGTCCGTGCCGGTGCGGACATCACGGTGAACCAGCGCGCGCGCCTGCTCGGGGCCGACCACGTCCAGCGGGTGCGTCGCAGGACGTCGGGGAAGAGGAACCGATGAAGATCGCCGACAAGCTCCTCAACCTGGTCGGCATCGGCCGCGACCGTGGTCTTCCGCCGCCGCGGCTGGTCGCGATCGCCGACGGGCTGCTGGTGACCGAGCGCAACGCCGAGGCCTGGTACCTCATCTCGGTCGCCAACACCGACCTCGCGACCGAGGCCGAGCAGGATGCCGCGCTGGACGCCGCGGTGAGCGCCGCCGCGACGATCCTCGGCGACCGGCTCAGTCACCTCAAGGTGGTGTGGGGCCGCTCGACCGGCCAGGACTACCTCGACAGCATCGACGGCCACTACCGCCTCGGTGACCACGAGGCCTGGGCGCAGACGCGCGCGGACCGGATCGACGAGATGCGGATGCCCGAGCGGTACGTCGCCCTCGGCGTCCACCTGACCGACCGCGACCCGCGAGCCACCGCGCAGATCCGCGGCTCGATCAGCGACGCGCTCGGCACCACCTCCTGGCGGGTCAGCGCCCGAGAGCTCGGACACCTCGACGAGCGGGTCCGCAAGCTCGGACGTCAGCTCGGCAGCACTGTCTGGCGCGCCCAGGCGGCGCCCGCGGAGGTGATCTCGTGGCTCATCAGCCGCGAGATGCATCGCGGCGCGGTCGCCGCACCGCGCCGCGGCCTGATCACGGGTGCCTCCCTGGCCCGGCTCACCGCGGGCCGGGTCGTTCCGTACACGGACCACCTGCGGATCTACGACGCCCGTGGCCAGATCGCGGCGTACACGACCGTCCTGGCGATGACCGACTTCCCTGAGGAGCTGGAGACCCCCGGCGGTGGAGAGTGGCTCCGCACCCTGAGCGAGATCAAGGCGATCGACGACGACGGTGACGAGATCGACGTGACCGTCGAGGCGTCCGTCCGGTTCCGGGTGCTGACCAAGAAGACGGCCCGCCACCTCGTCGACGAGACCCGAAAGAGCGCCAAGGAGCAGCGCCGGTCCGCGGCCAAGGGCACGGCCGAGGAGACGGCCGACGAGATCGTCGAGACCGAGCGCGTGATGCGCGAGGTCAAGCGCGACATCAACCGCAGCGGCCTGACCCTGGTCGAGGACCACCCGCGTCTGCTGGTCAGTGCCGACACCCGCGAGGACCTCGAGGCGTACGTCGACGCCGTCGTCGCGCACTATGCCGACCGCGGCATCACTGTGGCGGCCGGTGCGGACGAGCAGCGCGACCTGTGGCTCGAGTCGTTGCCGGGCGATCAGTTGCGCGTTCCGGACCTCGGCCATGTGCGTGAGTCCACCGCGTTCTTCGGCTCGTGGTTCTGGGGCGGCGCGTCGGTCGGCGACGCGACCGGCCCTGCGATCGGCTACCTGACCGGCTCGACGCCAGGCCTGGTCCGCTTCGACGCAGCGGCCGGGTCGGCTCTCGGCGACGCCACCACGACGCTCTTCCTCGGCCGGTCCGGCCGCGGCAAGACGACCGCGGCGATGATGGGCGGCCTGGACTCGGCCTTCGCCGGCGCCTGGGTGCCTCTGCTCGACCTCAAGGGCGACGCGGCCGGCGTATCCGCTGTGGCCGCCGAGTACGGCGTACCGACGGCAGTCATCGAGATCACCGCCCAGTTCTCCGGCGCCGCGGACCTGCTCCGCGTCCTGCCGGTCGACGACGCCCTGCTGCAGGCGCCGTCACAGCTGATGCTCCTGCTCCCGCCGCACCTGCGCGGCGCCGCCGAGGCGCCGGTGATGGCCGCGACCCGGGCTGAGATCCAGTCACCCGACCCGTCCTCCTGGGGGGTCGTCCAGCGACTGTGCGAGAGCGAGTCCGAGACCACCCGAACCGTGGGCTTCGCCCTGCGCGACCTGGTGGAGACCGGCCTCGGCAGTGTGGTGGCGGGTCCACCGAGCGGCCTGTCGTCGCTGACCACCAACCCCGGTCTCTGGGTCGTCCAGATGCCCGGGCTCACCCTGCCGTCGCCCGAGTCGTCGCCCGAGTCCTGGTCGCCGATCGAGCGCGTCGGTATGGCCTGCCTCCGCGGCTGCCTGGCCTGGATGGTCCGCACCACCGGCCGACGCGAGTTCCGCGGCCGCTCGAAGGTCGTCATCGTGCCCGAGGTCCACCTCCTCACCAAGACCCCGGACGGCGCCAGCTTCCTGGACTACATCGCTCGCGTCGGTCGCGCGCTGGGCGCGTCCCTGGTGCTCGACACGCAGGACCCGGCCAGCATCCTGAAGCTGCCCGGCCTGGTGGAGCAGATCACCACCCTGTTCGCGTTCAGCCTGCGCTCCCGCGAGCAGGTCGACTCGCTCCTGGAACTGCTCGGCCGGCCGCAGACACCGCCGTACCAGGCCCTGGTCAGGGGCATCAACACCGCTGGTAACGGCAAGAGCATCCGCCACGGTCACTGCGTCATGCGCGACCGCTGGGACGAGGTGGCCACCGTCCAGATCGACCTGCCCAGCCAGCAGGTGGCGGCTCTCCTGCGAACCACCCCGACGAGTGAGCACGACCTGGCCCCGGCCGAGCCGGTCGTCACGCCGTACGAGGAGCCGGACCCGTTCGCCGACGACGTCGAGGACGAGGAGGCCGACGCTCAACCCGTCGCGCATACACCGACCCAGCAGCCCGTCTCGCAAGAGCCGGCCGTGCAGGGGCCGGTGTCACCCGCGCCGGTTCCGCAACAGCCACCCTCGTCGGAGCCACCTCCTGCCCCGGAGCCGGAGCCGGAGCTGGTCGGCGCGAACCATGACCGTCGGCACGCTTCTCGTTATGACGAGCCCATCGGCCCGGACGAGGTCTACGACCAGGAGGCCGACGAAGCCGCCTACAACGAAGCGATGTACAACGGCTACGACGACCAGCAGACGCAGGAGGGTGACGAGGGACGAGGCGATGAGCGCGCCCGGCAGGGCGCGGGCGACAGGGAGCACGTCGGATGACGTGGTCGCGCAGGCTCCGCACAGCGGGCACCGTGCTCGCCGTCACCTTCATCCTCGCCAGCCAGACAGCCCTAGCCGCCGACACCGGGCCCACCAACCCGACCGGGTTCGGCGACCTTCTGCCGACGCCTGATCTGACTGGCGGCGACACGAGGACGCTGTTCGAGAGCTACAGTCCGATGGTCTACGGGCTGGACTTCGAGACCAGCTTCAGGGATCCGATCGAGGGCGTGTTCAACGGTTACGCCCACATGGTGATGATGTACATCGTCGCCGTCACCAGAGCCGCGATCTCGGTTGGCTGGTGGCTTTTCTCGTTCACCGACATCAAGCCGCTGACGGAGACCGCATCCGCCGCTATCGGGAACGTGAACACGGAACTGGTCGGCTGGCTCCTGCCGTCGGCCCTCGCGTTCGGCGCCGTGGCCGCCTACGCGCAACGGCGCGCGAACGGCAGTGCGATGGGGCAGTTGGTGTGGGTCTTCGCCGCGGGCGTGCTGGCGACCAGCTTCGCCGTATCGCCGACGACCTGGTTGGCCGGTGTCGACGGTGCGCGTCAGGTCGGCGCCGACGCCGTTGTCGGAACGTCGACGGAGGTACTCGGCGACACCATGCAGGCGCCGATCTCCTGGCCCGAACCGAGCTTCTCGGGCACCGAGCGCGACACGTTGCTCAGGAAGTCCGGTGACGCGACTTGGCGGGCGTTTGCGGCCACACCATGGTGCGTCGCCGAGTTCGGGTCCCTCGCGGCGTGCGAGCGCTACGGCAAGGCGGTGCTCGACAAGGGCACAGACGGCGATGCGCGCAGGGAGTACATCGACCACGAGGTGAGCAAGGCGGAGGGCGACGGCGACGCTGCCACCGTGCAGTGGGCCAAGGGCAAGAATCCCTTCGGTCGGGTGGGCGTGCTCACCCTTGGCGCGATCGCGGCCACGCTGTTCGCCTTCCTCACGGTGTCCCTGGCCTTCACCGCGCTGATGGCCTTCGTCGGCTGCATGTTGTTGCTGGTGGTCGGCGTCCTGTTCACCTGCCTATGGGCAATCCCCGGCCGTCCGCGGCAGTGGGGCATGAACTGGTTCGAGGCGTTACTCGGTCTCGTGCTGCAGTCGATCCTTGCCATGCTCGTCTTCTCGACAACACTGGCGCTGGTCACCGCCGTCTTCGGCCTGACGGACAGCCTGGGATGGTTGCCGGTCAGTGGCTTGGCTATCGCGGTGTTGATCGCAGGCTTCCGGCTGCGGAGGCTGTTCGAGAGTCTGAGCACGATGATGCGGCCCGGAATGGGCAGCCTGGTGATGGGAGGTATCGCCCGACGTGGTGCGATGAGCGCGGTCCGACGGATCATGGGTGCGGTCGGTAGCCGCGCCGCCAGCCCGGCGATCGGCGACCGTCCCGGGAGCAGGACCGGCGTGCGTGATGCCTCGGTCGAGCGGGCTACTGCTGTTCGCGTTTTCCGCCAGGCGCCCGCAGCGGGCCCCCTTTCGCCGACCGTCGGGTCGGGACGGCCGGCGCATGAACTTCCCGCTGGAACTGATCGGCGAGCCATCGACCCGGTGATGAGTCCGTCGGGGCCTGCTCCCGGCGGACGACGGGCATTGCAGGCGGGGCTGTCGCGCAACGGCCAGGCACGGCTGGTCTCCGGAGCTTCGGGCATCGCGTCCCCGACGGCGTCCAACGGTTCGGGGTCAGGTCGCCGCGCGGTCTCGGTGGGGGTCAACTCAGCGGGTTCGTCAGGTGCGGGCGCCGCAAGCAGCGCGGGCGAGTCTCGGCGGGCCAGGCCTGCGCGGGAGAGCACTCCAGCCCAGCCGGTGGGTAGTCGGTATGAGCCGCGTGGCCACTCACACTCCGCCAGCCTTCGTGAAGGTCCACCCCGGGCCCAGCGGCAGCGACGCCGGCCGTCGGCGCCTGCTTCGCAACGGCGGTTCCGCGAGTACTCGAGCGTGACCAAGGATGGTGTCACCGTCATGGTGCCGACGCGCGGGTGAGCCGGAGATGAGCAAGCGCGACACTGGTCGGAAGCGGGAGGGCAAGCGCCTCGGTCTGTCGGGTGATGGTGCCGGCGAGGCGCACGAGCGACCCGGACAGCCGGGGAGCTGGCGCGATGTCGTCCGTGTCGACTACGACTATCCGGATGAGATCGACGACCTGAGTCGGCGTGACCGCCGTCGGGCGAAACGAGACTGGAGACGAGACGACCACGCGGCGCGCGTCGCGTGGTTGCGCGAGCGGCGCCAGGCTGAGCCCACAAGTCCGGTCGTCGCCATCGTCGCCGTTGTGATCCTGGCGATCATCGTCTTGGGCATCGGTGGCGGGCTTCCGCGGATGCTCCGTGATGACGAACCTCAAGGCAGGGAAATCGGTCTGCTCACGCCGTCCCTGCCGCCTGAGCGGTCCACGACTGAGCCTGCCGATGCTTCACCGACGATGCCCTCGCAGACGTCGACGGGTTCCGTTCCGCCGGTGCTGACCGAACGTCCATCGGACGCCGCCACCACTGCCGCAAGCGATGTCGCATCGAGCTGGGCTCGCGTCTTCTACACCCGAGATCCCATGGCTGAGACCTATGAGGAGCTCGTCGCCAGGGCAGCGCAGTACACCACGGATGAGGTGGCTCGAAGCTTCGCCGCGGCCGGGGACTTGACATACGAAGCGCTCAAAGCCGATGGAGGCAGGTCTGCCGTCGTTTCTGCTTCGGTGGTTGCACCAAGACCCGATACGGCACCCGTTGACACGCCGACGCGGATCAGCCGATTGGTGACGGTCACGATCGACATCAGTGGCAGGAGACCGGATCGAGTGACCGTCCCGCTGGTGGTCACCTTGATCCCGCAGGAGAGTCGCTGGCTCATCAGCGACGTCAATGGCGGGACCGGGCCATGACCGGACCGGTGAGTCGATGATGTACGGCGAGCCGCAGCTGGGCGGCGCCCTCGGTGCGGTCGCGGGTAGGACCTTTGTGCTCAAAGCCGTCGGGATCATCGCGCTTGTCGGACTGCTGGGACTTGTCTTGCTAGTGCCTTTCGGGGCAGGGGATCGATTCGCCGCCGCCTGCCCGGCAGGGGACCCCGGCAGGGTTGATGATCCCTCGGCCGACCCACCGACCCGGGCGAAGCAGGTCGAGTTCGCGAAGATCATCGATGGGGTCGCCGTTGCCCGAGGACTTCCCGGACGTGCAACGCTCGTCGCGTTGATGACCGCCTTGCAGGAGTCGCAGCTACAGAACCTCGGCTATGGAGACCGTGACTCGGTCGGCCTCTTCCAGCAGCGGCCGTCAGCCGGCTGGGGCACGGTCCAGGAGATCCTTGATCCGCGATACGCCACTGAAGCGTTCTTCGGCGGCGCCAACCCACCGAGCCCTCGCGGCCTGGTCGACGTCGATGGCTGGCCGTCGATGTCGTACACCGAAGCCGCCCAAGCCGTCCAACTATCGGCCTTTCCAGACGCGTATGCCCGTCACGAGCGGACTGCGAAAGAGATCGCCGCGGAGGCCGGCATCGACCTGCAACGAGCCGGTGATCCGTACGCGGGGCGCGCCGGCCCGAAACCGAGCACCGACGGCGGACAGCCGGTTCTGCTTGACGACTGTGACGGGAGTCAGGGCCTCCTCGCCGGGAATCCTGTGGACGGCGTCTGGCCCGAGCAGCAGGCAACGGTCAGTGATCCAACAGGAACCGGCGGCCTGGTCACGCCACGGACCGCGCTCTGGGTCCAACAAGCCAGGTCCGCCCTCGCGAACCCACCGATGAGCTGCTGGGATGCACATGTATGGAACCCGACCAGCGATCATCCGAAGGGCCGCGCCTGTGACGTCATGGTCGGCGCGGACGGGCGCCGGTCAGCCGATGCGCGTGCACGCGGTGACAGGATCGCGAGCTGGACGATTCAGACCGCAGGTACGACCGGCGTGAGATACGTCATCTGGTACGGACGGATCTGGAGTTCACGGACAGCACAATGGAAGCCCTACAACGGCGGGGGTGTCTACGATCCCAACGACGCGACAGGTGGGCACTACGACCATGTTCATGTATCGCTGTACTGACGGTAGTGGCGCTGAATGACTGGCAGCGAGAGTTCGCCGGACAGGCCGGACAAAGACTTCCCGGCCGGCGGTTCCGAAGCGCGGCCTTCCGGGGATCCGGTCCCGGCGAAGCCACAGCTGCCGTCACCAGGACCATCGCACGCCCTCCCCGGAGGGCCAACGGCCAAACCTCACGTTCCCGGTGGCCATGGCCTGCTGCTGTCTGAGGTGCTGAGTGGCGCGATCTGGTTCGTCTCCAGCTTCCTGATCATCTTCTGGATCTGTCAGGCCCTGGAGCTCGAGGGGCGCACCTGGCTCGTGATGGGCACCTGGCTCGTCTCCGGTGCGACGGTTCTCTGGCCAGGATCGGACGGCCTGATCGCGCGGTTTCTCCTCGGACTCCGGCAACCGACGATGGTCGAACGTCAACGGCTGACACCGAGCTGGTTGTCCGTGTCGCGGCGCGCCGGTGTGGACGCGGATCGATACACGCTGTGGATCAAGGACACGGAGAGCTCCACTGGTTCGGCGGCGGGCGGCCATACCGTCGCGGTGACTGGTTGGGCCATGTACACCCTGCCGCCCAGTCACCTGGAGGCGGTGCTGGCTCATGACCTTGCGACCCACCTCCGCGGCCGTACGTGGCTGAGCCGTCTGGTCCTCTGGTACTCCATCCCGACCCGGATCGTCGCCTTGGCCGTCAGGATGCTGCTCAAGCTCAGCCGCACCCTTCCTGCCGTCGGGTGCACGATTGTCGGCTTCTTGCTGATCGCCTACCTCGGCATCATCTTGGTGGCTTTGGTGTTCTACGACAGCTTGGCCGTACCGCTGTTGTATCTCACTCCGCTCCTCGCTCCGCTGATCTTCGTCGGTCTGTCGCGGTGGAACGAACGAATGGCGGATCGCGCAAGCGCGGATCTCGGGTACGGTCGCCGGCTGCTCGAAGTCTTCTATGGCTGGCAGGCCCAGCACCAGGATGCGTCCCGGCGGATGGGAACGGCGCAGCCGGACTGGCTGGCCGGACAGCCATCAGTCGCCGAGCGGATTCGCGCGCTGGAGGCCTATCTGCAAGCCCGCTAGGGCAGTTCGACCGTGCGATGCTCGACCTGAGGCGCCAGGAAGCTGAGCAGCCGCCTTGCCTCGTCGAGGATCTCCGAGTGGGCTGTTCGGGGCAAGTGCTGCAGGGGCTCTACAACCAGTCGCGCCGACTTGCGGGTGGTCGTGGCCTTCCACGTCGCGACGACGAAGCCGTCGTCCAGCACGGTGCCTTTGACGATGCCGTTGACGGTGAAGACCTTGCGGCGGTGATCCTCGCTCAGCACCCGGGTCCGGTCGGCGTACGAGATCAGCAGGTTGTCGAACTCACCCAGGAACCGGATCGGCGCGGGCGTGTCGGGATCGGGCAGGTCCTGGTCGGCCAGGTCGAAGAGTTCCCGTCCGGTCGGCTCGTACACGTAGGACCGCAGTTGTGGCCGGAGCCGATCGAAGACCTCACCCAGTCGGGTCAGCCCTGACCACGCCTGCATGTCGAGCACGCTCGCCGGTCCGAAGGCGGCGAGATACCGCAGCACCAGCGAGTCGATGGAGTACGGCTCGAGGGGCCGTCCAAGCCACGCTTCGGCGGTGGTCGTGACGGGTTGACCGCCCTTGCCCCAGATGCCGCGCGGCGGGATCTGGACGCCGGCCAGGAGATCGCGGACGGCCCGCGACAGAGCGGCCGGTGGATGTGGGGGAAACTCCTCGGCCAACGCGGCGCCGAGCTCCGCGGCGTTCAGCGGCGATGCGCTGAGCAGCCGGTGGCCGGCCGATCCCAACGCCTCCAGGTCGACCGACGTACGCAAAGACGCGACCACTTGGTTCGACGCGAGGATCCGGCTGTGGACGTCACGCAGCAGGGGATGGATGCCGAGGGCATCGTCCGCGGTGACGAGGTGGATCGTGCCACGCATCAACGACAGTCGGACCGCGGATCGGTCGTGCATCAGTCCGACGAGCTCGTCCGGCTGGAAGTCGGCCAGCCGGGTCCACAGGCCCGTGTACGGCGCGAGCGGTGCCTGCGACTGCATCCCGACCAGCTGGTGGATCGCCTCCAGCGCGGTGGCGCGGCGACGAACCAACAGCCATTGGCGCGAGAGGGTCGCCCGGTTGAGGGCGCGAAGGGTCAGGCCGGTCACGCGATGAGCCGGACGTCGACGGTCTGGGCCGAGGGAGCTGCGAAGCCGAGGAGACGGTGACCTTCGGCCTCGACTGACGAGCAGGCCCTGGCGGTGAGTCGTTCGGTGGGTTCGACCGCCAAGGTGGCGGATCTCTTGCCCTGACGCTCGAGCTTCCACAAGGCGCAGACCCGGCCGTCGTACAGGACGGCGCCGCGGCTGAGTCGCTCCTGCAGGAGGAGGCGTGAGCGTTGGGCGTCGTCGATCACGCGGTTGCGGTCCGCATGGGACAGCAGCAGGTTGTCGAACTCGGGGAGGAAACGAGTCGGTGCCGGCGTGTCCGGCTCCGGCAACTCGTTGCCCTCGACATCGAAAAGCTCGCGGCCGGTCTCGGCATCGGTGTAGGTCCGAAGTCCGGGCCGGAGTCTGTCGATCACCTCGCCGAGCTTGGTCAGCCCCGACCAGGTCTGTACGTCGGCGACGCCGGCCGGACCGAAGGCGTTCAGATAGCGAAGCACCACGTCGTCGATCGACGGGTCGGCGTCCACCGGTGAGCCGATCCAGAGATCAGCCGTCGACATGGCCGGGTTGCCGCCCTTTCCCCACACACCCCGCGGTGGCACCTGGATCGTCGGCAGCAGGCACCGGACAGCATGGGCCAACGAGGGTGGCTCGTGGTTCGGCCACAACGGCGCGAGTGCATCGCGCAACTGCGCCGCGGTACGCGGGCTGGACGCCATCAGCGAATGCCCCACCTTGAGCACGGCCTCGATGTCGAGTCCGTCCAGGCGTGCCCTGCCGTAGGTCTGGTTCTGGAAGATCTCCCGGTCCATGCACGGCTGTACCAGGGGGCGGATCGCCAGGAAGTCCCGGCTCGACATCAGGTGGATCGTCGCTCGCATCATCGAGCCCCGGACAGCCGACCGATCGAGCAGCAGTTCCGCCAGGTGCGGTGGTTCGAAACCCTCCAGCCGGGACCACAGTCCGACGTACGGGGCGAGCGGGACCTGGGCTTGCATACCGACGAGGTGCTCGATCGCCTCGAGGGCGGTGCGGTCCTGTCGCTCCAGCAACCACTGACGCTTCAGCGTCGCCCGGTTCAGCGCCCGCAGACTCAACTTCGCCATAGCCGATCCTCTCTCAACCCGTCCTGAGCAGGACCCTAGGACCAATAGCGGTCAGGATCCGTCCGCGATAGAAACCGGTCGGCTGGAGCTCAGCGGGCCTTCCCAGCGAGGCATCGGCGAACTAGGGTCGCCACGGATCGTCGTCGTACGACCACGTTCGTCAACCTGGTGGAGGGAACAAGTATGACGAAGAACGTGCATCGCCGGAAGGCGATCGCGGCAGTCACCGCGGGACTCGCGGCCGTCGCGATGGGAATGTCCGCCATGAACTCAGCAGGGGCAGCGCCCATCGAGACAGCGGCCGCCGACTCGGCGGTCCCGCAGAACCTGAAGCTGATCCGTACCAAGACCTCGCTGCTCGCCGAGCACTACTGGTATCAGCAGACCTTCAAGGGCCTGCCGGTGATCGGCGGTTACTACGCCAAGCATGTCGACCGGTCCGGCAAGGTCGTCCAGGTGGATGACGGTCGCGACGCCGTGCCGGAGTCGCTGTCCACCGCTGCGGCGGTTGCGTCCGCGACGGCGACCCAGTCGGCCAATGCCGCGGTCACCGCGCGAGCAGCGAGCCGGCGCGGCATCGACGGCAAGAACGTCACCCCGGCGCCGACCGCCACCCAGGGCGCGGCGCAGCTCGCCGTCCAGGGCGGCCCGAACGCCCGGCTGGTCTGGACCGTGATCTCGCGTTCGGTCGCGGGGGTCAGCCGGTCGCTGGTCGACGCCAGGACCGGCAAGGTCGTGGAGTCGAAGGTGATCAGCGACAACGTCGACGGTCAGGGCACGGTGTTCGATCCGAACCCGGTGGTCAGCCTGCGGAACGAGGATCTCACCGACGCCGACGACGCCAGCACCGCCGAACTGCTGCCGGCCCACCAGGACGTGATCCTGCGGAACCTGGACGGCACCGGCAAGCTCGAGGGCAGCTATGTCCAGATCGTGAAGGCCCGAGGTGGCCTCGCGCAGAGTGCCGACAACGATTTCCGGTACAAGCGCGACGACGACCGCTTCGAGCAGGTGATGGCGTACTACCAGGTCAACCAGACCCAGGAGTACATCCACCAGCTCGGCTTCACCGATGTCAACAACGAGTCGCAGGACTTCCAGATCAACACCTACAAGGGCGACAACTCGTTCTACGACCCGTCGAAGGATGTCATCACCATGGGCGAGGGCGGTGTCGACGACGCCGAGGACGCCGAGGTGATCTGGCACGAGTACGGCCACGCCATCCAGGACGACGTGGTGCCAGGGTTCGGCGAGACGCTCGAGGCCGGCTCGATCGGCGAGGGCTTCGGCGACTACTGGGCCGTGACGATGTCCGTCCCGGTCAGCAAGAACTTCAACCTGCCCTGCGTCATGGACTGGGACGCGACCTCGTACACGTCCACCGTGCCGCACTGCCTGCGGCGTACCGACACCGGCAAGACCACCGACGACATCGTCGGCGAGGTGCACGCCGACGGCGAGATCTGGTCGAACGCGCTGTGGGACGTCCACGGCGCACTCGGTCGGGACAAGGCGAACCAGGTGATCCTCGAGAGCACGTTCCTCTACGCGCCGGACACCTCCTTCGCCGACGCCGCCCGGGCGACTGTGCAGACCGCGCGACAGCTCTACGGCAAGGCCGCCGCCGACAGGGTCACGCAGGCCTTCCAAGCGCGCAAGATTCTCTGAAGTGAAGCCGGCTCATGTGCCCACGGTGACTACCCTGGGCACATGAGCTGGAGCACAGCGGACATCCCTGATCTGACCGGCCGGCGAGCGCTGGTCACCGGTGCGACGAGCGGCCTCGGTTACTACACCGCCCTCGAACTGCTGCGGCACGGCGCAGAGGTGATCGTTGCCGCCCGCAACCCGGAGAAGTCGGCCCGGGCCGCGGCCGAGCTGGCCCTCGCGTCCGGTCGCGATGCTCCCGAGATCGTCGACCTCGACCTCTCGGACCTCGCGAGCGTCCGAACCGCCGCCGAGCAGGTCCTGAAACAGCACGACCGCCTGGATGTTCTGGTGAACAACGCCGGCGTGATGGCCACGCCGTACCGGCAGACGACGGACGGCTTCGAGCTCCAGGTCGGCACCAACCATCTCGGTCATTTCGCCCTCACCGCCCGGCTGATGCCGTTGCTGGCAGAGGCCCCGCGCCCGCGCGTGGTGACGGTCAGCTCGTCGATGCACAAGTCGGTCGGCGGTTTCAGCCGGACCGATCTGTACGCCGCCGGCGGGTATCGCAAATGGGACGCCTACGGGAAGTCCAAGCTCGCCAACGTGCTCTTCATGCTCGAGCTCGACCGCCGCGCCCGGGCGGCGGGCTCGCCGTTGCTGAGCGCCGGGGCGCATCCCGGGTTCGCGCTGACGCACCTGCAGACGTCCGGTCCGCAGCTCGGCGGCCTCGGACTGGAGGCACGTGCGCTGGCTGTGTTCACCAGGCTCCTCGCCCAGCCCGCTGCCGCGGGAGCGTGGCCCAGCCTGTACGCCGCCACGCAGCCGGACCTGCGCCCTGGTTCGTACGTCGGGCCCGGCTTTTTCGAGTACCGCGGCGCGCCAAAGGTGGTGCAGCCGTCGAGCACGGCGAAGGATCCCGAGCTCGCCAAGCGTCTCTGGTCCTGGTCGGTCGAGGCGACCGGGGTCAACTGCCTCTGACACACGCCGGCCCAACCCGGTGGAACACCCGACTCTCCTGCCGCATCCGTGGCATCCACCGGCAGGCCGCGCCCCCTTGCCCGACCTCAAGACGCAGCCGACCATGCCTTGGGGAAAACCTGCCCGCGATTCGTCGCAAGTGGGGCACCTGCACGGCGAGTCCGGCACCAGAACCGACGAATCGGCGAGAGGGTATCCACAGGTTGCCGTCTGAAGGGCGCTTGTCCGGGCGGTCGCGGCTCGTCCATTGAGACAGACCGTTGTCAGGCCGTGGCGGGATCTGTCGGCGTCGGGGTCCGGCGTGTCAGGTCGAGATGCGGGCCGATGGTCCAGGCTTGATCCTGACAGTGCTGTCGGCGCGAGGGAGGGAGCCCGATGACCGTTCCCGGCCGTGCCCCCTCCCCACCCGGCACGCGGCACGCCCCACCACCGGTCACCTTCCGACCGCCGCGGTTCGGCCTCGACGGTTCTCCGTTCGGCGGCACTGCGGACCCGGACGGCGACGCTACCGCCCTCGCCACCATCGAAGCCGCGTACGGGGCGGGTATCAGGTTCTTCGACACCGCGCCGGAGTTCGGTATGGGCCGCTCCGAACGACGCCTCGGTACGGCGCTCGCGCGGCACCCTCGCTCGGAGTACCTCGTATCGACGAGAGTCGGCTCGCTCGTGATGCCCGATGGGCTGCGGCCGGACTACTCGGCGGCGGGGATCAGGCGATCGCTGGCCCAGAGCCTGGAGCGGCTCGGTCTGGAGTCCGTCGACCTGGTGCACATCAGCGACCCGGCCGAGCATTGGCAGCAGGCGATCGAGGAGGCCCGTCCGGCACTGGACGAACTCCGCGAGCAGGGTGTGGTCCGAGCGATCGGTGTCGCCATGGACCAGTGGCAACCGCTCGACCGCTTCATCCGCGAGGCCCAGGTCGATGCGGTCCTGCTGTCCGACCAGTACTCGCTGATGGACCAGTCGGCCGAACCATTGCTCCACGCCTGCCTCACCCGTGGCGTCGCAGCGATCGTGTACGGCGTACAGAACCCCGAGGTCGCGTGGAACGGACAACCCGGCGACGGTGGACAGGCCCGCGCTCGCAAGATCATCGCTGTCTGCGAACAGTACGGCGTATCGCTTCCGCAGGCAGCCCTGGCCTTCCCTGCGCGGCATCCCGCCGTCAGCTCGGTTCTGATCAGCGCGGCCAGCGCGGCCGAGCTCAGGGCATATGCGGCGCTGGTCCGCAAACCGATGCCACCCGAACTGTGGCGAGACCTGGAAGCCCAGGAGCTGGTGACTAAAACAACCACTGGCTTGGGCGGGTAGTGTCTGGGTCCAGGCCCGGCGATCGCACGGGTCCCGGACGAGATGGCGCCGTACCCGGCCACGCAAAGACGACGCCGGCCCCTGGAGTGGGGCGGACATGCACACTGTCGACGTTCTCGAGATCGCCGGGGCTCTCATCATCCTGGCCGCCTTCGCCGCCTCGCAGGCAGGGCGCCTCGCTCAGCGCACTCGTACGTACCAGCTACTGAACCTGGTCGGGTCCGCGGTGCTGGCCGTCATCGCCGGGGCGGAGCAGTCGTGGGGTTTCCTGCTGCTGGAGGGCAGCTGGGCGGTGGTGAGCTTGATCGGCCTGATGGTCGTCCTCAACCCCAGGCCTGCCGAGGCGTCGAGCTAGAACCGGTCGCCCGGATCGCCTGGGGAGCCGGTGCCGCCCGGTGTGGTCGTCGGGAACGGCCCGGTGACGGTGCTCCCCGGTGTCTGCGGGCTGCTCGGACCGGTGCTCGGTGAGCCTTGCGACGGGGACTGCGTCGGACCGGTGCTGCCAGGCGGCGGAGTGGTCGGCGTGATTGTCACCGTCTGGGTCCCACTCGGGACGGGGATCACCGGGCCCGGGTCGACCTTGGGCTGGTTCCGGAACAGCAGCCACGCGATCAGCACCGCCAGCAGCATCAGCAGCATCATCGTCAACAAGGACATCATGAGTGCCACTCGCGACGCCGGCCGGAGCACGGCCGGCCAGGGCAGCGGCCAGATCCGGAACAGGCCGGGCCGCCGGCGGCCCTCCCAGTAGTGGCGGAAGTCGGGGCCGCGCAGGCGCCCGAGCTGAGGAATGCGGTCCATCAGGACGGTCGAGAGCACGTCCTCACCGCGGCGCTCGGCGAGCTGACGCTCATCCGCGGCCGAGTGGGAGCCGTCATCCACGCGGACCGGGCCGAGGGCGGCCCACAGCGCCAGATCGTCGTCGTCCGCGTCGTTGTGGGCCAGGACGGCCTCGGCAGGCAGCCGGTCCACCGCCCAGACGAACCGGTCCCGGGCCGCGGCGTCGTCGGCGGATCCCTCCGTCATCATCGCGACGACCGCCTCCCGGCCGGTGTCGTCGCTGGCCGCGTACAGGTAGCCGGCCGCGTTCGCACCGAGCCGGGCCCGCAGCCAGAACTCCCCGACGCGTGGCGGGTCTTCCGGCTGCAGCGGCAGGGCAGCCGGGACCGCCTGCGCCGGTACGGCGGGACGGGACTCGGTCGCGGTCATCAGCATCAATCCCACCACACTGGTGGTAGCAGTGTCGCCCGCGCCGGACGCGATGCCGTACGGGCTGACTTGTGAGGGTGGGGAGGATGGAAGACACCTCGGGCCGGGGGACTGTGCGGCGGCCGACCCGGGGATCTGATGGAATGTTGAAAGTTTCCCAGCGCACCAGGTCCGGTCCCGGACCCCGGAAGGAATAGGCAGATGACCGAAACCACTGTGCCGTCAGGGTCGGTGGCGCAGCAGTCGCACCTCGTCGGCGAAGCCATCAACGAGGTCAAGCGTGTCATCGTCGGCCAGGAGCACATGGTCGAGACGCTGATGGTGTCGTTGCTGGCCCAGGGGCACTGCCTGATCGAGGGCGTGCCCGGTGTCGCCAAGACGCTGGCCGTCCGGACCCTCGCGCTGGTGGTCGGCGGCTCGTTCGCAAGGATCCAGTTCACCCCCGACCTGGTGCCGTCCGACATCGTCGGCACCCGGATCTACCGCCAGACCCGCGAGGCGTTCGACATCGAGCTCGGTCCGACCTTCGTCAACTTCGTGCTGGCCGACGAGGTGAACCGGGCACCGGCCAAGGTGCAGTCGGCGATGCTGGAGCTGATGGCCGAGCGACAGGTCTCGATCGGCGGCCAGACGTTCCCGATGCCCAAGCCGTTCATCGTGATCGCGACGCAGAACCCGATCGAGTCCGAGGGCGTCTACCCGCTGCCGGAAGCGCAGCGCGACCGGTTCCTGGTGAAGATCGACGTACCGCACCCGCGGGGGCACGAGGAGTTCGAGATCCTGCGCCGGATGAGCGTCGACCCGCCGCAGCCCCGCCAGATCCTGCGGCCGGACACGATCCTGGAGCTGCAGCGCTCGGCCGAGCAGGTGTTCGTGCACAACCTGGTCGCCGAGTACGCCGTCCGCCTGGTGATGGCGACCCGGGTCCCGGCGGACTTCCACCTGCCCGACCTGGAGCCGATCATCGAGCTCGGGGTCAGCCCACGGGCCACCCTCGGCCTGATCTCCGCCGGCCGGGCGCTCGCGCTGATCCACGGCCGCGACTACCTGCTCCCCAGCGACATCCAGACCGTCGCGCTGGACGTGATGGGCCACCGGCTCGGGCTCACCTTCGACGCGGTCGCGGACAACATCGACCCGCGCGCGGTGATCGAGCGCATCCTGGCCACGGTGCCGCCGCCGCAGCCGGTCTGGCGGGACGGTACGGAGCACGGCAGCGGCCGGCCGGAGTTCGTCTGATCATGGCGGGCAAACCCGACCCCAGGCTTGCGATGACGATCTCGCAGCTGGCGCCCGAGCGGGCGCTGCGCAGGCTGGAGCTGACCGTCGTCCGCCGGCTCGAGGGCTACCTGCACGGCGAGCACCTGGGGTTGCTGCCCGGTCCGGGGACCGAGCTGGCCGAGGCCAGGGAGTACCAGGTCGGGGACGACGTTCGGCGGATGGACTGGGCCGTCACGGCCCGGACCACCGTGCCGCACGTCCGAGACCTGATCGCCGACCGTGAGCTGGAGACCTGGGCCCTGGTCGACCTGTCCGCCTCGATGGACTTCGGTACGTCGCAGCTGGAGAAGCGCGAGCTGGCGGTCGCCGCCGTCGCGACGGTCGGCTTCCTCACGCACCGGCTGGGCGACCGCTTCGGCGGGCTGATGCTGCGCGACTCGGCGCTGCGACGCTGGCCAGCGCGGTCCGGGCGGCTCGCGCTGTACGGCCTGCTCCGGGCGCTGCTGGCCGAGCAGGACAACGGCGAGCACCAGGCCCGGAGCGACCTGGCCGGCGCCCTCGAGTCGATGGCCCGCACACAGCGCAAGCGCGGTCTGCGGGTGATCGTGTCCGACTTCCTGACTCCCGAGGACGGCGAGATCGACAGCCGGCTGGAGCCCTCGTGGGAGCGTTCCATGCGCAAGCTGACCGCGCAGCACCAGGTGCTCGCCGTCGAGATCGTCGACCCGCGGGAGCTCGAGCTGCCGAACATCGGCGTGGTCATGATCGGCGATCCGGAGACCGGCGCGATCCGCGAGATCGACACCCGCAAGCGCCGTGTCCGCGAGGGGTTCGCCGCGGCCGCCCTCGCGCAACGGGAACGAACCCGTACCGCTCTCCGTAGGGTAGGTGCAGGGCACCTCGTCCTGCGGACCGACCGGGACTGGGTCGCCGACACCGTGCGGTTCGTGCTCGCCTACCGGCGAGTGGCACCCCGCCTGCACCAACCGCCGAAGGGAGTGGCTCGCTGATGGAGTTCCTGTCTCCGGCCAGGCTGTGGTTCCTGTTGCTCATTCCCGTGGTGGTCGCGGGATACATCTTCCTGCAGCACCGCCGGTCGCAGTACGCGCTGCGGTTCACCAACATCGCGCTGCTCGACCGGGTCGCGCCCCGCCGGCCGCAGTGGCGCCGGCACCTCGCGGTCGTGCTGGCCTTGTTCGCCACGACGTCCTGCATCGTCGCGTTCGCGCAGCCGAAGGCTGAGGTCAAGGTGCCGCGCGAGCGGGCCACCATCGTGGTCGCGATCGACGTCTCGCTGTCGATGATGGCCACCGACGTGGACCCGAACCGGCTGGAGGCGGCGAAGAAGTCGGCGAAGAACTTCGTCAACCAGCTGCCCGCCAAGTTCAACGTCGCGCTGGTCAACTTCGCCGGTACGGCGTCCATCATCGTGCCGCCGACCACCGACCGCGCCACCGTGCTGCGGTCGATCGACGGGCTGGAGCTCGCCGAGTCCACCGCGACGGGGGAGGGCATCTTCACCTCGCTGCAGGCGCTCACCCAGGTGCCGCCGGACCCGGAGCACCCGAACGACCCCGCTCCGGCCCGGATCGTGCTGCTGTCCGACGGGAAGCGGACCGTGGGGCGGACCGCGCAGGAGGGCGCCCAGGCGGCGAAAGCGAAGAACACACCGGTCTACACGATCACGTTCGGCACCGACTCCGGCTTCATCGAGATGGACGGCATCCGCCAGCGGGTCCCACCGGATCGGGCCGAACTGCGCAGCGTCTCCGAGATCACCGGGGGCGAGGCCTACACCGCCGAGTCCGCCGGCGAGCTGGAGGACGTCTACAAGGACATCGGCTCCTCGGTCGGCTACGACAAGGTCGACAAGGAGGTCACGTCGAGATTCGCCGGCATCGCGATGCTCTTCACCCTCGCCGCGGCCGGGGCCTGCGTCGCCCTCGCCTCCCGGTTCCCCTGACCTGAGCCGCCGCCGCGCGGTCGCGACGAATTCGGCGCGACACGTCGGCGAGGTGGTTGACACGGCGGGGGTGCTGGTGCCACTGAGTCTCGTGGTGCAAGATGTACTCACTGCGGCCGGGCTTTCGACACGGTGTTCGAGAACGCTGGGGAAGGCGCCCCTCGAGCACAGGAGGTCCCGGTGGCGACGACTCGTGGCGTTCTGTACGTCCACACAGTGCCGTCAGCGTTGTGCCCACATGTCGAGTGGGCGGCGGGCGGCGTCCTTGGCGTGCCCGTGAAACTTGACTGGACGCCACAACCGGCGGCCCAGGGCAGTTATCGGGCCGAGCTGTCGTGGCAGGCCGAGACCGGCACGGCGGCCAAGTTGGCGTCCGCCCTGCGAGGTTGGCAGAAGCTGCGGTTCGAGGTCACCGAGGAGCCGGGCAACGGCGCCGAGGGGGAGCGCTACTCCTTCACCCCCACGCTGGGGATCTTTCACGCCACGACCGGCGTGCACGGCGACATCATGGTGCCGGAGGACCGGCTGAAGGCGGCGATGCTGAAGGCAGCCGGCGGCGAGGCGGACCTGGCCGATGAGGTCGAGCGGCTGCTCGGCCGGCCCTGGGACGACGAGCTCGAGCCGTTCCGCTACGCGGGCGACGGCGCTCCGGTCCGCTGGCTTCACCAGGTCGTCTGAGCGGCGCCGTCGGCCGGGGATGAACCGCGCTTCGATCAGAGTGGGACCGTGGTTCGGGCGGGCCGCTTCCTGAGAACTTCTGAAGAAAACGTCGGCGGAGCAGAATCCGGACAACTTTTCACCGATGCTAGGGGTCAGAAGACTTGCCAGGGCGGAGGAGCCGTGGCCGCTGGGCCGCCGGGTGTCGGGACACCCCCGGTTGTCGAGAACAGCGGCCGCACCACCTGGCGAAGGGCGCGGACCACACGGTCCGCGCCCTTCGTCTTGTCCGGCCTCGGTTCAGAGCGGAATGTTGCCGTGCCGGCCCCGCACCCGGCCGCCGGCCTCGGCACCGGCGATCGCCGCCGCCAGCGCCGACCGGGTGGCGGTCGGCTCGACCACCTCGTCGACGACGCCGATCTGCTGCGCCCTCTCGATGCCACCGGCGATCTTCTCGTGCTCCGCGGCCAGCTCGGCCTCGACCTGCGGCCGGAGCTCGGGGGCCACGTCGGCGAGCTTGCGACGGTGCAGGATGCGGATCGCCGCCACCGCGCCCATCACGGCCACCTCCGCCCGCGGCCAGGCGAACACCCGGGTGGCGCCCAGGGATCGCGCGTTCATCGCGATGTACGCACCGCCGTAGGTCTTGCGGGTGACCAGCGTGACCCGCGGCACGATGGCCTCGGCGAACGCGTGCAGCAGCTTCGCACCGCGCCGGACCACGCCGTCCCACTCCTGGCCGACGCCGGGCAGGTAGCCCGGGACGTCCACCAGCACCACCATCGGGACGCCGAACGCGTCGCACATCCGAACGAAGCGGGACGCCTTCTCGGCGCTGAGCGCGTCCAGGCAACCGCCGAGGCGCAGCGGGTTGTTCGCGATCACGCCGACGGTCCGGCCACCGAGCCGGCCGAGCGTGGTGACGATGTTCGGGGCCCAGCGCTGATGCAGCTCGACGCCGGAGTCCTCGTCGAGGACCCCTCCGACCAGCGGGTGCACGTCGTACGCGCGCTTCGCCGACTCCGGCAGCAGGCCGGACAGATCGGTGTCGGGTACGTCGGTCCCGACCTCGCCCGGGTTGCCGAACAGATCGGCCAGCCGCCGGGCCTCATGGATCGCCGCCGCCTCAGAGTCGGTGGTGATGTGCACGACGCCGGATCGCCGACCGTGCGGCTCAGGCCCGCCGAGGCGGAGCATGTCGACGTCCTCGCCGGTGACCGAGCGGACCACGTCCGGCCCGGTGACGAAGATGCGGCCCTCGGGGCCGAGGATGACGATATCGGTCAGCGCCGGCCCGTACGCGGCACCACCGGCGGCCGGCCCGAGCACCACCGAGATCTGCGGGATCTTGCCCGAGGCCTGCGTCATCTCGTAGAAGATCTTGCCGACCGCGTGCAGGCTGAGCACACCCTCGGCCAGCCGGGCACCGCCCGAGTGCCACAGGCCGATGATCGGCAGCTCCTCCCGCCGGGCGACCTGGTACGCCTTCACGACGACCTCGCAACCCTCGTCGCCCATCGCGCCGCCCATCACCGTGGCGTCGGAGCAGAACGCGATCACCGGCGCGCCGTGGATGGTGCCACGGACGGCCAGCATGCCGGACAGGTCGTCCGGCGTGATCAGCTCCAGGCTGCCCTGGTCGAGCAGGTTGGTGAGCCGGGCCACCGGGTTACGGGGGTCCTGCTCTCGGGGCAGCTTGGCGGGTTTGGCGGCTGCCGGTGCCTGATGCGGAGCGGGCGCGGTGGTCATGGGGTCCTCCCGGGGTCAGACGGACTTGAAGGCGAGGGCGACGTTTGCTCCGCCGAAGCCGAAGGAGTTGTTCAGTGCCGCGATGTCCCCGTCGGCGAGCGTGCGCTGCTGGGTCGCGACGTCCAGCTCGATCGCGTCGTCCAGCTTGTCCACGTTGATCGTCGGCGGGACCAGCCGGTGGTGCAGAGCGAGCACCGTGGCGATCGACTCGACCGCGCCGGCGGCGCCGAGGAGGTGGCCGATCATCGACTTCGGCGCGGTGGCGACGATGCGGTCGGTGGCGTTGCCGAGGGCCTGGCGGATGGCCAGTGACTCGGCGATGTCGCCCTGCGGGGTGGAGGTGGCATGCGCGTTCACGTGCACGATGTCGCCCGCGGCCAGGTCGCCCTCGAGCAGTGCCCGCTGCATCGCGCGGGTGGCGCCGGCGCCGGTCGGTTCCGGCTGCGCGATGTCGTGCCCGTCGGCGGTCATGCCGGCGCCGGCGATCTCGGCGTACATCTTGGCGCCACGTGCCACGGCGTGGTCGTACGACTCGAGCACCAGCACGCCCGCGCCCTCACCCAGCAGGAAGCCGTCACGGTCGACGTCCCACGGCCGGGAGGCGCGCTCAGGCTCGTCGTTGCGCCTGCTGAGCGCCATCATCTGGCCGAAGGCGGCGAGCGGGAGGGCGTGGATCGAGCCCTCGGTCCCGCCGGCCATGACCACGTCCGCGCGGCCGAGCCGGATCTGGTCCAGGGCCAAGGCGATGGCCTCGTTGCCGGAGGCACAGGCCGACACCGGGGTGTGAACGCCGGCCCGGGCCTTGAGCTCGAGGCTCACGTTGGCTGCGGCCGAGTTGGGCATCAGCATCGGGATCGCGAGCGGGGACACCCGGCGAGGGCTCGTCTTCAGCGCGTCGTAGTTCGCCAGCGTCGTGAGCAGGCCGCCGATGCCGGAAGCGATGGCGACGCCGAGCCGTTCCTTCGGAAGGTCGCTGTCGGCCAGCCCGGAGTCGGCCCACGCCTCACGCGCGGCCACGATCGCGAACTGCGCGTTGCGGTCCAGCCGGCGGGCCTTGACCCGTTCGATGATCTCGGTCGGCTCGACGGCGGCGGGCGCGGCGATCTGCACCGGCAGTTCCGCCACCCAGTCGGCGGTCAGCCGCTTCGCGCCGGACTTGCCGGCCAGCAGGGCCGCCCAGGTGCTGGCCACGTCGCCCCCGACCGGGGTCGTGGCTCCGAGCCCGGTGATGACGACTCGGGTCTTCGACATGGTTACCTCATCCTTCGGCGTGAGAGCTTCGGCATCAGAGTTTCGGCTGGTCCCCGGCCCGTGGGCCGGGTAGGGCGGGGTGGTGCTCACCGGACGGGACCGCCCGGTGAGCCGTCACCCGCCAGCACGAGTGGAGCAGCGCTGGTCAGCCGTTCTGGGCGCGCTCGATGAACGCCACCGCGTCGCCGACCGTCTTCAGGTTCTTGACCTCGTCGTCGGGGATCTTGACGCTGAACTTCTCCTCGGCGGCCACCACGACCTCGACCATGGAGAGCGAGTCGACGTCGAGGTCGTCGGTGACGGACTTGTCCAGCTGGACGTCCTCGACCGGGATGCCCGCGATCTCGTTGACGATCTCGGCGAGGCTGGAGCGGATCTCTTCGGTGCTGGCCATCAGTGTTTCCCTTCGGATTTCTCTCGAGTGCGTGTTCCGCCGGGCGGCCACCTGGACCGTCCCGGACAACTGTCGGTTACGGGATCCTGATCACCTGGCCGGCGAAGACCAGGCCCGCGCCGAAGCCGATGATCAGTGCGAGGTCGCCGCTGCGGGCCTCGCCGGACTCGCGCATCGCTGTGATCGCCAGCGGTACCGAGGCGGCCGAGGTGTTGCCCTGCCGCTCGATGTCGCGGGCGATCCTGACGTGGTCGGGGAGTTTGAGGGCCCGCCGCATCGCGTCGGTGATCCGCATGTTCGCCTGGTGCGGCACGAAGACGTCCAGGTCCTCCGCCGACACTCCGGCCGCGTCCAGCGCCTGCTGGGCGACCTTCGCCATCTCGAAGGAGGCCCACCGGAACACCGGGTTGCCCTCCATCTGCAGATGCGGCCACTGGTTGCTTGCTGCCGCCTCCTGCCAGGACTCCTTCTGGCTGATGACGTGGTGCTGGGTGCCGTCGGAGCCCCAGACGACCGGACCGATGCCTGGCTCGTCGGCCGGACCGACCACGGCAGCCCCGGCGCCGTCGGCGAAGATGAAGGCCGTGCTGCGGTCGGAGCGATCGGTGAGGTCGCTGAGCCGCTCCACCCCGACCACCACCACGTACGGCGCGCTGCCGCCGCGGACCAGGTCGTTCGCCATCGCCACGCCGTAGCAGAAGCCCGCGCAGGCGGCGGAGATGTCGAACGCGGCCGCGGTGGGCGCGCCGATCGCGACCGCGAGCTGGGTCGCGATGGCGGGTGTCTGGTAGAGGTGCGTCACGGTCGCCACGATCACGCAGCCGACCTGTGCGGGGTTGATGCCGGCCCCGTCCAGCGCCTCCTTGGCGGCGTTGGTGGACATCATCAAGACGGTCTCGTCGGGCGAGGCCCAACGACGCTCCTTGATGCCCGAACGGGTCTGGATCCACTCGTCGCTGGAGTCGATGTGCTCGAGGATCTCGGCGTTGGTGACCACCCGGCGGGGCCGGTAGGCGCCGACGCCGAGGACGGCCGCGTGACGGGCGCCGACGGACGGCGTGATCTGCCCGGTCATCAGCTCACCACGCTCGGGTGCAGGCGGACCAGCGGCTGACCGGGGGAGACCGGGTCGCCTTCTTCCACCAGCCACTCGACGACGATGCCGCCGTGCGGGGCGCGGACCTCGAGCTCGTCGCGCAGGCTCTTCACCGTGGCGACGATCTCGCCTGGCTCCACCGTCTCGCCGGACTCGCGCGGGATGTGCGTGGCGCGGGTGAAGGTGCCCTTCATCGGGGCTACCAACAGCCGCCAGGTGGGCGAGCCGTCCATCTCCGACGGGCTGCCGTGCTTGTCGACGAAGGCACGGGCGTCGTCCAGCTGGTCTGGTGTCTTCAGTGCGAAGGTCTCGACACCCTTCAGGGCGCGCTTGGCGATGCCGGTCAGGGTGCCGGCCGGCGGCATCTCCAGGATGCCGGTGACCTGGAGGTCGGCCATCGTCTGCATGCACAGGTCCCAGCGGACCGGTGCGCTCACCTGCTGGACCAGCCGGCGCAACACGTCCTGGCCGTCGTGCACGATCTGGCCGTCGCGGTTCGAGATCAGGCGGGCGCGCGGATCGTGCGTGGTCACGGCCTGCGCGTAGCCGCCGAGCACCTCGACGGCCGGTGCCATGTGGCGGGTGTGGAAGGCGCCGGCGACGGACAGCGGGACGAGCCGGGCCTTGGCCGGGGCGTCCGCGGCGAACGCGGCGAGCTCGTCGACCGTGCCGGCCGCGACCAGCTGGCCGGGGCCGTTGTCGTTGGCGGCGGTCAGGCCGTGCTGAGCGATCTTCGCCAGCACCTCCTCACGGTCGCCCCCGAGCACCGCGGTCATCGAGGTGGCGGTCTGTTTCGCCGCGGCGGCCATGGCCTTGCCGCGCTCGCGGACCAGCACCATGGCTTGCTCGGCGCTGATCACGCCGACACCGGCCGCGGCAGCGATCTCGCCGACACTGTGCCCCGCTGCCGCCCCCATCTTGCTGAAAGCGTCGGCCGGGTGCGGGAACACGGCCAGCGCCGCGAGCAGGCTGGACGCGACCAGCAGCGGCTGCGCGATCGCGGTGTCGCGGATGGTCTCCGCGTCGGCCTTGGTCCCGTAGTGGGCGAGGTCGATACCGGCGACCGCGGACAGCCAGTGCAGCCGGCTCTCGAAGGCGGGGTCCTCCAGCCATGGCTCGAGGAAACCTGGGGTCTGGGCGCCCTGTCCGGGCGCGACGATGACGAGCACGTGACAACTGTCCCCTGACTGGGCCGTTCTTGTGCCTGCCGGGCACACGAATTCTGAGGGGGCGACTTTGTGGAGATCCTACAAAACGTGCGGAGCCGCGTCGGGGTTCAGGAGCCGCCCGAGGGTGACCGCGACCCGGAGGGTGAAGGCATCCCTCGGGTTGCCCGGGTGGTAGCCGGTCAGGTCCTCGACCCGCTTCAGCCGGTAGCGCACGGTATTCGGATGGATGAACATCGCCCGCGCGGTCGCTTCGATGGAACCGCCCGAATCGAGGTAGGTCGACACGGTATCGAGCAGTACTCCGTCGCCCATGGTGAGCGGGCCGTACACATCGGAGGCCAACTGTCGCCGAGCGTGGCCGTCACCCGACAGAGAGCGCTCGGGCAGCAGCTCGTCGGCCTCCACCGGACGCGGGGCTCCGGGCCATCCTGGTGCTGCTCGCAACCCGGCCACCGCGGCACGGGCAGAGGTGACGGCCGCCATCAGATCCGGCACGACCGGCCCCACGACAATGGGGCCCGGTCCGAACCATTCCGCAAGTTTTTGTACGATCTCGACAGGTTTAGTCGTACCCCCGAGTACTATCACCAGCCGGTCGCCCTGCATGGCGCAGAGCGCGTCGACGCCGGCTTCCCGCGCGGCGTGCCGGACCTCCTCGGCGATGTCGGCGTTGCCGGCCGCGGCCTCCGGTGCGCGCCCCACCACCACGGCGACCTGCGAGGACCCTGTGGTGCCGCTCATCGTCGAGCCGCTCCAGCCCAGTGCGGAGGCCCGTGACCGGACGGACTCGTCCGCCTCGCCCCGGATGACCGAGTCGACGACGAGCGCCTCGAGCCGGGCGTCCCACGCCCCGCGCAGCTCCGCCGCCTGCGCGTAGACGGTGGCGGCGGCGAACGCGACCTCCCGCGCATACCGCTGCATGGCCTCCCGAACCACCGGTACGTCGTCGGGCGGCAGCAGATCGCCGATGGTGTTCTCGATCATCTCGATCGTGGTGCGGACCAGGTCGACAGTCTGGTGCAGCGAGATCACCCGGGTGAACTCGCGCGGTGCCGAGCCGAACATCCGGGTCGGCATCGACGAGTGCGCCTCCGGGTCGCGGAACCAGTCGACGAAGGCCGCGATGCCGGACTGCGCGACCAGGCCGATCCAGGACCGGTCCTGCGCGGACAGCTGCCCGAACCACGGCAGCTTCTCCTCCATCGCGGCCGTGGCAGCCGTGGCCAGGGCGCCTGTGGACTTCTGCAGCCGCTCGGCCTGCGCCTCGTGAGCCCTGACGGCCGTCTGCGCGGCCTTGGTGGCACCAGTGCGACGACGACTGGACGGCGCGCCCGCTGGTGCGGGGGCCGACTCCGCCTTCTCCTTCGCCGTGCGTCTTGCCACGGCCTGACATTAGCTCCACCGCCCGCTACATCCGGCATCCTCGCGCCGCCGGGCCCGTATGCGCCGTCCGGCGGCGATGATGGGGGGATGAGCGACAAGGCTGGTGTGGATGCGGCGGTCGAGGCGTTGCGGGCGATCGCGTACTACCTGGAACGCGACCGGCAGCCGACCCACCGGGTGAAGGCGTACCGGCGCGCCGCCGACACGATCGCGAGCCTGCCCCCGGCCGAGGTCCGCGCCCGGCGCCGGGCGGGCACGATGACCGAGCTGGCCGGGATCGGGCCCAAGACCGAGAGCGTGATCCTGGAGGCGATGGACGGCGCCACCCCGTCGTACCTGGTGAAGCTGGAACAGGCCGCCGGCGCCCTGACCGAGGGCGGTCGGACGCTGCGCTCGCAACTGAAGGCGGACCTCCACCTGCACTCGGACTGGTCCGACGGCGGCAGTCCGATCGAGGAGATGGCCCGGACGGCCGCCCGGCTGGGGCACTCCTACATCGTGCTCACGGACCACTCGCCGCGGCTGACGGTTGCGAACGGGCTGTCCCGGGAGCGCCGGCTGGAGCAGCTCGACGTGGTCGCCGGGCTGAACGCGAAGCTGACCGCCGAGCTGGACGGGTTCCGGATCCTGAACGGGATCGAGGTCGACATCCTCGACGACGGCTCACTGGACTGCGACGACGACATCCTCCAACGGCTCGACCTGGTCGTCGCCAGCGTGCACTCGAAGCTGCGGATGAAGTCCGACCCGATGACCGAGCGGATGGTGCGTGCCATCGCCAACCCGCACGTCGACGTCCTGGGACACTGCACCGGGCGGCTGGTGACGGGGGAGCGCGGCAACCGGCCGGAGTCGGAGTTCGACGCCGAGGTGGTGTTCGAGGCGTGCAAGCAGTTCGACACCGCGGTGGAGATCAACTCGCGGCCCGAGCGGCTGGACCCGCCGCGGCGGTTGCTCCGGATGGCGGTCGAGACGGGCTGCCTGTTCTCGATCGACACCGACGCCCACGCACCCGGCCAGCTGGACTGGCAGGTCTACGGTTGTGAGCGGGCCGAGGAGTGCGGGGTCAGCGCGGACCGCGTGGTCAACACCTGGGACCCGCGGAAGCTACTGGAATGGGCGGCCTCATGAGCAACCTCGAACGCGATCCGGCCGAATCGGCCTGCGGCGGCGAAGCGGTCGACGAGCCCGTGCTGGAACTGCTGGAGCCGCGCAAGGTCTGGCTCGGCAGGACGACCCAGGTCCGCCGGCTGTTGCCGCACAAGACGCGCCGGATGGTCGGCGCCTGGTGCTTCGTCGACCACTACGGGCCGGACGATCTCACCGAGCGCGTGGACCACTACGACACCCCCGGCCCGCGCGGAATGCAGGTCCCGCCGCACCCGCACACCGGGTTGCAGACCGTCAGCTGGCTGTTCGACGGTGAGGTAGAGCATCGAGACAGCGTCGGCTCGCACGCGATCGTCCGCCCGGGCGAGCTCAACATCATGACCTCGGGCAACGGGATCGCGCACTCCGAGGTCTCGGTGCCCGAAGGCCCACCGATCCTGCACGGCGCCCAACTGTGGGTGGCATTGCCCGACGGGGTGCGGTCGACCGCCGAGCCGGCCTTCCACCGGTACGCCGACCTGCCGGAGGTCTGGCTGGACGGTGGCCGGGCGACGGTCCTGGTGGGCACGGTCGACGCAGTCACCTCGCCGGCGCACTCGTACACGCCACTGGTCGGCGCGGACCTGACGATCGAGGGCGGCCGGACCGTGACGCTCCCCCTCACACCGGAGTTCGAGTACGCCGTACTGGTGGTCGGCGAACCGCTTCGGGTCGGGAACCTGACAGCGGACTTCGGGGATCTGGTGTATCTGGGCGCCGAGCGGGCGTCGGTAGACCTGACCGCGATCGGCGCGGGCGGCCGGTGCCTGGTGCTCGGCGGCGAGCCGTTCGAGGAGCACCTGGTGATGTGGTGGAACTTCATCGGCCGATCGCACGCCGAGATCGTCCAGGCAAGGGCGGACTGGATGGACGGGATCGCTGCCGGCGGCAACGACCGCTTCGCGATGGTGCCCGGCTACGACGGCGACCCGTTGCCGGCGCCGGAGCTGCCGGCCACGGAGCTCAAGCCACGAGGCCGCTCCCGCTGAGTCGCCCGCCAACGGTCATCGGGCCTGGGGATGACCCACCGAGGTGGGGCACGGGATCTACGAGGTCACGCGGACGGCTTGCGGCGGCGGTAGTAGGCCCAGGTGAGGACGAGCAGGAGCGGCCCCCAGAGCTGTAGCGGCGCGTAGCAGCTGATCATGAGAGCGGCCCACCCGTCGTTCGCGAACGGGATGAGCTGCTTGCTGAAGACGTCGCGGAACGCATACGTCCAGATGGCGATCAGCGCGAGCCCGCCCAGGGTGGCCGGCACGATCGCCGCGTACGGCGCCACCCGCCGCCCGCCGATGAGCGGGATCCAGCGCGGCACCACCTCACCCCACGGCCGAACCATTCCGAACGCCGTCAGGGCCACCGCCTCCGAGAACAGGCTGAGACCGACGACGTACCAGACCTGCCAGCCATGCAGGTAGATGGGGTTGCCCGAGTCGTCGACCGTGCCCATCGATGAGCCGACCGCCAGGCCCAACCGCCACAGGCCGGACGGCAACGTCAGCAGTGGGATCACATGCGCGATCCAGTAGGCCCAGCGCGGCACTGGGCGCTCCGTGGTGCGAGTCGTCGTAGTGAGGTCGGTCGTGCGATCCGGGACTGTAGATGTTCTGGCCACCTGCCGAGCATGTTCGGCGGGGTGGGCGCGGTCCTCACCCGCGCGAGTGAGCGTCATCCCTCGCCTGGGTGGATCCGCTGGAGGCGCCAAAGAGCCGCCCGCCAGGAGGCGGACGGCTCTTAGCGTGACGGCTCGTCGGGCGATGGGGGCCGGTCAGGCGCCGGCGCCTTCCTGCTTTACGCCGGCGACTGCGGTCGGGTCGTCGATGCGGTACTTCTTGGCCGCCTCGGCCGCGACCTCCCGCTTGACGTCGCCGAGCTTGGCGAGAGCCTCCAGAGTGGCCACGACGATGGACTCGGCGTCGACGTGGAAGTGCCTGCGGGCGGCGGCCCGGGTGTCGGCCAGGCCCCAGCCGTCGGTGCCCAGCGACGTGAACTCGTTCGGCACCCAGCGCGAGATCTGGTCCTGCACCGCGCGCATGAAGTCGCTGACGGCGATGACCGGGCCCTTGGCGTCCTTCAGCTGCGCCGTGACGAAGGGGATCCGCTCGTCCTCGTCCGGGTGGAGCAGGTTGTGCTCCTCCGCGGCGACGGCGTCTCGGCGCAGCTCGTTCCACGAGGTGACCGACCAGATGTCGGCGGCAACCGAGTACTCCTCGGCGAGGATCTCCTGTGCCTTGCGGACCCAGGGCAGCGCCACGCCGGAGGCGAGCAGCTGGGCCCGCGGTACGTCGTCACCGGCAGCCGTCGGGTACTCGGAGAAGCGGTACATGCCCTTGAGCAGGGCCGCGACGTCGAGGTTCTCGGGCTCCGCGGGCTGCGGGACCGGCTCGTTGTAGACGGTGAGGTAGTAGAAGACGTCCTCACCGTACGGCTTGTCCTTGTCCAGGCCGTATCCATACATCCGGCGCAGACCGTCCTTGACGATGTGCGCGACCTCGTAGGCGAAAGCGGGGTCGTAGTGCACCGCAGCGGGGTTCGTCGACGCGAGCAGCGGGGAGTGCCCGTCCGCGTGCTGCAAACCCTCACCGGTCAGCGTGGTGCGGCCGGCTGTCGCACCGATCAGGAAGCCACGGCCCAGCTGGTCGCCGAGTGCCCAGATGAAGTCGCCGGTCCGCTGGAACCCGAACATCGAGTAGAAGATGTAGAACGGGATCATCGGCTCGCCGTGCGTCGCGTACGACGTGGCGGCGGCGAGCGCCGAGCCCATCGCGCCGGCCTCGCTGATGCCCTCGTGCAGCAGCTGGCCGGACTCGGACTCCTTGTAGGTGAGCAGCAGGTTGCGGTCGACCGCCTCGTACGTCTGGCCGTGCGGCGAGTAGATCTTCGCCGTCGGGAACATCGAGTCCATACCGAAGGTGCGGTACTCGTCGGGTGCGATCGGTACGATCCGGTGGCCGATCTCCGGGTCCTTCATCAGGTCGCGGAAGAGTCGGACGAGCGCCATCGTGGTCGCCACCGGCGTCTTCTCGCTGCCCTTGGCGAGCGGCTTGTAGACGTCGTCGCCAGGCAGCTTGACCGTCTTCGGGCGGACCCGCCGCTCGGGCAGGAAGCCGCCGAGCTGCCGGCGCCGCTCCATCATGTACTGGTACTCCGGCGAGTCGGTGCCGGGGTGGAAGTACGGCGGGTTGTACGCGTCCTCGAGCGCCTTGTCCTCGATCGGCAGGTAGAGCCGGTCGCGGAACAGCTTCAGATCCTCCGAGGTCAGCTTCTTCATCTGGTGGGTGGCGTTGCGGCCCTCCAGCGCGTCGATCGTCCAGCCCTTGATGGTCTGGGCCAGGATCACCGTCGGCTGCCCGACGTGCTCGGTGGCGGTCTTGAACGCGGCGTACACCTTGCGGTAGTCGTGACCGCCGCGGGGCAGCTTGCGCAGATCGTCGTCGGAGAGGTTGCGCACCATCGCCTGCAGGCGCTGGTCGCCGCCGAAGAAGTTGTTCCGGATGTACTCGCCGCTCTCGACCGAGTAGGTCTGGAACTGGCCGTCCGGCGTGGTGTTCATCTTGTTGACCAGCACGCCGTCGTGGTCCTGCGCCAGCAGCGCGTCCCACTCCCGGCCCCAGATCACCTTGACGACGTTCCAGCCGGCGCCACGGAAGAAGGCCTCCAGCTCCTGGATGACCTTGCCGTTGCCGCGCACCGGGCCGTCCAGCTGCTGCAGGTTGCAGTTCACCACGAAGGTGAGGTTGTCCAGCTCCTCGCGGGCGGCCAGGCCGATCGCGCCGAGCGACTCCGGCTCACCCATCTCGCCGTCGCCGAGGAACGTCCACACCCGCTGCCGGCTCGTGTCCTTGATGCCGCGGTGGTGCAGGTACCGGTTGAACCGTGCCTGGTAGATCGAGTCCAGCGCGGCCAGGCCCATCGAGACCGTGGGGTACTCCCAGAAGTCCGGCATCAGCCGGGGGTGTGGGTACGACGACAGACCCTGGTGCGGCCCGCGGGAGACCTCCTGGCGGAACCCGTCCAGCTGGTGCGCGCTGAGCCGCCCCTCCAGGAAGGCGCGCGCGTAGATGCCGGGGGAGGCGTGCCCCTGGATGAAGACCTGGTCGCCGCCGCCCGGGTGGTCCTTGCCGCGGAAGAAGTGGTTGAAACCGACCTCGTACAGGCTCGCCGCGGACTGGTAGGTGGCGATGTGGCCGCCGACCTCCAGGCCCTTGCGGTTGGCCTTGCTCACCATCACGGCCGCGTTCCACCGGATGAAGGCCCGGATCCGCCGCTCGATGTGCTCGTCGCCGGGGAACCAGGGTTCGCGCTCCGGCGGGATCGAGTTGATGTAGTCCGTGCTCCGCAGCGCGGGGACGCCGACCTGCCGCTCCCGGGCCCGCTCGATCAGCTTGAGCATGAGGTAACGCGCCCGGGCCTTGCCGCGCGCGTCGAGCACGGCGTCGAGCGACTCGACCCACTCGCGAGTTTCGTCGGGGTCGATGTCGGGGAGCTGGGTGGGCATCCCCTCGGTGATGATGGCTGGTGGTTCGTGTCCGGAAGCCACGGTGTCCTGCCGTTCTGTCTAGTCGGTACTCCTGGTAATCCTGTCACTTGACCGGAATGCGTTCTACCTCGCGTCCACAAGGTCGGCATCCAGGCTGAGAACAGGCCGGGGAATCCGGACACGGCGATCCAGTGGCACGCGGATACCGGACACGTCACGGGACCCTCGTGCATACTTGCGCGACGCGGTAGGCCACGATGGACTACTGCTACTGACGCCTACCCCCGGCACCCGGGGACGACGGAGGAGGACAAGTGAGCGCGACCGCGGACCACGCGGACGGCAAGGGCGGGGGGCTCAACATGGCCACTCGTCTGGGCTTCGAGAGCGGCACGGTCGTGCAGGAGCTCGGGTACGACGACGACTGTGACGACGCTTTCCGCGACGAGATCACGGCGATCACCGGCGAGGCCTTCGTCGGTGACGACACCGAGGACGTCGTCGACGTCGTGCTGCTGTGGTGGCGTGACGAGGACGGGGATCTGGTGGACGCCCTGGTGGACGCCCTGACTGACCTCAAGGCCGGCGGCGTGGTGTGGCTCATGACCCCCAAGGTGGGTCGTGACGGCTATGTCGACGCCAGTGACGTCGCGGAGGCGGCCCCGACGGCCGGACTGTCCACGACCAGCAGCCTGACCGTGACCGAGGACTGGGCCGCGACCAAGCTGGTGATGCCGAAGTCGCCCCGGTCGAAGCGGTGACCCCGCGGTGACCGCGGCCGTCCCGCCTGTCGGTGGCGAGGCGCCGGACTTCACCGCGAAGAACCAGCACGGCGAGGACGTCCGGCTGTCGGAGTTCCGCGGGCGGCGCAACGTCGCGCTGGTGTTCTATCCGTATGCCTTCAGCTCGGTCTGCACGGGTGAGCTCGCCGAGATCAGGGACGCCTCGACGATGTTCGAGGAGGCTGATGCGGACGTGCTGGCGGTCTCCTGTGACCCGATGTACACGCTGCGTGCGTACGCCGATGCGCAGCGGCTGGAGTTCTCCCTGCTGACCGACTTCTGGCCACACGGCGCCGTCGCGTCGTCGTACGGGGTGTTCGACGCGGACCGGGGTTGCGCGCTCCGCGGCACGTTCGTGATCGACCGGGCCGGGCTGATCAGGTGGTCGGTGGTGAACGCCGTGCCGGAGGCCCGCAGCCTGGAGGACTACGGCAAGGCGCTGGCGGGCCTGGCCGATGACCTCGGATAGACTGCGACGCCCGGTCTCACGAGCGGGTACGGGCGCATAGCTCAGCGGTAGAGCGCTTCCCTTACAAGGAAGATGTCGGGGGTTCGATCCCCTCTGCGCCCACCCAGGCCAGGCCGCCGTGGCGCGATCCGGCCGGGCCACGGAACCGGCGGATTTCTTAACCTTCGGCTGCCGGAACGGGCTCTTCCCGGCCGCATCCCGGCTGGTAGGGTTCACGCTCGTCGGAAGATCGACGGCGGCCTGGGGCGACCCGGCCACCGACCGTCGGCCGGTACGGCGAACGGGGCCTGTTCAGTCGTGAGAGCGAGACGGTTCTGCCCTTCGACGGCACCGTCCAGTTGGGGAGGCGCGTGTCCGTGGGTCGCCGGCTGGGTGGCTTCCCTACGTCGTGGGGGATGCGATGAGGAGCACCGTGGAGCGACCCGCGATCAGTATGGGCCCGGCGCTGATGATCCCGGCTGGATACCCGCGCGATCTGCCCAGCGCGCTGCTGCGGGCGGCCCGCGACTACTCCGCTGCCGGAGTGATCGAGGTCGGTCCGGACGGTCGCGCTACCAGGCTCGACTTCCCGATCCTGCTGGAACTCGCTGCGCGGATCCTCGCCGGTCTTCGGGCGAACGGCGTTCGTCCGGGCGACCCGGCCATCGTGCACTGCACCGAGCCGGTCGCCTTCCTCGCTTCGTTCTGGGCCTGCACGCTGGGTGGGATCCGCCCGCTCCTGATGGCGCCCGCCGCGGAGGGCGACACCACCGAGGAGGGTCGCGAGCGGCTTCGCCGGGTGACCGAGATGCTCGGCTGGACCGTCCTGATCGGCCGCCCGTCGGACCTGCCGTCGGACCTCGGCCTGCCGGTGCTGGACCCGGACGCACTGGCCGGGCACGAGCCCGCCTCCGACTTCCACCGGCCGGCCGCGGACGATGTCGCCGTAGTGATGATGTCCTCGGGCAGCACGGGTACGCCGAAGCTGATCCAGCTGACCCACCGAGGCCTGGTCGAGTTCGCCGCCGGAACACCGGCCATGTTGCCGATCAGGCCGGGCCAGACCACGTTGAACTGGTTGCCGCTGGATCACAGCGGCGCGTTCCTGCTGTATCACCTGCTGCCGGTTTTCACGGGCTGCACGAACATCCATGTCGCCACCGACTGGGTCTTGACGGACCCACTGCGCTGGCTCGACCTGATGGACCAGCACCGGGTGAACCACTCGTGGTCGCCGAACTTCGGCTACCGGCTGGTAACCAAGGCGATCGCGGACGTGCCGGACCGGCACTGGGATCTGTCCGCACTGCGCAGCCTGGTCAGTGGTGGCGAGCAGATCACCGTGCCGGTGATGAGCGAGTTCCTCCGGGTCACCAACCGGTTCGGCATCGTCCCTGAGACGTTCGTCGCGGCTTGGGGCATGACGGAGACGGTCACCGGGATCACGTTCGCCCGGCCCGGGCTGACGCCGAACGTGCACCGGGTCCGCATCGCGCCCACCGGGACGGTCGAATGGGTCGACCAGCGCAGCACCGGCAAGGTCGTCGTCGCGCGCCCGGGGAGGAGTCGTGCGGACGCGCCGGACGTGCTGAGCCTGGTGTCCGTGGGTGCGCCCGCGCCCGGCGCGACGGTCCGCATCGTCGGCCCCGACGGCGCCGTCCTGCCGGAGGGGCGAGTCGGGCAGCTGCAGGTCGCCTCGGCTCGGGTGACGCCGGGCTATCTCGGCAATCCCGAGGCGGACCGGGCCGCGTTCCCGGCCGGCAACTGGCCGGCACGGAAGTGGCTGGCGACCGGCGACCAGGCATTCATCACCGGCGGCCAGGTGGTCATCACCGGCAGGAACAGTGACCGCATCATCCTCAACGGTCACAACTACTACGCCCACGACCTCGAAGCGGTCGGGGCCGCGGCCGAAGGGGCTCAGCCCGGGCTGATCGCGGCCTGCGGGGTCGCGGACCCGGCGGCCGGTACGGACCGCCTGGTGATCTTCTACGCCGTTGCCACGGACCCCGTGGAAGGCGTCGCCGAGGCGATCCGCACGGCTGTCCACGACCGGCTGGGCCTGGACGCGCAGGTGGTCGGCGTACCGCGCGAGCATTTCCCGACAACGCCGGGCGGGAAGATCCTCCGCCCGCTCCTCAAACAGCGCTGGTTGGACGGCACCCTCGTCGGGGCTGAGCCGGCGGCCGGCCGCCGGCACCCCGGCAGTTCTCCGGCCGGCGGGGCGGCGAGCGGCGCGTCCTCGTACGGCGACCCGGCCGCTACTAGCGACCTCCTGTACGGCGCGATGGCAGGCGAAGGCACCGCCGGAGACGACCCGGGGGAGGAGACGACCGAGCTGCCGGTGATCCGTCTTGCCTCGCGCAAGCGGTCCAAGACCCCGATCCCCGTGCCACCAGAGCGCCCGAAACTGGGCGCCGGCCGCCTGCAAGGACCAGTGCGGCTCGAACCCGAAGTTGAAGCACCGGCCGACCCGGGGCCACGCTCGTCGGCGGCAGTGGAAGGGTCTGACGCGGCGGCAGAGGATGGGTCGGCGGCAGCGGACAATCCTGCCGCCTCGAGCGAGGTGGTCGACGAGTCGACCGAGACGGCCGCCGATGAGCTCGGTGTGCCGCAGGTCGCCGAGCCTGGGTCGGCCGTCGGAACGCACGGTGAGCCGGCTGAGGCCGAGATTGACCAGCTCGAGTCCGACCCGGCCGAGGCAGCGCCGCTCGACGCTGTGGCCTCAGTGCCTGGCCGGGCCGACGCCGTGCGGGCCGAGACAGAGGCCGTGGAGGATGAGACGGCGCCCGCCGAGCAGGCCGGGCCTCAACCCGATGCACCTCAGGTGGGCGCAACCCAGGCAGACGCGGTCCAGATCGACGCAAGCCAGGCGGACGCAGGCCAGGTGGATGCGCCTCAGGTGGACGTGCCGCGAGTGGACGGGCACGAGGCCGCCGCTGCAACTCGCTCGACAGGTGTCGCCGACGCCGTTGACAGCCGGCCAGAGCGGGATTCTGTGGACGAGTCTTTGCCGACTCCGGATGCGGACGCTGAAGGTGCGCCGGCAACGAGCGAACAGGCTGGACCCAACGTGGTCGCAGCGGCGCCAGGCGAGTCCGCAGTGCCGGCCGAATCGGACACAGATGAGGCCGAGGAGTCCGCTGAGACCCAGGCCCCGGCAAAGGCTGGGGAGGCGGCTGGAATCGAGGGGTCGGCTGGGGCTGAGGGCCGGGTAAAGGCTGGGGAGTTCGCTGAACTCGACGGATCTGCGGAGACCGAGGAGCCCGTAGAGGCTGACGAGTCCACGACGCGATCCGAGTCCGCAGCCTATGCAGTTACCGAGGCCGGCGTCGACATCACAGCACTCGCTGCCGACGTACCGGCTGGTCTGCATGACGAGAGCAACGGTGAGGGCGCTCACTCGGCTGATGCCGTGGAAGGCGGCGTGGCGGATCACCTGGCCAACGGAGTCGCCGCGAATGGCCTCCCGAAAGTCCCAGCGACTGAACCTGTGGCAGCGGCCGGTGTTACGGCCGATGCTGTGGTGCGGGCGTTCCGGGCGGTGCTCGGACCCGAGGTCGACGAGCGGACCCCGCTGTACGAGCTGGGCGTGGACTCGGTTTCGCTGGTCCGGTTGCATACCCGGCTGCAGGAGGAGCTGGGCGTCGAGTTCCCGCGGGCCGCGATGTTCGAGCGCGGCACTATCCTTGCGCTGAGCAACTACCTTGCGGCACGCGCCGCCGGGGGCCAGGTGGATGTGGCCGCGCCGGTTGCGGTCGAGCCGATCGCGATCATCGGGATGGCCGTCCGGTTCCCCGGCGCGAACACCCTGGACCAGTTCTGGGACAACCTCGTCGCCGGCGTGGAGAGCATCCGGCCATTCAGCCCGGAGGAGCTGGCCGAGGCGGGCCCGGAAGTGCTCGGCGACGACGACCTGGTCGCGGTCGGCGGGGCGCTGGATGACGTCGAGGCGTTCGACGCTGCCTACTTCGGCATCAGCGCCCGCGAGGCCGAGCTGACCGATCCGGCGCAGCGGATCTTCCTGGAGGTCTGCCAGCACGCGCTGGAGCACGGCGGGTACGCCGGGGTCGGCGGTGGCAGGATCGGCGTCTTCGCCGGCTCGGGGCTGAGCCTGCACACGCACCACTTGACCGACGGTGTGCAGGACGAGGACTCGGACACGCCGATGCCGAGCACCCAGCCCGACTTCCTCGCCACGCGGGCGGCGTACCGGCTCGGGCTGACCGGGCCCGCCATCGGCGTACAGACCGCTGGTTCGTCATCGCTGGTTGCGGTGCACCTGGCGTGTCAGGCGTTGCGTAGCGGCGATGCGGAGCTGGCCCTGGCGGGCGCGGCGGCAGTGCACACACCGCAAGCCACCGGCTATCGCCCGCGTCGGGGGTCGATCCTCTCGCCGACCGGCAAGATCCGGGCCTTCGATGCCGACGCCGACGGGACTGTCGGTGGGAACGGCGTCGCTGCCGTGCTGCTGAAGCGGCTGGACCGGGCCGTGGCCGACGGTGACACGATTCACGCGGTGATCCGCGGCTCCGCCGTGAACAACGACGGCACCGGCAAGGACGACGACATCACGCCGGGCGGTCCGGTCGAGCTGATCGAGCGGGCGCTGGAACAGGCCGGGGCAGCGGCGGAGTCACTGAGCTACATCGAGGCGAACGCGACCGGTACGGCGCCGGGCGACCCGGCCGAGTTCCGCGCGCTGTCGACCGCGTTGCGCCGGCACACCGGCAAGGTCGGTTTCTGCACCATCGGCTCCGTGAAGCCGAACGTCGGTCACCTGGACAGCGCCTCAGGCATGGCCGGACTGGTCAAGGCAGTGCTGATGCTGCGGCACCGGACGCTCGTTCCCACGATCAACTACACCCGGCCGAACCCAGAGCTCGAGCTAGACGGTAGCCCGTTCGTGATCGGCACCGAGGTCCGCGAGTGGGAGTCCGCCACGCCGCTGCGGGCCGGGGTGAGCGCGCTCGGCGCCGGCGGGACGAACGCGCACGTGATTCTCGAGGAGGCCCCGCGGCAGGTTCGCCGCGCTGACGACGGACCGGTCGTGCTGCCGCTCTCCGCGCCGGATCCCGAGGCGCTCGCCGACTTGGCCGGACTCCTCCGCACGGAGCTGGAGCACGGCACCGGGCACCGGCTGATCGACCTCGCCGGGACGGCGGCACTCGGTCGCTCGGCCCGGCGCCATCGCATCGCCGTTACAGGCACCTCGGAGGCTGAGCTGGCGCACGCGCTGGCGGACGCGCAGCCTGTCGAGGTGCCGCGAGGCGGTCCGGGGCCGCTCGGGTTCGCCTTCACGGGCCAGGGTGCGGCACGACACGGGATGGCAGCGGGCCTGGCCGCCCGTTTCCCGGGCTTTCGCAGCGTCATCGAGGAGTGCGACACGGTCTACGCCGCGGAGTTCGGCGGCAGCCTGCTCGAGCTGCTGTTGACGCCTGCCGGCACCGAGGGGGTCTGGCCGACCGAGACCGCACAACCGGCGCTGTTCGCCTTCGAGCTGGCGTTGGCGCGGCTCTGGCAGTCCTTCGGCGTCGAACCGGCGCTGGTCGTCGGCCACAGTGTGGGCGAGTACGCCGCACTGTGCGTGGCCGGCGCCCTCTCGCTCGCCGACGGCGTACGGCTGACGGCCCAACGCGGCCTGCTGATGCAGCGCGGTACGGCGCCTGGGGCCATGGTGGCGGTTCGTGCGGACGCCGACCGGGTCCGTGAGCTCGTCCAGACGCCGGGCGTGGAGATTGCCGCCGGCAACGGCCCGCAGTCGTTCGTCCTGACCGGTGCCGAGGTTGTGGTCGGCCAGCTCGCGGAACAGCTGGACCGTCTCGAGGTCACCTGGCAGCGGCTGGATGTCGACAGGGCCTTCCACAGCTCGTTGGTGGAGCCGATCCTGGCCGACTTCGCCGAGGCGGTCCGGAAGGTCACGCTGAAACCGCTCCGAACCCCGATGGTGTCCAGCTGGTCCGGTGAGCTGCTGGAGACCGGCACCGTGCTCGACGGCGAGTACCTGGTCGGGCAGCTGCGGCAGCCGGTGCTGTTCGGCGACGCGGTCGAGGCCCTCACCGCGGCCGGCTGCCGGCGGTTCCTCGAACTGGGCCCAGACGCCGTGCTCAGCCCTGCCGGGCGGCGGATCGCGCCCAGCAGCGCCTGGATCCCGGCGCAGCGGCTCGGCCAGGACCCGGTGCTCGCGACGATGAACGGGCTGGCCGAGCTGTACCGCCAGGGCACCGAGATCACCTGGTCGCGCGTATACCCCGACGCCGGGCGCGTGCCACTGCCGCCGTACCCGTTCCGCCGGGTTCGCCACTTGGTGGACGTGTCGGTACGGTCTGCGGGGCGAGTCGAGCCTCAGGTCGTGGACGAGCCACCGATGGCGCGCGCGGCGAGCGGCGGCAAGAAGATCGTGCTGGACCCGTCACCTGTCACTGCCACTGTCACGGCCGACGACGATGACGCGGCGGACGAGGCGTCGCCGTTCGCCATCCCGATCCCTCGAGAAGAGCTCATGCCTGCCGGGTTCGCCTGGTCAGCCGAGCTGTCGGACGGTGCCGGCGCGACGGCGGGTGGTGTCGGTTCGGTCGAGCCTGAGCCTCTGGATCCGACGCTCGTCGCTCAGCGGTACCAGCAGTCCTTGGAGGTCGTGCTCGACCTGACCGGTGAGCAGCTCGGTCTCGACCCGTACGACGTGACGGTGGATCACACCTTCCTCGAGCTGGGCGCGGACTCGCTCTCGATGCTCCGCGTGGTGGAGGAGGTCCGGCAGCGGTTCGACGTCGCGCTTGCCGTCAGCGAGCTTTTCGCCCAGCTGGACACCCCTCACAAGCTCGCCACCGCAGTTGCCTCTCGCAACAAATTGACCGCGGCGTCGGGCGCGGTGGCTCCTGACGACGACACGACGGGCGAGGCGACGAGGCCGATCGCCGACGCAGCGCGAGAGGCGGCTGAGGGGGATCCGAGGGTGGCCCTTGCAGTGCTGGGGTCCGGTCTGGCCGAGCTGGTCGCGAAGGTGGATGCGGCGGCTGCCGAGACCCGCGCCGGGGAACTGCCCGGCACCGGAATGGCGAAGCTGATGTCAGAGCAGCTCAGGGTGGCCGGCCAACTGGTTGAGCAGGTCACCCAGTTGATGCGCGACCAGCTCGCCGTACTGACGGAGATCTCGGCTACCCGGCACCAGAACACGCCCCAGGCCTCGGCGCCGGCCGACAAGCCGACAGAGGTGCAGGCCAATGAACCGCCCGAGGTACCGGCCGACGGGATCGATGCTCCGAGCGGGCAGGGGAGCGACGTACCGGAGCTGGCGTTCTGGCGGGCCACGCTCGACGGCGCGCAGCCGCTGGAGCTGCCGATTGACCATCCGCGTCCCGCGGACGCGTCTGCAGGGCGCGCGGAGACGGTCCACGAGCTGGGCGCCGAGCTGGGCGATGCCGTGTTCGCGTTCAGCCGGGACCAGCGAGTCAGCCCGCTGATGACCCTGATCGCCGCGGTCGCAACCGTCCTCGGCCGGTTCGCCGCGCAGGACGACCTGGTGATCGGTACGGCCGCGCTGAGGCGTCCCATCGGCGTGGACCCGGCAACGGACGACCAGGTTGCCGGCCGGAGCTTCAGGCCGATCCCGCTCCGCCTCGACCTCAGCGGCGAGCCGGACCTCGGCGAGCTCGCGCAGCGGGTCCGCGAGACGACCACGGCGGCTTTCGACCACGCCGGTGCGGATCTGTCAGGGCTCGGCCCGGAGCCGCTGTTCCGGGTGCTCGTCGAGTTCGACACCGACCCTGCCGAGGATTCCGGTGCGGCCGCGACGGACCTCAGGTTGCGCCTGGACCAACATCCCGGCGGCGTCCGCTGCACGGCGGACTACGACGCGGGCTTGTACGAGCGGTCCACGGTCCAGCGGATCCTGCAGTATGTGGAAGCCGTGCTGCGCCGTGCGACCACGACACCCGGGTCATCGTTGCCGGAACTGATGGCGCTCACCGAGACCGACCGCCAGACACTTGCCGAGCTGGAGGGCAGCGCGGTCGAGCCGACCGGTGAGGCGGGCGCGTTGCACAGGTTGTTCGAGGAACAGGCCGCGAGGACACCGGATGCCGTCGCGCTGATCCAGGGCGATCGGGAGGTCAGCTATGCCGAGCTCGACCGCCGCTCCAACGCGGTCGCCTGGCAGCTCGTGGACCTCGGCGTACGACCCGGTCAGCTGGTGGCGGTCCGCGTGGCCCGTGGTGCCGAGCTGGTGGTCGCGGTGCTGGCCGTGCTCAAGTCCGGCGCGGCCTACCTGCCGTTGGATCCCGCCGTGGGGGAGTCTCGGTGGTTCTTCATGACGTCCGATGCCGGCGCCGTTGCGCTGGTCGGTGACGACGCCGCGCTCGCGGACCGGCTGGGCCTGCGGCTGGTTCCGGTCGCTGCCGTGGACGGCGACGCACGGGCCCGGCAGGCGCCGCCGACCCGCCCGTCAGCCGACGACGTCGCCTACTGCATCTACACGTCCGGCTCGGACGGCACGCCGAAGCGCGTCGTGGTTCCGCATCGCGGCCCGGTGAGCCTGGTCCGCGAGTACCTGCGGACCAGGCGGCCGCTGCGAACTCTGCAGTGGACCTCGTTCGGCCTCGATGTGCACATGCAGGAGGTGTTCACGACCCTGGCCGCCGGCGCCACGCTGGTTCTGGTCGGTGAGAACGACCGGCACGACCTGGCGGCCGTCGCGGCGGTGTTGCGCCACCACGAGGTCGAGCGGCTGTTCATGACCTACACCTCGCTCAGCGCTCTGCTTACGGCGCGGCCCGAGCTGCCCGCCCTGCGGGAGATCGTCGTGGCTGGTGAGGCGATGGTGCTGACGCACACCGTTCGTGACTTCCTGGCCGCGCATCCTGGCTGTGAGCTGTACTACGAGTACGGCCCGACCGAGGCCTCGGTGATCACGACCGTTCACCGGGTCGACCCTGCCGAGGACCGGCCGTCGGTCGGGCGGCCCATCCAGGGCGTCGTCGTACGCCTGCTCGACCCGGCGCTCCGGCCGGTTCCGGTCGGCGCGATCGGTGAGATCCATCTCGGCGGCGCTGTCGTGGCCAAGGGATACCTCGGCCGGCCGGACGAGACGGAGGCGGCGTTCGTCCCTGACCCGGTGCAGGCGGGCGGGCGGCTCTACCGCAGCCGCGATCTCGGCCGCTGGCGCCCGGACGGGACGCTGGAACACCTCGGCCGGGTCGACGACCAGGTCAAGGTCCGCGGCCACCGGGTCGAGCCGGGTGAGGCCGAGCACGTACTCGCCGATCTACCAGGCGTCAGCGATGCGGTGGTTGTCGCTGGTACCGATCCCTATGGGGAGAAATGCCTCATTGGGTACGTCGTTCTGGCCGACGGCGAGCCGACGATCCTCGCTGAGCTGATGCAGGGGCTCGCGGAGGTTCTGCCGAGCCACCTGGTGCCTGCTGTTCTCGTACCGGTGGATGAGCTGCCGCTCAACGCCGGCGGCAAGTTGGACCGTGCCGGACTGCCCGCGCCGGACTGGGGTGCAGCTGAAGCGGTCATGGGCCAGGTAGTGGATGCGGTACCGCTCACCAGCATCGAAAGGCGATGCCTGCAGCTAGACCGGACCAGCAGTGCGGCGTGCAACCTTGCCCAGCGCGTTCTGGTGACCGGTGACGTCGATCCGGCCGCGCTGGGGCGCGCCCTGCAGGCCTTGGCCAGTCGCCACCCTGCCCTGCGGAGCCGAATCGTCGACCAGGCCGACGGAGGGGTCCTACAGGTACTGGACCGCGTCAAGGTGCGATTCCGCGTCCAAGATCTTGCCGATGGCCACGAGTCGTGGGCTGTCGACCTGGCCTCGGAGGCCTTCCGGCTCGACCAGGCACCGTTGTGGCGCGCGGGACTCGGAAGGCTCGACGACGACCGCTGGGTCGTCGTGCTCGCGCTGCACCACCTTGTCTGCGACGACAGGTCGTTGGCCCTGATCTGGTCCGACC
>DASTVQ010000042.1:0-14926 GCA_035759015.1 Kribbella sp.
GTAGAGGGAAAGGACACTCGCCCACTCATCGAGCCTCGCGCGGGCCTCGGTACGGCCGGCTTCCGCGTTGTGCAGGCTGCCCTCGCAGATTCCCCGGGTGGCGCGGACCACCAGCGCCGTGCCGAGAACGACACAGGATCCGGCCCAGCGTCTGCGGAGCGTACCAAAGGCTGCCATGCGCAGCATTCAATCCGGCGCCTGTTTCACCTAAGTGACGCAACCGCGAACATCGCGATAAGTAACCAATGACCGAAGGTCCGCGATCACGGGGTAGTTGTCTTCAGCCCGGCAACCAGGACAACCGAACCTTCCGGTCCGGGTTGTCGACATTCGTATCGACCAAGCAGATCGACTGCCAGGTGCCGAGCGCCAGCCGCCCACCCACCACCGGGACTGACGCGTACGGCGGGATGAGCGCCGGCAGCACGTGATCACGACCGTGGCCCGGGCTGCCGTGCCGGTGCTGCCAACCGAAGTCCCGCGGGAGCAGTTCCACCAGCACGGCGAGCAGATCGGTGTCGCTCCCGGCGCCGGTCTCCAGGATCGCGATGCCCGCGGTGGCGTGCGGCACGAAGATGTGCAGCAGTCCGTCGCCCTGGGCCGCATGTGCCTCGGCGGCGACGAACTGCTCACAGCGATGCGTCAGGTCGACCACGACCTCCCGGCCACCGGTCGCGACGTCGATCAGCTCGGAGCGCATCAGGCCGGCACGATGTTGACCAGTTTCGGCGCCCGCACGATCACCTTGCGGATGCCGCGGCCGTCCAGCGCCTTCTGTACGGCCTCCGACGCCAGCGCGACCTGCTCCAGCTCGGTGTCGCTGATCCCCGGCGGTACCTCCAGACGGTCCCGGACCTTCCCGGCGATCTGGACCACGCAGGTCACGGCTTCCTCGACCAGCAGCGCCTCGTCCACTGCCGGCCAGCCGGCCTTGGCCACGGTCGGCTCGTGGCCCAGGTTCTCCCACATGTCCTCGGCCGTGTACGGAGCGACCAGGCTCAGCAGGATCGCGACCGTCTCGACCGCCTCACGGACGGCCGGATCGGCGGCGCCGGGCCCGGAGTCGATGGCCTTGCGAGTGGCGTTCACCAGCTCCATGATCCGGGCGACCATGACGTTGAACCGGAACGAGTCCAGCAGCTCGGTGGCCTCGTGCACGGTCCGGTGCGTGACCTTGCGCAGCGCCAGGTCGCCGGACGACGGATCGGTGCCGACCGGCGCATCGACCACGCCGCTCAGGCGCCAGGCACGCTGCAGGAACTTCAGCGAACCGCCCGGGGACATGTCGGCCCAGTCGATGTCATCGCTCGGAGGGCCGGCGAACACCATCGTCAGCCGCACCGCGTCGACGCCGAACTTGTCGATCTGGGCGCCCAGATCGACCCCGTTGCCCAGCGACGTGCTCATCGCCCGGCCCTGGTTGACCACCTGACCCTGGTTCAGCAGCCGCGCGAACGGCTCGACGCAGTCCAGCATGCCCATGTCGTACAGCACCTTGATGAAGAAGCGGCTGTACAGCAGGTGCAGCACCGCGTGTTCCTTGCCGCCGATGTACTGGTACGCCGGCATCCAGCGCCGGGTCGCCTCCGGGTCGAAGGGGCCCTCGGTGTAGTCCGGCGAGCAGTAGCGCAGGAAGTACCACGACGAGTCGACGAAGGTGTCCATCGTGTCGGTGTCGCGCTCGCCCCGGCCCCCACACCTCGGGCAGTCGACCTCGACCCAGTCCCGGTCCGCCGCCAGCGGTGAGACACCCTTCGGAGCCAGGTCCGCGCCCCGCAGGTCCGGCAGCTCCATCGGCAGCTGGTCGTCCGGGACCGGCACCTCGCCGCAGCCCGGGCAGTGGATGATCGGGATCGGGCAACCCCAGAACCGCTGCCGGCTCAGCAGCCAGTCACGCAGCCGGTAGTTGATGGTCCGCTCGCCCAGGCCGTTGTCCTCCAGCCAGTCGATGATGCGGGCCTTCGCCTCGGTGACGCCCAGGCCGTTCAGGTCGACCTCGTCGTTGGCCGAGTTGATCGCCGGCCCTTCGCCGGTGAAGGCCTTGCCGTCGTAGTCCTCCGGCGGCTGCACGGTGCGGACGATGGGCAGGCCGAACTTCTCCGCGAAGTCCCAGTCGCGCTGGTCCTGGCCCGGCACCGCCATGATCGCGCCGGTGCCGTAGTCGGCCAGCACGTAGTCGGCGGCCCAGATCGGCACCTTCTCGCCGTTCACCGGGTTCGTCGCGTAGGCGCCCAGGAAGACACCGGTCTTCTCCCGCTCGGTGCTCAGGCGCTCGATCTCGCTCGATGCCTTGACCGCGGTCAGATACGCGTCGAACGCGGCCCGCTGCTCCGGCGTGCAGATCTCGTCGGCCAGCTTCGAGTCCGGCGCGACGACCATGAAGGTGGCCCCGAACAGCGTGTCCGGCCGGGTGGTGAACACCTTGATCGGCTCGGCGCGGCCCTCGATCACGAAGTCGGCGAACGCGCCCTCGGACCGGCCGATCCAGTTCCGCTGCTGGGTCAGGATCTCGTCGGGCCACTTGCCCTCCAGCTGATCCATGTCGTCCAGCAGTCGCTGCGCGTACTCGGTGGTCTTGAAGTACCACTGGGTCAGCTCGCGCTTGGTGACCGTCGCGCCGCATCGCTCGCACATACCCTGCACAACCTGCTCGTTGGCCAGCACTGTCTGGTCCCTCGGGCACCAGTTCACGTACGACGCCTTGCGGTAGGCCAGCCCACGCTCGTAGAAGCGCAGGAACAGCCACTGCGTCCACCGGTAGTACGACGGGTCGGACGTGTGCAGGCGCCTGGACCAGTCGAAGCTCAGGGCATACCGGCGGATCGACTCCGCCTGGGTCTCGATGTTGGCGTAGGTGTAGGTGGCGGGGTGCTCGTTCCGCTTGATCGCGGCATTCTCCGCGGGCAGACCGAACGAGTCCCAGCCGACCGGGTTCAGCACGTCGTAGCCCTGTTGGAACCAGAACCTCGCCAGCACGTCGTGCAGCGCGAACACCTCGCCGTGGCCCATGTGCAGGTCGCCCGACGGGTACGGGTACATCGTCAGCGCGTAGCGCCGCTCGGCAGAGCCGTCGTCGCGCGCCTTGAACGGGTCGAGCTTCTCCCAGACCGGCCGCCACTTGGCCTGCATGGCATTGAAGTCGTAACCACCCCGGTCGATCGGGGCGTTCGCCTCGTGCTCCACCTGCTCGCTCACCGTCGTACTCCCGCGCTCTCTTGGTTGACTGAGTGAATCCTGCCGGAAATGAGAAAACCCCTCGCACAGGAGGGGTCGCCGTACTGACCGGCGCGGCCGGGCGCCAGATTGCCAGTACGGCTATGTAAGGAGCAGGCTCACTCGCATACCAACAGATTAGCGCATACCACCCTTGGCCCGTGACCGGGTCGCCCGGGCTCCGCCTACGCCAGCGCGGACTTCCGCGCGTAGCTCGACCTGCGCGAGCCAGTGAGTCGTGCCCGCTTCTGCGTGCCGCGCCTGCCGAGCCGCTTGGCGGAGGTCCAGCGCCTGACTGCGCTGGACCTCCACCGAGGGCAGGATGACGCCGATGCCGGCCGTCTTCGAAGGTCACCCGCAGTTGAGGTCAACCCGACCGGCGCCGGCAGGTCAGCCGGCGTTGACGCCGAACGTCTTCAGCCAGTCCTGCACGACCTTGATGTCGATCCGCTGCAGACCGTCCAGGTACCGGCAGTTCTGGGTGTAGCCGTAGCTGGTCACGGTGACCACGTAGCCGCCGTGGTACGTCGGGCCGCCGGAGTCACCGAAGCAGGTGCCACCGGTGCCACGGTTGTCGTTCTCGTTGCCGTTCACCTGAAGGATCTGCGGCGTCAGCTTCTGACCGGGCTCCTCCGCGACGCGGCGCAGCAAGGGGTAGGACATCGGCGTCGGATTCTGCGGGCCGGAGTCGGCCTTGCGCACCTCGGTCCCATACCCGACCGAGGTGAAGATCGTGCTGTTCAGCTTCGGCTGCCGGTAGGCGTCCAGGTAGTTACGCGGCGCGATCTTGGCCGGGGCGATGTTCGTCACCGGCCGGTCGAGCACGATGACGCCCACGTCGTTCCAGTTGTCCAGGTCGGTGAAGTTCGAGTAGTCCGGGTGGGCGTGCGCCGTACCGGATCGGTAACCGGCCGCTTCGAGCTCGGCCTGCGTGTAGCCCTTGGCCGGGTCGGCCGCGACCGGGAAGGGCGACGGCGGCTGCTCGGCGATCACCGAGTCGAAGGTGACCAGCGTCTTGCCGACGGTGTCGACCGTGCAGTGCGCCGCGGTGACCAAGACGGTGGGAGACACCAGGGTCGCGGTGCATCGGAAGCGCCCGTCCGGTGAGTAGAAAAGGATCAGACCGACGTTCGGGTGACCGTTGCCGTCCGGCTCGCCGCCGGTGATGGCACTGGCCGACAGCGCGGGCATCGTGCCCAGACCCAGGGCCAGCATCATGGTGCCGACGACTCGACCGAGTCGACTCTTCATGTGTCCTCCAGGGGATAACGGCGCATGGTGTGTCGCGACCTGCATTGCAACATCGCGCCGGAGCCGCGTCCAGCCCTTTGCCGGAAAGTCAGGGTTTACCTCCACGGACTCATCCAACCGGGGTGATGCCGTGGGCACAGGCGCACGCGAAGAGTGGTGGAACGACGTCCCATCAGCCAGGTAAGACTCTCCGCGGATCCGGGAAGGGGCCAGATCACCATGGACAGCTACCCGCTCATCGCCGACCACGGACTGATCGGCGACCTCCAGACCGCTGCGCTTGTCGCCACCGACGGCTCGATCGACTGGTTCTGCGCTCCGCGCTTCGACTCGCCCAGCATCTTCGGCGCGCTGCTCGACCACCAGCGCGGAGGTCATTACCGGGTCCGGCCGACCGCGGACGCCTTCACCAGGAAGCAGTTGTACTTCCCGGACACCGCGATCCTGATCACCCGCTTCATGACCGAGGAGGGTGTCGGCGAGCTCGTCGACTTCATGCCGGTCGCCAGCAGCATGGTCGCCTCCCCCCGACACCGGCTCATCCGCATGTTGCGGTGCGTTCGCGGTCGGATGACCTTCGCGGTCGACGTCGCGCCCCGGTTCGACTATGGACGCGAGCCGCACGAGACGCACCTCACCGACGTCGGTGCCGTCTTCCAGGGCAGTCGTACGTCGATGACGCTCCACCTGGTCGCGGAACCGGAGGATGAGCGGCTGGCGCACATCTCTGTCGACGAGCAGGGCGACATCCACGCCGAGGTCACCCTCGTGGCCGGCATGATGCGGGGTCTCGTGCTGGAGACGGACACCGCGGGACCGATCCGGCAGTTCCGGACGGCAGAGGTCCAGCAGCTCTTCGACGAGACCGCGTCCTTCTGGAGGTCCTGGCTTGCTCAGTCGACCTACACGGGTCGTTGGCGCGAGACACTGGACCGCTCCGCGATCACGTTGAAGCTGATGACGTACGCACCCAGCGGTGGGCTCGTGGCAGCCCCGACCGCCGGCCTACCCGAGCAGATCGGCGGCGAGCGGAACTGGGACTACCGCTACACCTGGATCCGGGATGCCTCGTTCTCCGTGTACGCCCTGCTGGGAATGGGCTTCAAGGACGAGGCGATGGGCTTCGCGCGCTGGCTGCGGGACCTGGTGAGGGATGAGGTGGGCAGCAGGAAGAAGGGTGCGCCGCTGCGCATCATGTACCGCGTCGACGGCTCGAGTGATCTGACCGAGGAGGTCCTCGACCACTGGGAGGGCTACCGGGGGTCGAGCCCGGTCCGCATCGGGAACGGAGCCGCGGACCAGCTGCAGCTGGACATCTTCGGCGAGGCCGTCGACAGCTTGTACTTCGCCGACCGGAGCGGGATCCAGGGCGGCCACGAGGGGTGGCTGAGGCTGGCGGAGTTGCTGGACTGGCTGGTCGAGAACTGGGACCAGCCCGAGGAAGGCATCTGGGAGACCCGCGGAGGCCGCCAGGACTTCACCTACGGCCGCCTGATGAGCTGGGTCGCTCTGGACCGCGGCATCCGCCTCGCGACAAGTCACGGACGACCCGCACCAGTGGATCGCTGGCGCACGGAGCGGGACGCCATCTACAACCAGATCATGCAACGGGGCTGGAGCCCCAAACGCAAGGCCTTCGTGCAGCACTACAAGACCGACGTGCTCGACTCTTCCCTGCTGCGGATGACCACCGTCGGCTTCATCAGCCCCCTGGACCCGATGTGGGCCTCGACCCTCGACGCGATGGACAGCGAGCTCGTCACCGACAGCCTGGTGTACCGCTACGATCCGGCAGCTTCACCCGACGGCCTCCGCGGCTCCGAGGGCACGTTCTCGCTCTGCACCTTCTCGTACGTCGACTCGCTGGCGCGGGCCGGCCAGGTCGACAAGGCTCGCATCGTCTTCGAGAAGATGCTGACCTACGCCAACCACGTGGGGTTGTACTCGGAGGAGATCGCGCTCACCGGCGAGCAGATCGGCAACTTCCCGCAGGCCTTCACCCACCTGGCCCTGATCGACGCCGCCATCACGCTGAACCGTCAGCTGGACCAGCGACCACTGTCAACTCCGCGACTGTCTGCCCTGGCCCAGCGGGCCGCCACCGCCGAGGAGACGGAGCTCACAGCGGCTTCGCGGGAGTGACGACACCGCCGGGAACGGAAGGCGAGAACGGCCGGAGCTGCTGCTCGGCGCCACGGACGATCACGCAGGTCGACTCCGGCACCTCCTGCCAGGCTCCGTGCAGGTCCCCCAGTGGCTCGGACACCACCAGCCGCGCATCGTCCGACAGGTGGTGCAGCACCGGGTTGTCCGGGTACTGCTCGCGGAGCGTCGAGATGTCGACGCTGTGGAAGAGCGACCGGGACCGGCCCTCGCTGGAGTAGCGGAACGCCCAGGTGGTCTCACCGTCCGTCGTCGCCACCGTCATCTGGATGGGATGTTCGATGCCGTGGCGCCGCCCCGACTCCTCGACCAGGCCGACCGCTCGTGCCACCGCCGCGGGCGGGTCCTGTGCCAGACCGAAGGTCAGTGCGAGGAAGAACAGGATCTCGGAGTCGGTCGATCCCTCGATCTCGGGGTAGAGCTCCGGGTCGACCGCCAGGGTCAAGTCGCGTTTCACCGCCGAGAAGTTCGCGATCAGGCCGTTGTGCATCCACAACCAGCGTCCGTGGCGGAACGGATGGCAGTTCGTCTGCTGGATCGCGGAGCCGGTGGACGCGCGGATGTGGGCGAAGACGCGGCCGGACGACGCCTGGGCCGAGAGTTCCTGCAGGTTGCGGTCGTTCCACGCGGGTTCGGTGCTGCGGAACACGCCGGGCGTGTCCCGAACGCCGTACCAGCCGACGCCGAAGCCGTCGCCGTTCGTGGTCTCCACGCCCAGCCGCGAGTGCTTGCTCTGCACAACGAGCGAGTTCTTCGGCTTGTAAAGCAGATCCTCGAGGTTCACCGGCGAACCGGAGTACGCGAGCCAACGACACATCGTGACCTCCCTCTCCGTATCCATTGCACGCCGGCGACTTCACCCGGCGGATCATCCAGAGCGGGTGAGGGTGGGACAGGAGACCGCCGTGGCCGGCGCTGCACCGGCGAGGGCTCGTTCGCCTCGAGGCGCCTTCAGCGCGAGACTCGACTCGAACTCGTGGACGTCCCCCGGCCTGCCAGGAAGACCGACCCGGCCGCGACGTCGTACGAGGCCGGCCCCGAGCTGAAGCGGCCCGACCCGGCGTACGCGAGGCAGACCTCGTGCAATGCGTGCCGCCCGGTAGTGGTCGGTGCACAGGAAGTCGGCGCGGAACCCGCCGACCTCGCAGGACTCGAGCAGGCCGGCTAGGCCGGTGAAGCGGTCCGCTGTAGCGACGGACGCGAGACTCAAACGCCACTCCTGCCGGTCGGATCCACGCCCCTCAGCATCATGCCCTGCCCGAGCGAAAGGTCGTGCGTCTTCACCGTGGGCGGGTCGGCCGGGTCGCGGTACTGGACCAGCCAGGTCGTGCGCGGCTCGTTGCTCACATTGACGCCGGAGCCGTGCACCGTGAGATAGGTGAAGAACAGCACGTCACCCGCCTCGGCCGGCTATGGCACCGCCAACTCCAAAGGTACGTCGGGCAGGTGGAAACCGCCCTCCGGGTCGTGCGGCCGGGGCCCGGCGTGGTGGCTCCCGGGCACCACCCGGACGCAGCCCCTCTCCTCCGGCGCGTCGTCGAAGTGGAAGATCGCCGCCCCGACCCGGTGGTACGTGTGCGGGAAGAACGGGTGGTCCTGGTGTGGCGGAAACGGGGACCCGTTCTCCGGCGGCTTCACGAACAGCTTCGTGTGGTGCAGCTGGACGTTCGGCACGCCCATCACCGCCGCGGCCACGTCGGTGAACCGCGGGTCCACCAGCAGCCGGGAGAAAGCCGCGTCGTAGAACTGCGCGTCGTGCAGGTGCTGCAACCGCGTCTTGTCGCCGCTCATCCCCATCGCCGAGCCCCAGGTCGGGTCGTCGTCGCGGTTGAGCCGGGCGAGCAACCGGTGGCTGGTGACCCGGTACGACGCCGCCTCCTCCTCGCTGAGCAGGCCTTTCACCAGTACGTACCCGTGCTCGGCGTAGTGCCCGGCGAGCGCCACCGGGTCCGTCGTACTGCCGGTCATCGTCATCGCATCCTCCTGATCGGTGTCAGCTCCGACAGTAGGAAGATCGGCGACCGGGCGGGAGGACCGCACCGGACGCCGATGTTCGTCCGACGGACATGCTCACCGCTCGGCGCCCTCCTCCCCCACACCTTCGCTTTGCGGCGATCGGTCCGAACCTGCCCCACCAGCCCCGCGCAGTCTGTGGATTGTCTTCCGCCGATTCGTCGGGTCTGGGGCGGTTCGCCGTACTGGTGGCCCAGCGCGCCCAAGCCCCGTGGCGGGTAGTCGTCACCGGCAGCGTGCTGTGCAACCCGCCAGCGCGTCTCCGCGCCACCCCCAACCCAGGCGACACCCCGAGCGACCCAGGCGACACCCCGTGCGGCCCAGGCGACACCCGAGCGGCCCAGGCGACACCCCGTGCGCGACCGCGGAGCCAGCGGCACAGCAACGGACTCCGGGGATCTGCAATCTGGGGAAAACCTTCCAGCGATTCGTCGCCTGTAGGGGCACCACCCCGCGGATCCGCATCAAAGGCGGCGAATCCGCCCCAGAACCGACGAATCGGCGGAAGACAATCCACAGACTGCCGCGGGGCTGGCGGGGCAGGTTCGGACCGATCGCTGACAAGGGCGATCGCCGACAAGTCCGACCGCTGACAAGACTGATCGCTGACAAGACCGAGGGGGGTCAAGAGCGCGGCGGGCGGCTAGATTCGGAGGTCCGCCACCACTGGGCGGTGGTCACTGCCGGTCGGCGGGAGTACCCACGCCTTGGTCGGCACCACGCCGCGCACCAGAATGTGGTCGATCCGCGCCAGCGGGAACTTCGCCGGCCAGGTGAACCCGAACCCGTACCCCGCGGCGCCCTGGGCCGAGCGGAGCCCGGCGGTGATCGGGGCCAGGCTGCGATCGTTCGCGGTACCGTTGAAGTCGCCCATCACCACCACCCCGGCGCGCTTCTCCGCCGCGATCTGCCGGCCCAGCTGAGCGATCGTCTGGTTGCGCTGGCCCGAGCTGAACCCGCTGGTGCCGACCCGCACGGACGCCAGGTGCGCGACGTAGAACGCGACCGTGCCCTGCGGCGTGCTCACCTCCGCTCGCAGCGCCCGGGTCCAGGCGAATCCGACGTCGACCGACTCGCTCTCGTCGACGGGGTACTTCGACCACAGCGCCACCGTCCCCCGCTGGACCACGTGGGGGTACTTCGAGGCGAGCTGGGCCTTGTAGACCTTCAGGGCCGCCGGGGTGATCTCCTCCAGGGCGACCACGTCGGCGTCGGCATCCAGGACCTCCTGGGCCGTGCCGCGGGGATCCGGGTTCGCCGCGTCCACGTTGTGGCTGAGGACGCGCAGGTCGTGCGGCCCGCCGCCCTTACCCGGAACCAGCAGGTGCCCGAACATATAGCCCCAGACCAGGATCGGGACCAGCAGAGCCGCCCCGGCCGTCGCCGAGCGCCGCACCAGCGCCGCGACCGCCAGCACCGGGACGACCAGGCCGACCCAGGGCAGGAAGGTGTCGAGCAGGCTGCCGAGGTTGCCGATGGTGTTCGGCACATGCCGGTGGAGGGCCAGCGGAAGCGCCGACAGCACGGCGAGGACGGCGATCACCCAGCCACGGCGCCACCTGTCTGTCTGGCGCGGTCGCCCGGCAGCAGCACGCGGGACCTTGGCTGCTTCGACGGTCTGGCGGTCGGACATGGAGTGATTGTTGCCGACGTCGGGTCCGTGCCCAAGCCGGTGGGTCCATTCCGGCCGCCATTTCATCCATCAGGAGGAGAGCCCGTCCGAACCGACGAGTGCCGGCCGTTGCCGACGGCAACCTCAGCCGGCGATGGTGATGGCGACCTTCCCCCGTGCTCGGCCGGCCACGAGATGGCGCATGGCCTCCGGCACCTGCTCCAGCGAGTACGTCCTGTCGATACTCGGCGTCACCTTGCCTGCCTCGATGAGCTCGATGAGCCGCTCGAGGTCGCTGGAGCGCTCCTTGCAGACGAAGGTGGTCAGCCGCTGACGCACGAGCAGCGACCAGACCAGGGCCCGCAACTGCCGGTCGATGCCTCCTGTCCAGCTGCCGCCTTCCTCGCCGCCGGTGATGACGGCCGTCCCCGTTGGCGTGAGCGCGCGACGGAGCCGCGAGAGGGAGGGGTTGCCGGCGATGTCGAGGATCAGGTCGTAGCGCTGCCCGTCCTCGGCGAAGTCGTCGCGGGTGTAGTCGATGACGTGATCGGCACCGAGCGCTCGCACGAGGTCGAGCTTCGCGGTGCTGCACACGCCGGTGACCTCCGCCCCGAAGGCCTTGGCCAGCTGTACGGCGTAGCTGCCGACGCCGCCGGACGCACCGATGACCAACACCTTCTGCCCTCGCTCGACCCGGCCGACATCGGTCAGTGCCTGGAGGGCGGTGAGCGCCGACACCGGAACCACCGCGGCCTGCTCGAAGGTGGTGCTCGCCGGCTTGCGGGCGAGCTTGTTCTCTCGGGCCACGGTGTACTCGGCGAAGGTGCCGCGGCCGATCCCGAACACCTCGTCGCCTGCGGAGAACCTGGTCACCGCGGAGCCGACAGCGATGACCGTGCCCGCGACATCGATCCCGGGCACCGGATTCCTCGGGCCGCGGAAGCCGAGGCCGAGCCGAAGCAGATACGGCCGCCCCGCCATCAGATGCCACGTTCCCCGATCGAGACCTGCCGCCCGCACTCGTACGAGCACCTCGTTTTCGCCGACCTCGGGCGGAGCGATCCGCGCGTGGCGGAAGACGTCGGCTGAGCCGTACCTGTCCTGGACGATCGCCCGCATCGTGCTCTGCGGCGTCATCGCCCTGGTTGCGTCGCCGCCCGTCGCGGGGTGCTGCCGTTCAGATCCCATGTCCGCTTCCTCCCGCTCCGACAGCGCGCCACTCGCGCCCTTGGTCGTACTTAGTAAGGTCACGGTATCGTACTAAGTACGAAAGTGCTATCGTCCGGAAGCGTGACGTCGAGACCAGTCAGTGAGAGTTCTGAGGAACGCACTCCACTCAACCGGGAGCGGGTGCTGCGCGGCGCCGTCGCGGTGGCCGACGCGGCGGGCATCGGATCGCTGACCATGCGCTCGCTCGCCCAAGAGCTCGGCGTCAAGCCGATGTCGCTCTACTACCACGTGGCCAACAAGGACGAGATCCTTGACGGCATCGTCGATGTCGTCTTCAGCGAGATCGAGCTACCGTCGCCCGAGGGCGAATGGCGGTCGGAGATGCGTCGCCGGGCAGCCTCGGCCCGCCGCGTGCTGAGGCGCCACCCCTGGGCGATCGGGCTGATGGAGTCGCGGACCACCCCCGGCCCGGCGACCCTGCGCCACCATGACGCGACCCTCGGCACCCTGCGAGGGGCGGGCTTCTCTGTGGAGCTGACCGCTCACGCCTACGCTCTGCTCGACAGCTACGTGTACGGATTCGCGCTTCAAGAGGCCTCGCTGCCTTTCAAAGGCCCGGAGACCGTCGCCGAAGTGGCCGAGCCGATGGTTCGGCAGATGTCGGCCGAGGACTATCCCCACCTCGTCGAGATGGCGACCGAGCACGTGCTCCAGCCCGGCTACGACTTCGGCGACGAGTTCGAGTTCGGCCTGAGCCTGATCCTCGACGCCCTCACGAGGTCGATTCCCGGAAACGATCCGTCGGCGCGGTGAGCCCGGCCGGCCGTGCGCCTACACGGAGCGGTGGTGGGGTCAGCTCACAGGGCGAGGGCGGGATCCGGGGCCGCGGGCACTGCCAGCAGGGCGGAAACCCATTCGAGGCGCTCGGGTAGCGCCCAGTAGTAGACCCAGGTGCCGCGCCGCTCGCAGTCCACCAGGCCGGCCTCGCGCAGCACCCGGAGGTGGTGCGAGATGGTCGGCGCGCTCACCTCGAACTGTCCGGTGAAGTCGCAGACGCAGATCTCGGCGCCGGCCGAGGCGATGATCGACATCAGCCGCAGCCGCACCGGGTCCGCCAGCGCCTTGAAGACCGCCGCACCCTCGGTCGCTCCCGCCGGGTCCAGCGGCGCCGCCGCCAGCGGCGTGCAGCACCCACCGCTCCCCTGCACAGAGATCTGCTGCTTTGACATGCGTCTATCTTGACAGTGGTCAAAACAGGATGCAAGGTGGGGTCCTGATTCGATGAACTTCAATGTTGTGATCGATGGGAGATCGACGTGAGCGAGCAGAACGCAGCCGGCCTGCCGGTGGCGGTGATCGGTGCCGGACCGATTGGCCTGGCCGCGGCGGCACACCTGGCCGAGCGTGGATTGGACTTCGTCGTCCTGGAGTCGGGGCCGGACGTGGGGGCGGCCATCGAGGAGTGGCGGCACGTGAAGCTGTTCAGTCCGTGGCGCTACGACATCGACACAGCGGCACGCCGCCTGCTCGAGCAGTCCGGCTGGGTCGAGCCCGACCTGGACGCCCTCCCGACCGGCGGAGAACTGATCGACGCCTACCTGGCGCCGCTGACCAAGACGCCGCAGCTGGCCGGACACATCAGGTACGGCGCCCAGGTGAGCGCGGTGACCCGGGCGGGTTTCGACCGCGTCCGTACGGCGGGTCGCGAGGAGGCGCCCTTCCTGATCCGCCTGGCCGATGGCGAGGAGATCACGGCGAGCGCGGTGGTCGACGCCTCGGGGACCTGGCGCAGGCCGAACGTGCTCGGCGGTTCCGGCATCCCGGCCCGCGGCGAGAACGAGGTCGGCGAAGCAATCGTGCATGCCCTGCCCGACGTGCTCGGCGGCGACCGCGAGCGCTTCGCCGGCCTGCGTACGGCGGTGGTGGGTGCGGGCCACTCGGCGGCCACCACGCTGATCGAGCTCGGCGAGCTGGCCCAGCAGGTGCCGGGCACCGAGGTCGTCTGGGTCGTCCGCGGTACCAGCCAACTGCGTACCTACGGTGGCGGAGCCGCCGACGAGCTGCCGGCCCGCGGCGCCCTCGGCACGCGCCTGCAGCGACTCGTCCAGTCCGGTCGGGTCGAGCTGGTGGGCGGTTTCCGGACGGAGTCCGTCAGTCGCACCGAGGACGGTCGAGTCGAGCTCGCCGCCGGGGACCGGCGCGTGGTCGTCGACACGGTGGTGAACTCGACCGGCTTCCGGCCGGACCACGAGGTCGCCGCCGAGCTCCGGCTGGACCTGGACCCGATCCTCGGATCCACCCGGGCGCTGGCACCGCTGATCGACCCGAACGAGCACTCCTGCGGCACGGTGCCGCCGCACGGTGTGGACGAGTTGTCCCACCCCGAGTCCGGCTACTTCGCGATCGGCATGAAGTCGTACGGGCGGGCACCGACCTTCCTGCTCGCCACCGGCTACGAGCAGGCGCGTTCCGTCGTGGCAGCTCTGGCCGGGGACTGGGCGGCGGCGCGCAACGTCGAGCTCGACCTGCCCGAGACCGGCGTGTGCTCCTCGAACCTCGCCTACGCGGGTGAGGAATCCGGTGGCGGCTGCTGCGGCCCCGCGCCCGAGGCGGTCAGCATCACCAAGCGCGGCCTCGCCACCGGCATCAGCGGCGGCCTGCTCACCCTCGAGGAGGTCAAGCCGACGGCGACCCAGTCAAGCTGCTGCAATTGATGGACCTACGGCAGTCGGCGACAGTCACCGCTCCCGGGCCCGCCTGGCCCGGGAGCGGTCTGGTGGCTGCGCTGGCGGTCACGCAGACGGTCGGTTACGGGGTTCTCTACTACGCCTTCAGCGCGCTGCTCGGCCCGATGACCGCCGAGCTGCGGATCTCGACCGCCACCGGAGCCGGGGCTCTCACCGTTGCCGTCCTGGTCACAGGAGTGATGTCGATCCCGGTCGGGCGCTGGCTCGACGCCCGTGGTGGCCACGCCCTGATGACCGTCGGCTCCGTGCTGGGCGCGCTTGCCGTCGCCGCGTGGTCCCAGGTGCAGAGCGCGCCGCAGCTGTACGCAGTGTTCGTCGTGATCGGTGTGGCGTCGGCGATGGTGTTGTACGAACCGGCGTTCGCGGTGATCGTCGCCGTCACCGATCCCAGCCGCCGGAAGAACGCTCTGCTGGCGGTGACACTGGTCGCAGGCTTCGCAAGCTCGATCTTCATCCCGCTGACCGGGCAACTGGTCGATGCGTTCGACTGGCGCCATGCCTTGCTGATTCTGGTGGTCGCCTACAGCGGTATCGCCGTACCGCTGCACGCCGTTGCCCTGCGTAATACCTCGCCACGGGCGCGCACCGCGCAGACCCGCTCGGCAGGCTCTCCTTCCCGTGCATTGCGCGACCCGGGCTTCTGGCTGCTCGCCGCCGCCTTCGTGCTGCACAGCGCGGCCCTGGCGGTCATCGCGATCCACCTGGTCCTGTACCTGGTGAGCCTCGGTCACCCGCCCGCACTGGCCGCAGGACTCGC
>DASTVQ010000043.1:0-76181 GCA_035759015.1 Kribbella sp.
ATCACCAGCTCGCCGTCCTCCTCGGTGAGGCCGTGCTCCCAAGGTGTGTCGATGGAGCCGCAGTCCACGCACGGATGCAGCTCCAGGTAGAGCAACGTCTCGTCGCCGGTCCGTGCGATCGCGTACTTCGGGTCTTGGTCGCTCACGGGACCGCCAATCCGGTCGCGGTCTTGCTGGTGACGTGCCGACCGACCTGCTGCTTGGCGCCGTCGCCTGCGGCGGCCTGGACCGCGGCCGCGCCTGCGGCGGCGGACAGCGCGTGGTCGAACTGGATCATGGCCGAGGCCGGAATCCCCTTGGCCTCCAAGGCTTTCACGACGGTCCCGTTGAACCGCCCGTCGTGTCCGCCCCTCTCGTACAGCTGCCGCAGGTCGACCCGGGGCGCGTGCGGTGGCGGCGACGTGCGGCCCTCGGGGCCCTCGGCCAGTACCGCCAGCTGCGGGTGCAACGTCGCGAAGGCGGCGCCGAACCCGTTGTCATCGCGGCCCGTCATCGTGCCGTCCGGCATCGCCCGGTAAACCTCCTTCGTGCCGTCCTGGCGGTGCATGGTCAACACCACCGCGACGTTCTCCCGCCGGGCCTGGGCGATCGCGTCGACCATCGGCCGGTACGGGTGGAAGTTGTCGGTGCCGTCGTCGGTGCGGACGACCTCGTGTCCGGTGACCCGCCGCTCGGGGACCCGCTGCACAGCGGCCGCGATGCGAGCCGGGTCCCAGCCCTCCAGGGGTGGCAGGCCAGCCTCCATCCGGGCCTGGATCGCCACCAGCTCGTGCCGGAACATCGTCAGCGTGGCGACCCCGGTGGCGGCGTTCTCGATGGTCCGCTCCCGGTCGACCTTCGGCTGGTTGTGCCGGTCGTACTTCATCCGCCGGGTGTCCAGGTGGAACTTCACCTGCAGCTCGACGGTGACCAGCTCACCCAACTCGAAGCTGGTCGTCTCGTTCCGGTTGCCGGTGGTATCAGTGTCCTTCTCGGTCACCTGCTCACCGACCGAGACCCCCGCCTTGATGTCGGTGGTGGAGTCGCCGATGCCGAAGTTGCGGCTGGTGGGCAGCAGCCGGGTGCTCTTGTTGGTGGTCTGGGTCTGGCCCTGCTGCCGGTAGACCTCGCCGAGCTGTCCCGTCTCTCCGACGTCCGAGATCACCTGCAGACCGGACAGCTCCGCCCGCAGCCGGACCGAGACGGCCCGCGAACCGTGCCCCGGCACTGGAAGCGGTGTGGTCCACGGACCTCCACCGCCGCCGGCCCGCTCGAACGCAGTCCGGCGCGTCGCGGCGGAGAACTGCTTGCGCAGGGTGGCCTTGTGCAGCTGGACACCGGGCGCGGTCAACATGTCGCGGCGTCCCAGTCCCGCGCAGGCCGCCTTGACCAGCTGATCGTCGTAATCCGCGTCCTGCGCCGTCCGTGCCACGTCGGGGAGCTCGCCGTGCTCGTCGTGCAGCTGGATACCGCGCAGGAAGTAGTAGTTCGGCAGCGGCACCGTCCGGTGGTCCGCGACTTCCGGGCGGACGACGTCCGGGGGGTTGATGTCCGACACGGGCACCGACAGGGTGAGCGTGGCGGTGGCCTCGCGGCGCAGGGGTGGCTTCTGCTTCTCCGGGTCGCGGCGCCGGTCCAGCGCCTGCCGCACCGCGCCCTTGGTGTCGGCGCCGAAGCCGGGTGTCTCGTCGACGTCGATCACGACCCGGAAGCTGCGTTTCACACTCTTCGTCCGCTGCACCAGGGCGCGGCTCATCCGGGTGTTCTGCTCGACGCTGGTCGCCGTCTGCGAGGTCGTCGCCTCGGTGCTCAGCCCGGCCGAACCGGCATCGCCGTCGGTGATCCCGCCGCCGACGTTGACGCTGTAGCCGGTGGTCGCGGTGACGCTGCGGGCCCGCTCGGTGTAGTCGTAGCCCTGGAGGATGGTGGTGCTGTTCTCGGTCTCGTCGTCCGTCGGGTCGTCCGGGTCGTCGCCGATGGTGACAGGACCTTTGGGCACGAAGCGGATCCGGACCTGCAGGTTCCGGGCCGCGGTCATGCCCGGGCCCTCGGTGCCGAACGGGTACTCGATCATGAAACCGGCCGGGTCGAGGAGGTCGTCGGCGTGACCGCGATAGCGGATGCCGCCGAGCTCGCTGCGCAGCGCCGCCCGGACCGCCGGGTCGGCGAGCGCATCCGGCACCCGGTCGGCGATCGCCGCCTGCACCTCGGTCAGCAGCTCGGTCTTGGTGTTGTCCTGGGCAACGAACTCGTCCTCGGCGATCAGCCCGGCTCCCAGCGTTGTCGAGTAGTGGCCGGGCTGCTGGACCTCGGTCCCCTCCGCCGCGACCTTCTCGACGTCCGCGGCCAGCTGCTCGAAGTTGGCCGGCACACCCGCGGGCTCGGTCACCTTGGTGATACCGCGGAGCTTCGCCGCGAGCCGCTCGTCGGTGTGCGTGGCGGCCAGCCCCTCGGTCACGCCGAGCTTCTCGGTCCGGTACCGCCGAAGCAGCGCCGACGTCGTCCGCCGGTCCAGGCCGAGGTTGCCGTCGAGCAGCCGCTCGACGGCGTCGGACACCTTCTCCAGCGGCAGGTCGAGCTTGTTGCGGCCGTACATGCGCAGCGCGTCCCGCTCCGGCAGGGTCAGCATGATCGAGCCGTCCTGGAGCTCGACCTTCTTCGGCTTGGCGAGCCCGGCGGCCTTGATCTCGGCCTCCAGAACCAGGTCGCCGACGAACTGGTAGTGCTGGCCGTCCTTGATGTTGAGCCGCTCGATCCCGCCGATCGCGGTCTCGGTGCTGGAGCTGGACGAGCTGCCGGACCGGCTGAACCCGGCGCTGCCGTTCCAGCCGTCACCGTTGGCCTCCACGGCGCCGCTGCCACCGCCGAGCCCGGCGCTGTGGCCGGTCGAACTGCTCGCGGTGAAGCTGGAACTGCCCAGCGTCAGGTTGATGTCACCGATCACGGCGTGTCCGCTGCCGACATACCGGAGGTTCTCCACCCGGGCGCGCAGGGCGACGCTCGCCTGCCGGGGGACCAGCCCTCGCTGGGCGATGGCCTGCGCGGGGTCCGACGGCGACGGGCTGATCGCGAACTGCGTGCTGTACTCCGTCGTCAGCATCTCGGGGTGGGCGTTGAGGTTCCGCACGTTCATGAAGCCGGCGAGGTGGTGCAGTGCGGCCGAGTCCGCGCGGGCCGCCGCGGGCAGCTCGGCGACGAGCCGGGCGAGCGCGTCGCCGGGGTCGAGGTGCTGCCAGGTCGCGTTCTGCAGCAGGGACGGCTCGACCCGGCCCTGGATCGCGACCTTCTGCGGCTCGCCCCGGTCACAGAACCTGCTGTCGATCGAGATCCGGGCGCTGCCGTCGACCTCGACGATCGGCTCGGAGTCGCCGTCGGCGAACACCTCGGTGATGGTCAGCTTCTGCGGCACGTCGAACTCGGCCAGCGGTGCGGTGCTCTCAGTCAACGTCACGCCGTTGACCGTGCTGCCGGTCGCCCAGCCGAAGAACCGGCCGAGCGCGGATCGTCCGTAGGTCGGGCCGCCGTCCGGCGTGCCGCCGGCCTGGTTCTGCGCGGGCCTGTCGCTGAAACCGAACCGGGCCAGCCAGGGCAGACCCTTCGACCGGCCGCGGGACCGGACGGTGGTGTTCGACCCGATGTGCAGGTTGGTCGCGGTCTGGGCGCTGTTCAGGCCCATGAAGCGGGCGTTGTCGACGTCCTGCTCGAGGTGGATCCGGTAGGTGTGCGCCTGCGGCGGCAGACCCGTGTGGTGCTTGGTCAGCGCGAACAGCACGCCGCTCTGGCAGGCCTGGTCGTAACCGGTCTCGAGCCGGTGCCGGGCGAGCTGCTGGCCGACCCGTTCCAGGTTGGAGAGCTGGCTGGCGACCAGGGCGGCGTCCTTGCCGACCAGCTCGCGCATCCTGGGCCGGAACTTCGCGTCCAGCGGCGGCACCAGGCCCTGTTCACTGAGGTGCAGCACGAAGGCCTTGAACGCGGGATCGGCGCCCTTGAGGTTCTGGACCAGCGCGGCACCGGCCCCGCGCAGCTGGCCCTTGCCGTTGCCCATCCAGACCGGCGGTTTCAGCTGCTCGCCGGTCGGTTGCGGGTCGCCACGGAGCAGCACCCGGCCGTCGAGACCGCGCTGCGGCCGGCCGTCGGGCCCGAGGACGAGCTCCTTCTTCGGCACCGGTCCGCCGTACCGGAACAGGTCGTTGGCGGGAACTCGAAGGACCGCGTCGCCCTTGCCCTCGAGGGTGAACGACTCGTCGCGGTCGAGCCTGTGGATCGTCAGCCGGTGGACCAGCTCGTACTTCACCGCTACGGTCCGCTCAGTGCGTTGCACGCTCGGATGGATCGCCACGTCGCTCACACTCAGGCTGTCCTCGCGGGACACGCTCCGCCCGCCCTTGGCGGTCGGCCCGAAGTCGACGGTCGACGACCCGAGATCGGTCAGCGCGGTGCCGGGGTACCCGAGGGTCGCCGACGCCGAGGTCGAGGCGTTGAAGGACTGGCTGCCGGACGCGCCGGAGAAGCCGACGCGCAGCCGTTCCACCTTCTGCTCCGGCGAGCTGTCCGTGAGCAGCTCGGCGGACTTCGCGATCACGAACGTCTCGAGCTGGGCGTAGGCCACCGGTCGGCCGCCGTTGCTGATCAGCCGCCCGATCCCGCCGGGGCGGGTCGACTCGTCCAGCCGGCTCGGCGTGTCCTCGAGCAGCAGGCCGCGGAGCTGGTCGTGGCCGACGCGGTCCAGCCCGTTGAGCCGGGCGGCGAGCCCGGCCACGCCACGATCGGCCAGGTCGTTCAGGCCGTCCACCCGCGAGACGACGTGCTCGGGCAGCTCGGTCTCCCGCTCGTCGGACAGGCCGAACTGGTCGAGGGTGACCACGTCCTCCGGCGGCGGAACGGTGTAGGTGTGACCGAAACCGACGTCCAGGTGGCTGTTGTCGTGCGGTTCACCCGCGGCTACCACCTGGGTCTCGGACCACTCGGCGAGTGCCGAGGTACGCAGCTGCCAGCCCCAGCTCGGAGTGTCCGAGCGGTAGCGCAGGATCTCGCCGTTGAGCACCTCCACCGCGCCACCGAGCCCGTACTCGGTCGCCGTCGAGGTCACCGAGTGGCTCTGGCCGACGGCGAACTCGAACCCGGGCGTGATCACCTGGGACGCCGCTTTCAGCGGGTTCGAGTCGGGGAACGCGGCCATCAGCGTCTTGAGGCTGAACCCGCCGTTGTGGCCGAGGCTGTCGGTGGCCGTGGTGGAGAGGCTGTAGCCGCCCTGGTCGATCTGGCCGACCAAGCCCTCGTCGAATCCGACCGGGGAGTCGAGCACCTCGCGCAGCTCGCCCGGGCGCAGGTGGATCTTGACCTGGGTCAGCTCGGACACGTCGGCGCGCGCGTCGTTCCCAAGAGTGATCACCACGCCGTCCGGCGACAACATCCGGCGGGTCTCCGCGCGCAGCCGCCGGTGCAGGACCTCAGGCGTGAAGCGGAAGTCCTTGTTCTGCGCCGCCAGAGCCTGGTTGAGATCCCGGGTCAGGGCGGTCAGGTGAGGGAGCCTGCCAGACGTGATGACGGTGTGCTGCACCTCGGGAGAAGGCAGCGTCGCGGCCACTCCCGAGCGGTAGGCCTCGACCCGGTCGACGGCGGCCTGCGCCAGCGTCAGGACATCGGTGCCCGGACTGCCTCCGCCGGCCTGCAGCTGGTCCAGCTTGGCGAGCAGTGCCTGGTAGGTCTCGCCAGCCTCGTTCGCCTGTTTGGCGGCGGCCTCGCATGAAGCCGCGATCGACGTATGACGCTCGGCCTTGGCGGTCGCGCTGGCCGCACTCGCCCGGAGGACGCGTCCTCGCTCGGGGGCGGCCGAGTCCTTGCGGCCTTCCTCGGTATCGGCCGCTTCCAAAGCCTCCGTAGCCTGCACGGTGGCTTCGGCCGCGCTGGCCCGCCTCGTAGTTGCCCGGGTCTCGAGGTCCGCCGCGGCCTTCTGCAGACCCCCGATCTGGGTCAGGACGTGCTCGCGCAGGTGCGCCGGCGTGTTCGGCGCTGGTGAGGTCCCCGCAGTCCGGTCCGGCGCGATCACCCGCCGGGCCTCCTGGGACCATGGGAACGCCGGCGCCGGTCGGCCCAACTTCTCGATGGCAGTGGCCAGGCTCTGCAGCTCGCGCTCCAGCTCGGGGACTCTCGAACCGGCCTGGTCGGGCTGCAGCTGGGCCTCTTGCCAGCTCCTGCTCAGCAGCCGGAACTCGTCGTACTGCGCGGTCGCCAGGCGGTCGCGGCCCCGGAAGCCGCTCAAGGCCGACCGGAACCGGTCACGCGGGTTGGTCGGAGCAGCCGCCCGCGCGTCCAGCTGCTGCAGGGTGAGGCTCACCTGGCTTGTCCAGACCCGGGCCAGGTGCGCGCCGTCAATGCGTGGGGAGATCCGGATGACGTGCGGGTCGGACGCGGTCCTGCCCGCGCGGAGCCTGGTCTGCGCCACCAGTCCGCGCGGCGGCTGCCCGATCTCCACCCGGAAATACTGCCGACCGTGCGCGGCGCTGGTGACCACCCCGACCTTCGGGCGGTCGAGCACCTGCATGGGGGCGGCAATGCCGTTGGACAGATCAGTCGGCTGGACCTGCAGCAGTGCGGCGAGTGCCTCGTCCTCGGTGAGGTTTCCCTCGAGGGCCGGCCTCCCGTTGCGAGACAGCCCGGCTCCCACCGGCGTGTTCGCCGTGCGGTTGCCGCCGGCCCCCTTGTGCCTGGTGCCGACCACCCGGCGGTGGTGGGGCCGTCGTACGGGTGCCGCGGCGGCGGGTGCCGTGACGTGTGTGAGGGCATGTGCCTCGCGGTTGATCTCCCGAGCGGCCTGCTCGGTGTCGGCGACCAGCGGTGGACGCTGCGCGGCGCGTTCGGCAGCGCGTTCCGCGGCCAATCGCCTGGCAGCCGACTCCGTCGTCAGCCTGTTGCCCTCCAGCACCACCCGCAGCATGGCCTGCGCCTCGGCCTTCGTCGGCTCAGGCAGGTTCGGTACGTCGAGCAGCCGGTCCAGCGCCACAGTGGCTCCGTCGACCGGGGAGGACCCGCCACGCGCGTGGTCGATCTCAGCGCCCAGCAGCGCGACGGCCTCCGCCAGCAGCCGATGGTCCGACACCTGCCGACCGGCGAGCTCCGCTAGGCGCGTGTCGAGGCGATCCATCGCCTCTGTCTCCAGCATGTCTCGCGAGCCCGTCAGCCGGACGCGCCCGTCCCTCAGGGCCACCGCTTCGGGCACCACCACCCCGAGCGCCACTCCGAGGGCTGCCCGAGCCCGAACCTCAGCCGGAAGCTCCTGCGTCGGGCTGCTCATCGCTTCGCGCCCTCGGCGCGCTCGACGGCCTCGGTCGAGCGCTGCTTCGTCGCTGTCATCAACCAGCAGTCCTCGATCCTCATCCGATGATGCGTCGGCGTGTGACCGCAAAATACATCTTGGGTTCCCCCGGGCAACCAAATGACGATCTCGATGCGGGGTCGGTTGCTCGCTGATCCTACTTGGAGGAAAGCTCACGTGGATCGGAACTTCGGTCGCGCACCACGGCATGGTCATGTCAGGATTGGCCTTCGCTCACAGAGCAACCTCCACGTCAGTCAAGACGTCGGCCAACCCTGGTCCGCGTCACGGATCGAGAGTCAGCCGATGCCCCGATGAACGCCCAGCTCCGGCCTTCGGTATGGACCGTGCCCGAAGCCCGGAGCCTGACCGCGCAGCTGCGCCACGTGGCGACCACCGCCGCCGAGTACAACGGCTTGGAGTTGTTCGGAGCCCTCACGCAGTACCTGGATCAGCTGTATGGCGGCGACGGCTTCGACCGGTTGCTCCCGGACTCCGATCGAGCGGTGATGGCCGGGCTGATCCGGCGGGCGACGACGGGACCACTCGCGCTCGACCAGGACGGTGTACCGCTCACGGCACAAGTCGATCCGCGACTGGAGCAGCCGGTGAACGCGGCGGTGTCGCTCGTCGAGGGTCGTCGGCTGGCAGCAGAGCTGGCAACGGCGGACGGGTGGCAGCGCGAGCTCGGCCGCGCGCTGCAGGCGCTCTACAGCTATCTGGACGAGCTGCACGGCGGTCCAGGCACATTCGCCGAGCTGCTGACCCCGGAGGAGCGGGCACAGATCGCGGCTGCGGCGCCGAACCGGTAACAGCCTCGCCACAGGCGCCGGGCTGAGCACCCGGTTGGCACCATGCGGCCATTACGGTATGCGCGTGAGCCTCTCGTCGTCCCCCCGCCCCACGGCCTCCGGCGCTCGCGCCTCCGGCACTGCGCCGGGCGGCAGCCCGAATCGACTTCCCGCCAGTCGTGAGCGCCGACCCGCCCTCGCCGCTCTGGCGGTGATCCTGATCCTGCTCGGCGCGGCCGGATCGGCGCTGATCGCGCTCCGCAGCGGCGACCGGCAAGACTATGTCGCCGTGTCGGACAAGGCACTCGAGCCCGGACATCAGATCGAGCGCAAGGACCTGGCTCGCGGCGACCTGGCCGGTGCGACCGGCGGGTTGGTGCCGTGGTCCCAGGTGGACAAGTACATCGGCCGCTACACCACCACCCGGCTCTTCCCGGGGCAGTTCGTCACGCAGCAGAACTTCACCGCGGGCAACACCCCGGACGTACCGGAGGGAGGAGCGCTGGTCGGCGTCAGCCTCGAGAGCGGCCGGGCCCCGTCGGAGGCGTTGAAGGCGGGTGACATCGTCCGGGTGATCCGGGTGCCGTCGGCAAGCAACGACTCGGGCGTGTCGGAGGTGTTGGTGAGCGCCGCGCAGGTGACGGCCAGCTCCGGCTCGATCGCCGACTCGAAGACGAACGCGAACTCGACGCTCAACGCGACGATCCTGGTGCCGACGGAGAAGTCGACGAAGGTCGCCGCGGCCGCCGCCGCGAAGACGCTGGTGCTGATCAAGCTGTCGGCGAGCACCCGGACCGACATCTCACGCAGCAACGGAGACGGTTGATGGCACTGGTCGCGTTGGCGAGCGCCAAGGGCTCGCCAGGGGTGACGACGGCCAGCCTCGTGCTCGGTGCGCTCTGGCCGCGGCAGGTGCTGCTGGCCGAGTGCGATCCGGCGGGCAGCGACGTGGCGATCCGGATGACGGCACCCGGTGGCGCCGCGTTGAACTCCGACCGCGGTCTGGTCAGTCTCGCCGCGGCCGGTCGCAAGGGGCTCGGCGACGAGGTCATCCTGGCGCACAGCCAGCAGCTGGACGGCGGTCTGGACGTCTTGATCGGGGTTCGGGCGCCGGAACAGATCGGAGGCATGGGTGGACTGTGGCAGCCGCTGGGCATGTCGCTCCAGCAAATGCAGAGTGCCGACGTCCTGGCAGACTGCGGCCGGATCGGACCGGCCTCGCCGCAGTTGCCGGTCGTCCAGGCCGCGCGCCTGGTGGTCCTGGTCTGTACGGCGACCGGATCGTCGGTCGCGCACCTTCGTGAGCGGCTGTCGTCGCTGGTGCATCACGTGGACGCGGAGCTGGGCGTCGTGGTCGTGGCCGACCCGAAGCGCCGCGACGGCGTCAAGCAGGTGTGGTCGGTGCTGGACCAGATGGCCGTGCCGGTGCGGCATCGCTGGCACCTCGCCTTCGACCCGGCCGGTGCCGCCTTCTTCGACGGTCGCGGCCAGGGCCGCCTGGACCGTACGCCGCTGATCCGTACCGCGAGCGTGATCACCGCGGAGATGGCGGCACTGGTCACGATGCCGACGCAGTACGAGTTCGACCTGGCACAGGCCGCCTTCCCCTCGGCCGAGTGGGAGGACGGCCGATGAACACCGACCAGGAGCTGGTCCGCAAGCTGCGGGTCCAGGTCGCCGAGCGGCTGAACGAGCAGCGCCGGCGCGACCAGGTGAACGGCGTACCGCCGATGAGCGCGGAGGACGAGCGGGAGTACGCCCGCTCCCTGATCGTGCAGGTGCTGGAGGACCACGCCCGCTACGAGCTGGCCGAGGGGCGCACGCCGCCGACGCCGGAGGACGACGCGCAGATCGCCGGCGCGATTCACTCGGCGTTGTTCGGCGTCGGCCGGCTGCAGCCGCTGATCGACGATCCCGACGTCGAGAACATCGACATCAACGGTTGCGACCAGGTCTTCGTCCAGTACGGGGACGGCCGCGAGGAACACCCCGGGCCGGTCGCCGAGAACGACGAGGAGCTGGTCGAGCTGATCCAGGTGCTGGCCGCCCACGCGGGCCTGACCAGCCGGCCCTTCGACTCGGCGAACCCGCAGCTGGACCTGCGTCTCCCCGACGGGTCCCGGCTCTCCGCGGTGATGGGCGTCTGCGCCCGGCCCGTGGTGTCGATCCGGCGCGCCCGGCTCGGCCGGGTGTTCCTGCACGACCTCGTGGCCAACGGCACGATGTCGGAGGACCTGGCGTCGTTCCTGCGGGCCGCGGTCGCCGCCCGGAAGAACGTGATGATCGCGGGTGCCACCAACTCGGGCAAGACCACGCTGCTGCGCGCCCTGGCCAACGAGATCCCGCCACACGAGCGCCTGATCACGGTCGAGCGCTCACTGGAGCTCGGGCTGGGGGAGTTCAAGGACCTGCACCCCAACGTGGTCGCGTTCGAGGAGAGGCTGCCGAACTCCGAGGGCGTCGGCGAGGTCAGCATGGCCGACCTGGTCCGCCGCTCGCTGCGGATGAACCCGAGCCGGGTGATCGTCGGCGAGGTGCTCGGCGACGAGATCGTCACGATGCTGAACGCGATGAGCCAGGGCAACGACGGCTCCCTGTCGACGATCCACTCGAACAGCTCGATGGAGGTGTTCAACCGGATCAGCACCTACGCCATCCAGGCGTCGGAGCGGCTGCCGATGGAGGCCACCCAGATGCTGATCTCCGGCGCGCTCGACTTCGTGGTCTTCGTCCGCAAGCAGAACGACTACCAGCACGGCGGCACGCTGAGCCGGTACGTCGAGAGCGTCCGCGAGGTGACCGGCTGGGACGGCCGGGTCCTGTCGGGCGAAGTGTTCGCGCCGGGGCCCGACGGCCGCGCGGCAGCGCACGCTCCGATCGCCTGCATGGACGAGCTCGAACAGTACGGCTACCAACCGCTCGTGCACGGGCGTTGGGCCTGATGCCGATGAGGTGGTGGAGCGATGAATGACCGGACGCTGCTCGCCTTGCTGTGCGGGGCTGTGGTCGGTGGCGCGGTCCTGCTGCTGATCATCGCGTTGCGCGGTACCGAGCCGAAGGAGGAGACCCCGTCGCTGTTCAGGAGGTCGGGCAGCGCGGAGGGCCGCCGGACGCTGATCCGGCTGGGCACGGGCGTCGGGGTCGGCCTGATCGTGCTGGCCGTGACCCGCTGGCTCGTGCTCGCCGCCGCGCTGGGCCTGCTGGCAGGCATGGCCGACCGTTTCTTCGGTGGCACCGGTGAGGAACGCCGCGCGATCGAGCGGCTCGAAGCCCTGGCCACCTGGACCGAGGCGCTACGGGACACGATCGCCGGCGCGGTCGGCCTGGAGCAGGCCATCCCGGCGACCGCCGTGAACGCGGCCCCGGCGATCAAGCCCGCGCTGAACCTGCTGGTCGACCGGCTGCGCATCCGCGAGCCGTTGCCCGCGGCCCTGATGCGGTTCGCGGACGATCTGGACGACCCGTCGGCCGACCTGATCGTCGCCGCCCTGGTACTGAACGCACGCCTGCGCGGCCCGGGGTTGCGCGAGGTCCTCAGCGCTCTTGCCGACTCCGCCCGCGAGGAGCTCGACGTACGCCGCAAGGTGGCCGCGGAGCGCCGCAGTACCCGGCGCAGCGTGCAGGTGGTCGTCGCGATCACCCTGCTCGTGGCTGCTGCGCTGATCCTGTTCAACCCGACCTACGTGTCGCCGTACACGAGCTTCATCGGCCAGTTCGTGCTGTTCGTCGTGATCGCCCTGTACGCGATCGGCCTGGTCTGGTTGCGCAGGCTGGCCAAGATCGAGGTCCCGGAACGCTTCCTGATCGGCGGCAACGATCGCCGCGCCCGGAAGGCCGGGGACGACCGGATGGAGGTAGTGGGATGACCTGGCCCCTCTTGACGGGTGCGCTGGTCGGTGCCGGCGTCTACCTGCTGGTGCGGATCTTCGTCCGCCCGCCCGCCAACGTGCGGTCCACGATCGCCCGGATCGACGCGGGTCGCTCCGGCTACACCAGTGCCGCGACGGCCAGCGCGGCCGGCGAGCGGGTGCTGGGCGGCGTCGATCGTGCGAGGGACACCCTGGGTCGGCGGCTGGAGGCCGAGGCGAACGCCCGCGGCTGGGCCTTCGGCCGGCTCCGCCGCGACCTCGCGGTGATGAACCAGCCGTTCGCCGCGATGCTCGCCACCAAGGTCTTCTTCGCCCTCGGTGCACTGGTGTTCATCCCGTTCGTGCTGTTCATGTTCAGCATGCTCGGCTTCGGTGCGCCGGGGGCGACGCCGGCCGTCGTCACGCTGGCGGCGATGGCGTTCGCCTTCTTCCTGCCCGACCTGGCCCTGCGCCAGGAGGCGGAGGAACGGCGCCGGGACTTCCGGCACGTGGTCGGCAGCTTCCTCGACCTGGTCGCGATGAACCTGGCCGGTGGCCGTGGCTTGCCGGAGGCGCTGATGACGGCCTCCACGATCGGCGACCACTGGGCGATGGCCCGGATCCGCCAGGCGCTGGCCAACGCACGCCTGATCGGCATCACGCCCTGGGACGCGATGGCCCGGCTGGGCGAGGACCTGGGGGTCGAGGAGCTGCGGGACCTGGCCTCGGCACTGGCCCTGGCCGGTGACGAGGGTGCGAAGATCCGCGCCTCGCTGCTCGCCAGGGCCGCCAGCCTGCGACGCAAGGAGCTCGCCGACGTGGAGGGCAAGGCCGGCGAACGCTCGCAGTCCATGCTGGTCGCGCAGCTGGTGATGTGTGCCGCGTTCATGCTGTTCCTCGGCTATCCCGCCGGCGCTGCGATTCTCGGCAGCTGAGCGACAAGTCGACGTATTTGGTCCCTCGTACGGGGCATACTGAGCCCCGACGGGCACCACGAGACAAACCCTGGGAAGGCAACCGGATGAACGTGGAACTGCAGTTCGTGCGCGCGATGGCGGGCTACGCGGTGGCGCGGGCCCACAACCAGCGGAGTCGCGGACGCAACCAGCTCGGCGCATCCGCGCTGGAGTGGGCGATCATCTCCGCGATCCTGGTGGCCGCCGCACTGGCGATCGGCCTGGTGGTCCGAAGCGTGATCGACAAGCGCACGAGCGAGATCCAGAACGGCTGAGTCGTTGCTGCGCGGACTCCGTCGACGGCGGCGCTCGCAACGCGGCGCCAGCTCGCTCGAACTGGCGATCCTCGCGCCGGCGCTGCTGTCGTTGATCTTCATCTCCATCCAGACGGCGTTGTGGCTCTACGGCCGGTCCGTCGCCCTGAACGCGGCGCAGGAGGGAGTATCGCGACTGAGGCTGGTCCAGCCACCGGTCTACAGCAACGCGGTGGGGGAGCAGATCCGCGCCGACATCGAGGCGTACGCGCAACAGCTGGGCGGCAATTCACTGGGCGACGCGAAAGTACTGCCGCCCGCCTACAACAACCCGGAGGGCATGGTGTCGTTCACGGTCACGGGCGAGACGGTCTCGCTTGTGCCCGGGCTGACGCTGAGGGTGAGCCGGACCGCGACCGGACCGATCGAGCAGTTCCAGGCGGACGACAAGTGAGGCACAGGCGGCGGGAGCGCGGCACGATGGCGCTCGAGATGGCGATCCTGGCGCCCATCCTGCTGATCCTGTTCATGTTCCTGCTCGCCTGCGGCCGCTACTTCCAGACCTCTTCCCTGCTGGAGAGTGCGGCCCGCGACGGCGCCCGGTCGGCCAGCCAGGCTCGCTCGCTCCCGGAGGCCCAGGCCCGGGTGGACGAGGCTGTCACGCGCACGATGGACCAGGCCGTCGCGTCGTGCAAGGCCAGCGCGTCGGGCGTGGTGACCTCGACCTTCGCCGCGGGCAGCCCGTTGTCGGTCGAGGTGACCTGCACGATCAACTACCGCGACCTCGGCCTGCTGGGGCTCGGCGGTGACACCAAGATCACGAAGAGGTTCAGCTCCTCGCTCGATCCCTATCGGGGAGTGCGCGATGCGCCCTGACCCGATCGATGCCCCGCACAAGGACCGGGGAGCGCTCAGCCCGGCGGTGGCGATCCTGGCGGTGATGATCTTCACGTTGGCCGGTCTGGTGATCGACGGCGGTCGCCAGCTGGGGGCCAAGTCCCGCGCGGTCGGCTATGCGCAGGAGGCGGCCCGCGTGGGTGCCACGACCATCGACCTGAACGCCGACGAGGCGAGGATCGACCCGACCAAGGCGGGGCAGGCGGTGGCGGCGTTCTGCGCCCAGGTCTCGGCCAACGACCCGGCGGTGACGAACTGCGCGACGACGGAGATGGATGCCGAGCACCTGCGGGTGCAGGTCCGGATCGAGAACAAGACGACCTTCCTCGGCATGGTGGGAATCCAGACGCTGGACGCCAACGGTCTGGGCGAGGCGCACGCGGAGCAGGGGATCAAGAAGGCGGACGAGACGCCGCAGATCCCGCCGATCCTGGTGCTCCCGACCAGCGAGGGGCCGGGCGCGCCGATCACGACCGCCGTACCGCCGACGATCGACGTCCCGTGTCCGACCTGGACGATCGGCTCGCCGACGCCGACCTGGACCCTTCCGGTCCCGTTCCCGCCGACCTGTTCGCCGACCGTCACGCCGTCGGGCACCCCGGCCACCGGGACGCCTCCGACCACGCCCAGAGGTGGGGGATGAGCCTGCTGATGTGTCCGTACCCGTCGAACAAGAAGGAGTTGCCGTCGTGCGACGTCTAGGCGTACCGGTGCTTGCGCTGCTCGCGGGCTTGGTGCTGGCCGGGTGCGGCGGGGGATCCAGCAACGGGACCATGCCGACGCCTGCCGGTGACGACGGCTCGACCAGTACGACGCCGACGCCGAGCGGGAAGCCGACGAGCAAGCCGAGCGACCCGGGGAAGACGACACCGGCCAAGGGCGCCGACGTGATCGTCGTGCCGGGCGGTTTCTCCGACAACCCGGCAGTGCAGGGCTATGTGAACGCTTATCCGGTGTATTTCCGCGCACTGGTCCAACGTGATCCGAAAATCATCCAGGCGAACTTTCCGGCGTATTTCGCCTCCGACGTTTCTCCGAATATCGCAGGCGCGCTGCGGAGGGGCTGGGTGATGCGACCACCGGGCAGCGTGGTCGTGGTGGGAGTGGAGCAGCGGCCCTTCGGCGTGGTACGGATCCGCAGCTGTCGCTCGCAGACCGCGGGGTTCTGGAATCCCAAGACCAGAAGGTGGGTCCAGGCGGCGCCCAAGGGCGTCCCGGAGACCGTGGACATGGTGGAACGAGGCGACGGCTGGACGATGTACCGCTGGCTGCAGCCCGTGCCGAAGTCGTTCAGCTGCGCGAAGGTGCACTATCCGGCGTGAACGGGCAAGATGCCCCCGGGCGACGGTAATCTGCGACAGGACCGAGACTCAGGAGTGAGGTTATGCGCCAACGAGTGACCCGTGGGCTGGTTGCCCTGTGCACCGTACTCGCCATCCTCGCCGCCACCATCACGCCCGCTGCCAACGCCGTGACCAAGCAGTACGGCGACCGTGTCTGCAGTCTCTACGCGAACTCCAACGGCTTCGGCGCCTACTGCAGCAGCGGCACCGGGTGGGACGGGGTTCCGCCGACCTGGGCCGAGATGCTGGGCGTCGGCAACGTCTTCATCCCTTGCCGGGACTTCGACGTGCCGGCAGGTGTCTCGCTGCCCGCTCCGCCGGAGGGCAAGACCTGGGTGCTGCGGCTCACGATCGTCGACTACGACCTCAGCAAGGCCGGCGGCGGTCCGAGGTCCCACATCGAGCGGGCCATCGTGCCGGTCGGGGCCGAGGAGCGGCGGCAGTGCCCGAGGGTGGGGTACATGGACCAGTTCTGGCGCGAGTTCCACTCCAGCTATCCGTCGCCGGTGCTCGTCGTCAAGCCGACGTACACTCCCCGCGTCAACGTGCCGGCCTACTTCGCCCTGACCCCTGAGACGGCCATCGTGCAGAAGTCGAGGGAGGAACTCGGCGCGATCCTCGCCTGGAACGGCGACCAGTTCCTGACCATGCGCGGCCTCGTCGGCCGGATGAGGGTTGACCCCGGGGACGGGTCCGAGCCGTTCGACTGTCTGATGAACACCGACAACATCGGTGGCGACGGGTATGACGAGACGTTGGACCCCTTCCACCAGCTCAGCATGTGCAAGCACGTCTACAAGCGCTCCAGCGCGAAGGAGCCGGACGGCATGTACACCGTGAAGCTGAGCATCTTCTGGGACGTGTCGTACTGGAAGGAGATCGGCGGCGCCCCCGGGACGTGGACGCTGATCGGTACGTACGAGGTGAAGGCCGTGCAGCGGCTTCCTGTGCAGGAAGTCCAGGCGATCGGTGGCTGAGGTTCGGCGGATGGAGGGACCACGATGGTGAAGACCAGTGCGCCGGTTCGGTCGGCGAGGCTGCCCGCCCGGCGGAAGTCCAGCCCATTCCTGGACCGGTTGAAGGGCCTTGTCTCGCTGGTGGCGATCGTCGCGATCGTCGGCGGTGTTCCCTACGTCCTGCTCACCTTCTTCGGCAGGCCCTGGCCGGAGAAGGTGCCGAGCCGGGACCTGCTCTTCAGCGAGCTGAGCGCCGACTCGGTGCTGAAGATCATCGCGTTCTTCATCTGGGTGGCCTGGCTGCACTTCGTCGTCTGTCTGATCGCCGAGGGCGTCGCGGAGGCCCGCGGCCACGGTCTGACCCCGCGGGTGCCGCTCGGTGGTGGCTCCCAGACGCTCGCGCGCCGGCTCATCTCCGGCGTCGTACTGATCGCCGGCGCGGCCAGCGTGACGTTGCCGGTCGCCAGTGCGGTGACGACGGCGAGCCTGGCCGCGCCCACGTCGGTCAGCGCGACCCAGGGCGGCGACCACGACACCCGGCGGGACACGTTTCTCGACGTCGAGGCACGCAGCAAGGTGCTCTCCGGCAACAACCACACCGGCGTCCGGACGAACAACGACCAGGCCGGCAAGGTGGTCAAGTACACCGAGGTCCGTCCACCGCAGGGCCGCAACTACGACTGCCTGTGGGACATCGCCGAGCGCTACCTGGGAGAGGGCCGCCGGTACAAGGAGATCTACGACCTCAACAAGGACAAGCTGCAGCCGGACGGCCGTCGCCTGACGAACCCCGACCTGATCATGCCGGGTTGGCAGGTGCGGCTCCCGGCCGACGCCAAGGGCGCCGGCGTGCACACCGTGAAGGTCTCGCTCGACGACAAGACCAAGCCGGTGATCAAGGACACCTCGGTCAAGACCGTGGACCAGCCGGACAAGGACGGCGGCCGCTGGTTCGAGCAGCAGGGCACCGAGCAGCGGTCGTCGGTCGAGATCGGCAGCGCGGTGAACGACCCGACTGCCAAGGACGCGAAGCCCGCCGATCCCGGCACCGGTACGGCGGCGGCGGCGAACGACCCTAGCTCCACCACCGAGGATGCGCGGCCGGGTGATTCCGTTGCCGGCGGCACCGGAGTTCCCGACGCGGCCCCGGCGTCACCGGTCGAGGGCGGGATCTACGGCTTCGGCGCGACCCTGCTGGCGGCCGGGCTCGCCCTGGCGCTGAAGCGTCGACGCGGTTGGGCCCAGGGCCCGGGCCCGAGGTCCGCGAGCCACCGGCAGACGGAGGTCGGCCTGCGCCTGGCTTCCGACGTACCGACTGTGCAGTTCGTCGACAACGCGCTGCGCCGGCTCGGCGCGAGCCTGACCCAGCTGAGCCGACCGGTGCCGGGTGTGGTGGCGGCCCTCGTGACCGAGAAGGCGCTGACGTTGGTGCTGGAGCCGGGCGAGGCGCCGGCTCCGCCTCCGCCGCCCTGGCAGGTCAGCACCGACGGGCGTCGGTGGGTGCTGCGCCGGGCGTACGCACCGGAGGGCGAGATCGCGGCCCCCTCGCCGTACCCGACGTTGGTGACGATCGGGCGGAACGCCGACGGCGCGACGGTGCTGGTCGACCTTGACGGGGCGCGTGGCATCGCGAGCTTCGGTGGGTTCACCGACTCGGCGCGTGACGTGGTCGGGTCCTTGGCCGTCGAGCTGGCGACGAACCTGTGGTCCGAGGGGGCACACGTCAGCATGGTCGGCTTCGGCGACGACCTGTCCTCGCTCGCACCGAGCCGGCTGAGCTACCGGACCTCGCTGGACGACACGCTGGACGAGGTGACCCGGCGTACCGATGCTCAGGTGCAGGCGTGCGGGCGTCGTGGGGTCGACTCGGTCGCCGCGGCCCGGATGTCGCATCCGGACAGCCTGCTCTGGGGTGCCGAGGTCATCTTCGTGTCCGCGCCGCCGTCGCCGGACCAGGCCGAGCGGCTGACCCGGCTGGCCGCGGACCCGCAGCGCTGTGTCGCCGCGGTGGTGGTCGGTGACGTGCTCGATGCGCCGTGGCGGTTCGTCGTCGACAAGAAGAACCAGACGGTCTGCCGGCTGCTCGGCCTCGAGGTCGATGCCCACAGCATCAGCCCGGCCCAGTTCGCGGACCTGGTGGCGTTGTTCGACGCGGCCGAGGCGGAGGCGCGGGACAAGCGCAGAGCGGATCAGGACCTGCCGGCGTACGAGTTCACCTCCAGCGACCTGAGCAAGGCGGCGCCGGTCGAGGTGGACCTGCTCGGCCCGGTCGAGGTCGACGCGCGCGGTGAGGTCGAGGAGGGCCGGCTCGAGCTGTGCACCGAGATCGTCGCTTTCCTGGCCGGCCAGGACTACGGCGTCCACCCGAACGTCCTGGCCGGCGCCATCTGGCCGCGCGGTATCAGCGAGGAGTTGCGCGATGCCGCGCTGGCCCGCACCCGGCAGTGGCTCGGCCCCGACGCCATGTACGCCGATGAGAGCGGCCGCTGGATGCTGAACCGCAGCATCGTGCGGGTCGACTGGGACGTGTTCCGCACCCTGGCCAAGCAGGCCTCGATGATGGACGACCCGCGCGGGCCGCTGTCGACCGCACTCAGCCTGGTCCACGGCCAGGCCTGGTCGGACCTGCCCGCCGGGCGGTACTCGTGGCTGGCGGCGTCCGGGATCGAGCGGCGGATGGCTGAGCTCGTGGTGGACAGCGCACTGAAGCTGGCCGAGGCGAGCCTGCGGCACAACGACGGGAACCTCGCCCGTACCGCTCTGCAGAGCGGGCTCAGCTTCTCGCCGGCCTCGGAGGAGCTGTGGCGGGCGACGCTCCGGCTGGCCGCACACTTCGGCAGCCAGAGCGACGTGACCACTGTGGCCGGCCAGTTGTACGCCGCGATCGCCAAGCACGGTGGTCCGCGCGGTGCCGAGGCCGAGACCGACGCCCTCGTCGACGAGCTCCTCCCCGGCTTCCGCCGCCCCGCCGCCGTCGCCTGACGACCCTTGGTTGGGTCAGAGGGAGTCGGTGGACCAGGTGTCGCAGGCGGTGAGATCGCCTGAGGACATACCGGTCTTGAACCACTTCATCCGTTGCTCGGCGGTGCCGTGGCTGAAGGTCTCCGGGCTCACCCGGCCCTGGGCCTTCTTCTGGATCCGGTCGTCACCGACGGCAGCGGCAGCGTCGAGGCCGCGGCTGATGTCGTCCTCGGTGAGACCGCTGATCAGCGTGTCGCCGTCCCGGTCCGCCACGGTGGTCGCGTGGTTCGTCCAGACGCCGGCCAGGCAGTCGGCCTGGAGCTCGGAGCGAACCGAGTCCGACGTCGGGCCTTCGCGGGACTGGATCTGACCGAGGATGCCGTACAGGTTCTGCACGTGGTGGCCGTACTCGTGAGCGATCACGTACGCCTCGGCGAAGTCGCCTCCCTGCGCTCCCAGCTCGGTCTGCAGTACCTGGAAGAAGCCGAGGTCCAGGTACACCTTGCGGTCGGGCGGGCAGTAGAACGGCCCGACGGCGCTGGTCGCCGGCCCGCAGCCCGTACTGGTCGAGCCGTCGAAGACCTGCATCGGCGCGCGGGTGTACTTCTTGCCGCGGCGCGGCATCTCGGCGGCCCAGAAGCCCTGGATCGAGTTCTGGTAGATGACGAACCGGCAGTCGCGGTTCTGCTGCACGTCCGAGCCCTTCGTACAGGTGCTCAGGTTGCCGGGCGCGGTGTTGCGGGCGGCCGGCTCTCCGCTGTCCCCACCGCCGGGCAGTCCGCCGTTGAGGACCAGGATGATGACCAGCAGAATGAGCCCACCGATCCCCCCGCCCACCGGGATGCCCATCCGGCCGCCTGGGAGCCGGCCACCGCCACCACTACTACCTCGTACGTCCTCGACACCACTGGTGTCCAAGTCGGCGTCAGGGTTGAATTTCACGGCACTTACACTAGACCTCCGTGCCCTTAGATCCTCCGTCCAACCGTGTCGGCCTCCGGTCGGTCCGTCATGACGACACCAACCCCAGGACGCTGGCCCGCCGCTGATGATCACTGTTTCCAACCTCGAGGTTCGAGTCGGGGCCAGGCAGCTGCTGGCGCCTGCCTCGTTCCGGGTCGGCCCTGGCGACAAGGTGGGCCTGGTCGGGCGTAACGGGGCCGGCAAGACCACCTTGACGAAGATCCTGGCGGGCGAGGTGCTGCCGGCGTCCGGCTCGGTGTCGTCGTCAGGCGAGATCGGGTACCTGCCGCAGGACCCCCGCACCGGCGACCTCGACGTACTGGCGCGTGACCGGATCCTGTCCGCCCGCGGCCTGGATGAGGTGGTCAAGCGGATGCGGAACGCCGAGAAGTCGATGGCGAGCGCGGACGACAGGACCCGGGAGAAGGGCATGCGCCGCTACGAGCGGGCCGAGGCCGACCTGCACGCGGCCGGCGGCTATGCGGCGGAGTCGGAGGCGGCCCGGATCTCGGCGAACCTCGGTCTGCCGGACCGGGTGCTCGGCCAACCGTTGAGCACGCTGTCGGGTGGTCAGCGACGGCGCGTGGAGCTGGCGCGGATCCTGTTCGCCCAGGCGGAGACGTTGCTGCTCGATGAGCCGACCAACCACCTGGACGCCGACTCGATCGTCTGGCTGCGCGACTTCCTCAAGTCGTACCCCGGTGGCGTGATCATGATCAGCCACGACGTGAACCTGCTGGAGGAGACCGTCACGCGGGTGTTCCACCTGGACGCGAACCGTGCCGAGATCGACATCTACAACGTCGGTTGGAAGGCCTACCTGACCCAGCGGGAGACCGACGAGCGGCGCCGCAAGCGTGAGCGGGCGAACGCGGAGAAGAAGGCCGGCCAGCTGGTCGAGCAGGCGAACAAGATGCGGGCCAAGGCGACCAAGGCCACGGCCGCCCAGCAGATGCTGAGGCGGGCGGAGAGGCTGATGGCGTCGCTGGAGGACGAGCGCGTGTCGGACCGCGTCGCGAAGATCGCCTTCCCGACCCCCGCACCGTGCGGGAAGACCCCGCTGATGGCCAGAGAGCTGTCCAAGTCGTACGGCTCGCTGGAGATCTTCACCGACGTCGACCTGGCGATCGACCGGGGCAGCCGGGTCGTCGTGCTGGGCCTGAACGGCGCCGGCAAGACCACGCTGCTGCGGGTGCTGTCCGGGATCGAGAGGTCCGACACGGGCGAGGTCATCGACGGGCACGGGCTCAAGCTGGGCTACTACGCTCAAGAACACGAGACGCTCGACATCGACCGCACCGTGCTCGAGAACATGAAGTCGGCCGCCCCGGACCTGAACGAGACCCAGGCCCGCAGTGTGCTGGGCTCGTTCCTCTTCACCGGCGACGACGCGGACAAGCCCGCCCGGGTGCTCTCCGGCGGTGAGAAGACCCGGCTCGCGCTGGCCACGCTGGTGGTCTCGGCGGCCAACGTGCTGCTTCTCGACGAGCCGACCAACAACCTGGACCCCGCCTCGCGCGCCGAGGTGCTGAACGCCATCCGCTCCTACGCCGGCGCGATCGTGCTGGTCACCCACGACGAGGGAGCGGTCGAGGCGCTGGAGCCCGAGCGGGTGCTGCTGCTGCCCGACGGCGTCGAGGACCTCTGGACCCAGGACTACGCGGACCTCGTCTCGCTGGCCTGACATCCACAGGTGATCGACACCGCACGGAAATGTGGGTCGGGTCGCATATGGTCACGGGCATGACGGATCTCGGACTGCGGTTGAAGGTGGACGGGCCGGTGGCCCGGGTGGTGCTGGACCGGCCGCAGGTGCGCAACGCGCAGACCCCGGCGATGTGGCGCGCGCTCGCGGACTTCGGTGCGACGCTGCCGCCGGAGGTCAGGGTCGTGGTCGTGTCCGGAGAGGGACCATCGTTCTCGGCCGGCCTGGACATGCGCCTGATCATGGGCGAGGAGGTGGACGGCGAGGAGCCGCTGCTCTCGTTGGGGGCCAAGCCGGCGGCGGAGGCGCACGAGATCATCGCCGGGTTCCAGGCGGGCTTCTCGTGGCTCCGCCGGCCGGAGGTGGTCAGCATCGCCGCGGTGCAGGGGCATGCCGTCGGCGCCGGGTTCCAGCTGGCGCTGGCGTGTGACCTCCGGGTCATCACCCCGGAGGCGAAGTTCAGCATGCGTGAGCCGGCGCTCGGGCTGGTGCCCGACCTGGGCGGGACCCAGCCGCTGGTTCAGCTGGTGGGGTACTCCCGCGCGCTGGAGATCTGCGCGACAACCCGCTGGGTGGAGGCCGACGAGGCAGTCCAGCTCGGGCTTGCCAACCTCGTCGTACCGGCTGCGGAGCTGGCCGGGACGGTCGCGGACCTGTGCGAGGCGCTGCTGGCCCCGCCGGCTGGCGCGATCAGGGAGACCAAGGCACTGTTGCGGGGGGCGTCGGACCGTTCGTACGACGACCAGTTGCGAGCCGAGCGCGAGGCGCAGACGCGGCGGCTGACGGAGCTGCTGGGAAGCATCGGCTGACCTGAAGCGTTGTCAAGGTTGAATGCTGGACCGCGGGAGGGAACTGGATGTCATCAGGGATGCGAATGGGCGGCATGGGCGGGATGGGCAGCTGGCGACGCCAGGACGCGTCGGTGCTGAACCGCAAGCTCGCCAAGGGCACCCTCCGCCGGATCCTGCAGTTCGCGAAGCCGTACCGGTTGCACATCGCCATCTTCTTGGTACTGGTGATCGCGTCCGCCGTCTTGGTGATCGCCTCGCCGTTGCTGTTCAAGAAGATCGTTGACGACGGCATCGTCAAGGGCGACGCGAAGCTGGTCACCGCGCTGGCCCTGGTGGTCGCCCTGCTGGCCGTCGTCGAGGCCGCCCTCGGGCTGATGCAGCGCTGGTTCTCCGCGCGGATCGGTGAGGGCTTGATCTACGACCTGCGCACCAAGGTGTTCGCGCACGTGCAGCGCATGCCGGTCGCCTTCTTCACCCGCACCCAGACCGGTGCGCTGGTGTCCCGGCTCAACAACGACGTGATCGGCGCCCAGCAGGCGTTCACCTCGACCCTGTCCGGCGTGGTGTCGAACGTGATCAGCCTGATCCTGGTGGTCGGGGCGATGCTCGTGCTGTCGTGGCAGTTGACCGTGGTGGCGATCCTCCTGCTGCCGGTGTTCCTGCTGCCGGCCAGGTACCTGGGCCGCCGGCTGGCTGCCATGACCCGGGAGCAGATGCAGCTGAACGCGGACATGTCGACGGCGATGACCGAGCGGTTCAGCGTCGGCGGCGCCATGCTGGTGACGCTGTTCGGGCGGCCCGAGATCGAGAACACACAGTTCGGTGAGCGCTCCGGGCGGGTCCGCGACCTGGGCATCCGGATCGCCATGCTGGGCCGGGTCTTCTTCACTGCCCTGACACTTGTCGCCGCGCTGGCGACCGCCCTGGTGTACGGCGTCGGTGGCAACCTGGCGGTCAAGCAGGCATTGACCGTCGGCACCCTGCTGGCACTCGTTGCCCTGCTCGGCAGGCTCTACGGCCCGCTGACCGCGTTGTCGAACGTCCGGGTGGACGTGATGACCGCGCTGGTGTCCTTCGAGCGGGTCTTCGAGGTGCTGGATCTCGAACCGATGATCAAGGACGCCCCGGGCGCCCGCGAGCTCCCCGCCGACGCTTCCAGCGTCGAGTTCGACAAGGTGTCCTTCTCCTACCCGACGGCGGAGCAGGTGTCGCTGGCGAGCCTGGAATCCGTCGCGGTGCTGGACAAGCGTGTCTCCGCCCAGGTGCTGGAGGAGATCAGCTTCTCGGTCGAGCCGGGCCAGATGGTCGCGCTCGTCGGACCGTCCGGCGCTGGGAAGACAACCATCACGAACCTCGTCGCCCGGCTGTACGACGTGAGCGGCGGAGCCGTGCGGGTGGGCGGTCAAGACGTCCGTGAGGTGACGCTTCGGTCCCTGCACGACGCGATCGGCTACGTCACCCAGGACGCGCACATGTTCCACGACACGATCCGTGCCAACCTGGCCTACGCCCGGCCCGACGCCAGCGATGACGAGATGGCCGACGCACTTCGCGCCGCCCAGATCTGGGACCTCGTGTCCTCGCTCCCGGACGGCCTGGACACGGTGGTGGGGGACAGGGGCCACCGGCTCTCCGGCGGCGAACGCCAGCGGCTCGCCATCGCCCGGCTCCTGCTCAAGGCGCCGCACATCGTCGTACTGGACGAGGCCACGGCGCATCTGGACTCCGAGTCCGAGGTGGCCGTCCAGCGAGCGCTCGACACGGCGTTGGAGGGCAGGACGTCGCTGGTGATCGCACACCGGCTGTCGACAGTGCGGAACGCGGACCAGATCCTCGTGGTGGACCGCGGCAGGATCGTTGAACGCGGCACCCATGACGAGCTGCTCGCGCTCAACGGCGAGTACGCCGACCTCTACCGGACCCAGTTCGCCGAGTCCGGTAGCACGGCGGCCGTGTAGGCGGGTCCGTCAGTCGGCGGGCTGCTCCTCGTGCTCGAGCAGGTGAAGCACCGGAACGCCGAGATGCCGCCGGGCGGACGCGGACCAGTCCATGTGGAAGAACTCGGCGACCAGGTGCGGACGGGTCAAGATGATGACCTCCTGGCCGTCCACCTCCTTCACCTTGTCGATCACAGCGTCAACCGGTCGCGCGTGGGTGAAACCCCCGTCGGCCTCCTGGCCGAGCTGGTGGAGGCGGTCCACACTCCTGCTCGTGCAGTCCCTGGCCTCCTCGTCGATCGCACGCTGTGCATCGGCGAGCTCCTGACGCTGGTCCACCATGCCCGTGCCGTAGAGATCGGCCGTACCGAGTGCGCTGAGTGACGCCTCGACCCCGGCCTCGGCGTTGCTGCAGGGAACCACCACGTGGTACTTGACCGTCTCCGGCATCTCCTCGTGCAGCGCGACGACACGCTTCGCGTCGGGTTCGGTCAGCTCCTGCTCGACGAGCAGAACGACGTCGTACATCTGGGCACCTCCGGTGGACCTGTGGAGTGATCAGCTCCATCATGCCGTGAAACCGGCGCCCACGGGCCGTGGCCCTACCGCCCGGTACTGAGCACGTCGGCGAGGTCGAACTTCACCGGCTCCTCGAGCTGCTCGTAGGTGCACGACGCGGGGGTGCGGTCGTCTCGCCAGCGGACGAACTGGGCCGTGTGGCGGAAGCGCACGCCCTCCATGTGGTCGTAGCGGACCTCGACGACGCGCTCCGGCCGCAGCGGTACGAAGCTCAGGTCCTTGCCCGCCTGCCAACGGCTGCCCTCGGCGTTGCGCGGTGTCCGGGTGCCCTCCTCCTGCTTGGCCCAGGCCCAAGGATGGCCGTCGAAGTCGGTGACGAGCGGCTGCAGCTCCTGGAAGAGCTCCTCGCGCCGCGCCATCGGGAACGCCCCGATCACGCCGACGCTGGCGAGCACGCCGTCGGGGCCGTACAGGCCGAGCAGCAGCGAGCCGATCCGGTCCGGGCCGCTCTTGTGCACGCGGTAGCCGGCGACGACGCAGTCGGCGGTCCGCTCGTGCTTGATCTTGAACATGGTCCGCTTGTCCGGCTCGTACGGACCATCCAGCGGTTTTGCGATCAGGCCGTCGAGGCCCGCGCCCTCGAACTGGTGGAACCAATCGGTCGCCAGGTCGCGGTTGCGGGTCGCCGGTGTGAGGTGGATCGGCGCGCCGGCGGCGGCGAGCGCCTCCTCGAGCGCCGCCCGGCGCTCGACGAACGGCCGCTCGGTGTAGTCGGTGTCGCCGAGTGCCAACAGGTCGAAGGCGACGAAGCTGGCCGGGGTCTTCTCAGACAACATGGTGACCCGGCTGACCGCAGGGTGGATCCGCTGCTGAAGCAGCCCGAAGTCCAGCCGGTCGCCGGTGACCAGGATGATCTCGCCGTCGATCACGCACCGCTCGGGCAGGTGCTGCTTCACCGCCTCGACCAGCTCGGGGAAGTAGCGCGTCATGGGCTTCTCGTTGCGGCTGCCGATCTCGACCTCGTCGCCGTCGCGGAAGATGATGGAGCGGAAGCCGTCCCACTTCGGCTCGAAGCTGACGTCGCCCTCGGGGATCTTCTTGACCGGTTTCGCCAGCATCGGCGGAACCGGGGGCATCACCGGAAGTCGCATGCAGCCCATTGTCACCCCCGACCGGGTCGAGCCCCTCCCACGGTCGCCGTTCCGACACCGTGGGAGGGCGTTTCCATCCTGTTTCCGCCCGCCCTGGATCGCGGTCGTAGGCTGTCGCGCATGCCGATCCGTCTCACCGAGCGCTGGCCGGAGGTGAGCCCGGACCGGCTGTTGTCCGAGTGCGTGCCACCGCCGCGGTTCGCGCCGGTCCGGTTCGGGACCTACCGGCCGGATCCGGCCGAGCCGAGCCAGGCCGAGGCGCTCGCCGCGCTCGTCGATCGCGGTACGAAGCTCACCCGCGCGCCGCAGGAGCCGTCCTGGTGGTCGCGGCTGCGCGGCCGGACCGACCCGGACGAGAAGCCGGGGATCTACCTGGACGGCGGCTTCGGCGTGGGCAAGACCCACCTGCTGGCCTCGTTGTGGCATGACGCGGCCGGGCCGAAGATGTACTGCACCTTCGCGGAGCTGACCAACCTGGTCGGCGCCCTCGGCATGCGCCCGGCCGTGGCGGCCCTGTCGTCGTACCGGCTGATCTGCATCGACGAGTTCGAGCTGGACGATCCAGGCGACACCATGCTGATCTCACGGCTGCTGGGCGAGCTGGTCGGCGCAGGTGTCCAGCTCGCGGCCACCTCCAACACGCTGCCGGACAAGTTGGGCGAGGGCCGGTTCCAGGCGATCGACTTCCTGCGGGAGATCCAGACCCTTGCGGGCCACTTCGACGTACGGCGGATCGAGGGGCCGGACTACCGTCACCGCGGCCTGCCGGTGGCGCCGGAGCCGTTGTCGGATGCCGTTGTGGAGAAGGCTGCGGCGAAGCGACCTGGGGCGTCCTGCGACCATTTCGTCGATCTCCACCGGCACTTGGCGGAGCTGCACCCGAGCAGGTACGGCGCGCTCCTGGACGGTGTCGAGGCGGTCGGGATCGTGGATGTGCGGGAGCTGACCGACGAGAATGTCGCGCTGCGGATGGTGGTGCTGGCCGACCGGATGTACGACCGCGACCTCCCGCTGCTGGCGAGCGGGGTCTGGCTGGACCGGATGTTCTCGCCGCCGATGCTCAAGGGCGGCTACCGGAAGAGATATCTGCGGGCCCTGAGTCGCCTGATTGCGCTCGCCGGGGCGGCGTGATGCGGCAGGATGGTCCGATGGCGACGAAGAAGAACCCCAAGGCAACGACGGCCAAGGTACCCAAGGCCGTCACGGTTCCGACCGGCAAGGTGCTCGACGAGCTGCGTGTGCCGCCCGGACCCGTCGACCTGAGCGCCTACGACACCCGCGCGACGCCGGGCTTCGCCGGTAACAAGGAGGAGGGCAAGCTCGCGCTCGACGCGCTGGGCCCGGAGCTCTCGGAGTGGCAGGAGCGCCTTTACGCCGAGGGTCGCAAAGGCGGCGAGCGGAGCGTGCTGCTCGTCCTGCAGGGGATGGACACCTCCGGCAAGGGCGGCGTGATCCGCCACGGTGCCGGGCTGATGGACCCGCAAGGTCTGCGGATCACCTCCTTCAAGGCGCCGACCCCCGCGGAGAAGCGCCGCGGGTTTCTCTGGCGCATCCGCCAGGCGCTCCCGGGCCCCGGGACGATCGGTGTCTTCGACCGCTCGCACTACGAGGACGTGTTGATCGCCCGCGTCCGCAACCTGGTCGCTCCGCCGGTGTGGAACCGCAGGTACGACCAGATCAACGAGTTCGAGGCCGAGCTGGCCGCCAACGGGATCACCGTGATCAAGTGCTTCCTCCACATCTCGTCGGAGGAGCAGCGCAAGCGCCTTCTGTCCCGGCTCGACGATCCGACCAAGCACTGGAAGTACAACCCGGGCGACGTCGACGAGCGCCACCTGTGGCCCGACTACGCCGCGGCGTACGAGGCGGCGGTCGAACGCTGCAACGGCCCGGGCGCGCCGTGGTACCTCATCCCGAGCGACCGCAAGTGGTACCGCAACTGGGCTGTGACCACGTTGCTGCTGGAGACCTTGCAGGGCCTCGACCCGCAATGGCCCGTGGCGGAGTTCGACGTCGCCGCGGAGAAGGCGCGGCTGGCGTGACGGACCGCCGGACCGGTTCGGGCCAGGTGTCAGGCGGTACGGACGAGGTGGGGGCGCAGGAGGGTCGGGCGGGGAGCCGGCACCGCCAGGGTGAGGAGGTCGAGGCCGGCGACGCCGTAGCGCAGCAGGACGAGCCGTGCGACCTCGGCGCTGACGCCGAGCGGGCGTGAGACCGCGACGGCTCCGGCCCTGCGTGCGGTCAGCTCGGCCCGGTCCGGGAGCCGGCCGGGCGCCAGGAAGAACGAACCGACCGCCACGTGGCGGCGACCTTCCAGCCGCCACTGGAGAACCGCCTCGGCAGGGCTCGGGGTGGTGGCTGTGGTGAAGGCGGCTGTCACCGGCAGCTTGTGCCGTTGACCCCAGACCCGCGCCAGCCGAGCCACGGCCGCGTTCGCCTGGGAGTCACTGGATCCGGCGCAGGCCAGTACCAGCGCGTCGAGCTCGCGCACCCTGCTGTCGCGGAGCTCGGTCCGCATCCGGCGGTCGAGCACGTCCAGCAGCGAGTCGTCGTACCCGAGGACGTCGGAGGCGATGATGCGGAGGTCCGGGTACCGGCCGCGGGCCTCGTCGATCACGGCCGGGACGTCGATCCGGGCGTGGAACGCCGCGGACAGCAGCAGCGGGACGACGACGACCTCCTCGACCCCCTCGGCGCCGAGCCTCTCGAACACCTGGTACGGCTTCGGCGGGCAGTGGTCGAGGAAGGAGGCTTCGATCCGCAGGTCGGCCCGCATCTCGCGCAGGCACCCGACCAGGGCGTGGACGGTGGCGGCCGACCGGGGGTCGCGGCTGCCGTGGGCGAGGATCACGAGTGCTGGAGCGGTCACAGCGGTTCCCCTTCTTCGTCGTCGATCATGCCGGCTGCCAGCGTCCATCCGTCGTGGGCGTCGATCAGCAGGAACGATCCGGTGATGGCGTTGCTGGAGTACGGATCGGCGGCAAGCGGCGCGGCCACCTTCAGCTGCACCTTGCCGATGTCGTTCAGGCCGAGCCCGGTGGCGTCGATGACTCCGAGCGTGTCCAGGTCCAGCGCACCGTTGATCCTGGTGACGATGACCTGAGCTGTCGTGGTGGTGTGCTTGATCAGCAGCCGGGCGCCGACCGTCAGCGGGCGGTCCGACAGCCAGCACACCGTGGCGGTCAACTCCCGGCGGGTGCCGGGCGAGGAGTCGGCGGCGACGATGACCGAGCCGCGAGCGACGTCGAGGTCGTCGGCGAGCCGGACCGTGACCGCCTCACCAGCCACTGCGGATGGCCGCTCGGCGACCGCCGTGGCGGTGGGGCTGATCACCGCGCGATCGATCCCGGCGATCTGCGTACGCCGGCCGGCGGGCAGCACGATCACCTTGTCGCCGACCGCCACGGTGCCGGAGGCAACCGTCCCGGTGTAGCCGCGGTAGTCGCGGTACTCGTTGTCGGTCTGCGGCCGGATCACATACTGCACCGGGAACCGCAACGGCTGCGTGGAGACGTCGTCTCGGCCATCGGCGTTCTCGAGGAACTCCAGCAGCGTCGGGCCGTCGTACCAGCCGGTCGAGGCGGAACGGTCGACCACGTTGTCGCCGACGAGCGCCGACACCGGGATGGCCTGTACGTCCTTGATGCCGACCTGGTCCGCCACCTGTGAGACGTCCTTGGCGATGCCCTTGAACACGGCCTCGTCATAACCGACCAGGTCGATCTTGTTCACCGCCAGTACGACGTGGGGCACTCGCAGCAGGCCGGCCACGGCGAGGTGGCGACGGGTCTGCTCCAGAACCCCGTTGCGAGCGTCGACCAGGATGATGACGACGTCGGCGGTGGAGGCACCGGTGACTGTGTTCCGGGTGTACTGCACATGCCCGGGGCAGTCGGCGAGGATGAACGAGCGCTTGTCGGTGGCGAAGTACCGGTAGGCCACATCGATCGTGATGCCCTGCTCCCGCTCTGCGCGCAGGCCGTCGGTCAGCAGAGCGAAGTCGAAATCACCGGCACCTCGGGTCGACGACACGTGCCGCACATGGGCGATCTGGTCGGCCAGGATGGCCTTGCAGTCGTGCAGCAGCCGGCCGACCAGGGTGGACTTGCCGTCGTCCACCGAGCCGGCGGTGGCGAGTCGCAGCAGCGTGGTCATCAGAAGTAACCCTCCCGCTTGCGGTCTTCCATCGCGGCCTCGCTGACCCGGTCGTCTGCCCGGGTCGCGCCACGCTCGGTCAGCTCGCTGGCCGCGACCTCGACGATCACCTCGGCGGGCGTCGACGCAGTGCTCGCGACGGCACCGGTGCAGGACATGTCACCGACCGTCCGGTAGCGCACCTGCCGCGCCGAGACCTGCTCGCCGGCCCGGGGCGGGGAATAGGGGCCGACAGCAAGCAGCATGCCGTCGCGCTCGAACACCTCCCGGGTGTGGGCGTAGTAGATGCTCGGCAGCTCGATGCCTTCGCGCTCGATGTAGTTCCACACGTCCAGCTCGGTCCAGTTGGACAGCGGGAACACCCGCACGTGCTCGCCGGGCCGGTGCTTGCCGTTGTAGAGCGACCACAGCTCCGGGCGCTGGTTGCGCGGGTCCCACTGGCCGAACTCGTCGCGGAGGCTGAAGATCCGCTCCTTGGCCCGGGCCCGCTCCTCGTCTCGCCGACCGCCGCCGAAGACGGCGTCGAACCGGCTGTCGTTGATCGCGTCCAGCAGCGGCATGGTCTGCAGCGGGTTGCGGGTCCCGTCGGCCCGCTCGCGCAGCCGGCCGTCGGCGAGGTAGTCCTCCACCCGCGCGACCACCAGCTTCAGGCCGAGCTGATCCACCACGTCGTCGCGGTAGGCCAACACCTCGGGGAAGTTGTGCCCGGTGTCGACGTGCAGCAGGGTGAACGGCACACCCGCGGGGGCGAACGCCTTGCGGGCCAGGTGCAGCATCACGATCGAGTCCTTGCCGCCGGAGAACAGCAGCACCGGCCGCTCGAACTCCGCCGCCACCTCGCGGAACACGAAGATGGACTCGCTCTCCAGGGCGTCGAGCTCGCTGACGATGGTGGCGGTCATGTGTGCAGCCCGCACTCGATCTTGCCCTGCCCGGCCCAGCGGCCGCTGCGGGGATCCTCACCCGGAGCCACCCGGCGGGTGCACGGCCAGCACCCGATCGACGGGTAGCCGTCGTACTGGAGCAGGTTCACCAGGACGCCGTTGTCGGCGATGTAGCCGTCGAGATCCGCCTGCGTCCAGGGGGCGAGCGGGTTGAGCTTGACCATGTCGCGCTTCTCGTCGTACTCGACGACCTGGGTGTTGGCGCGGGTGGGCGCCTCCTCCCGCCGTACGCCGGTGACCCAGGCCTTGTAGCCGGACAGCACGCGGTTCAGCGGTTCCACCTTGCGGAGGGCGCAGCACTTGTCGGGGTCGCGGTCGAACAGGTCCTTGCCGTACTCCGCGTCCTGCTCCGCGACGGTCTGCTTCGGGGTCGCGTTGATCAGGTTGATCGGGAGTGTGGCCGCGACCGCGTCCCGGGTGCCGATGGTCTCGGCGAAGTGGTAGCCGGTGTCGAGGAACAGCACGTCCACCCCTGGGGCCGCCTCGGCCGCCAGGTGGGGGAGTGCCCCGTCCGCCATCGAAGCGGTCACCACCAGCTCGTCGCCGAAGGTCTCCCGCGCCCACGCCAGCACTTCCTGCGCCGAGGCGTCGGCCAGTCGACCGTTGGCCTCCTCGGCGAGCGTCTTCAGATCCGTACTCATTCCACCGTCACCCGCAGACCGATCATCTTCAGCTGGAACACCCGGGCACACGGCCGGCACTCCCAGGCTCCGTGCCCCTCCTCGGAAGGACGAAGATCCTCGTCTCCGCAGTACGGGCAGTACAGAGGCGCGGCTCGCTCGCTCATTGCAGGGCTCCTTCCTCGGCACGGACGACCCACTGGGCGAAGCGCTCGCCCTCGGACCGTTGGGTCAGGTAGTTGCGGGTGACACGTTCGACGTAGTCGGCCAGTCCGGCCGAAGTGACCTTGTGGCCGCGCAGCTTGCGGCCGAAGCCGGCGTCGAGGCCGAGCCCTCCGCCGAGGTGGACCTGGTAGCCCGGCACCTGGTTGCCGTCGGCATCGAGAACCAGCTGGCCCTTGAGACCGATGTCCGCGACCTGGATCCGGGCGCAGGAGTTCGGGCAGCCGTTCAGGTTCACGGTGATCGGCACGTCCAGCTCGGGGACACGCCGTTCCAGCTCGTCGATCAGGTCGGCCGCGCGGGCCTTCGTCTCGACGATGGCCAGCTTGCAGAACTCGATCCCGGTGCAGGCCATCGTGTTGCGGCGCCAGGCCGACGGCCGGGCGGCGTAGCCGAGCGCGTCCAGGGCCGACACCAGCGACTCGACCCGCGCCTCCTCGACGTCGAGGATGATCAGCTTCTGCTGGGCGGTGGTGCGGATCCGGTCCGAGCCGTGCGCCGCGACGACGTCGGCGACCTTGGCCAGCGAGCCGCCGGAGACCCGCCCGACGACCGGCGCGACGCCGATGTAGAACCGGCCGTCCTTCTGCCGGTGGACGCCGATGTGATCGCCCTGTACGGCCGGAACCTCGGGCGCGGGCCCGTCGATGAGCTTGCGCTTCAGGTACTCGGTCTCGAGCACCTCGCGGAACTTCTCCATGCCCCAGTCGGCGACAAGGTACTTCAGCCGGGCGCGGTTCCGCAGCCGGCGGTAGCCGTAGTCGCGGAAGATGCTGACCACGCCCTTCCAGGCCAGGTGCACCTCCTCGAGCGGGATCCAGGCGCCGACCCGCTGAGCCAGCATCGGAGTGGTCGACAGCCCGCCGCCGACCCAGAGGTCGAAGCCGGGTCCGTACTCGGGGTGGACCACCCCGACGAAGCTGATGTCGTTCACCTCCGGCACCACGTCGTGCGACGGGTGGCCGGTCAGGGCGGTCTTGAACTTGCGCGGCAGGTTGGAGAACTCGGTGCTGCCGATGTATCGCTCGGTGATGTCGTTGATCGCCGGCGTCGGGTCGATGATCTCGTCGGCCGCGATGCCGGCCACCGGGCTGGCGATGATGACGCGTGGCACGTCGCCGCAGGCCTCGGTGGTGTAGAGCCCGACGGCCTCCAGCTTCTGCCAGATCGCCGGCACGTCCTCGACCCGGATCCAGTGCAGCTGGATGTTCTGCCGGTCGGTGATGTCCGCGGTGTCGCGGGCGTAGGTGGTCGAGACGTCCGCGATGGTGCGCAGCTGCTCGGTGGTCAGCTGGCCGCCCTCGATCCGGACCCGCAGCATGAAGTACCGGTCGTCCAGCTCCTCCGGCTCCAGCGTCGCGGTCTTGCCGCCGTCGATGCCGGGCTTGCGCTGCGTGTAGAGCCCCCACCAGCGGAACCGGCCGCGCAGGTCGGCCGGGTCGATCGAGTCGAACCCGCGGTGTGCGTAGATGTTCTCGATCCGGGCCCGGACGTTCAGGCCGTCGTCGTTCTTCTTGTTCTCCTCGTTCTTGTTCAGCGGCTCGCGGTAGCCGAGCGCCCACTGACCCTCACCCTTGCTCTTGCGCGGGCGATGGGTCTTCGGAGGAGCAGAGGTGACGCCAGTCATCTCGAACGTGTCCTTGTCTGCGTAAGACAGGTGCGTCCGCGTGGCGGGCTCGAAGCGTCGTCGGTTCGATGCTGCTCTGCGCGGTGCGCACCCAGCGGTGATCAGGTGATCGACGGGCCGGTGGTAGGCCCTGGCGGGTGGCTGTCAGAACGTCGAAGGACGACAGATGGCGCTGCGCATACGACCGAGGTCGACGTGAATCCGACCTACGAGATGAGTCGTGCGGGCAGCGAGCATGGTGCTAAGCCTCAGCGCCAGTGGCGAACAAAGCAACTCCCATTCCTACATGCTGAGACGTAATCTCAATATGTGAGTGGATTGATGAAATTTCACCCGCTTGGGAATATCGCAAGAAATCTTGTACAAGAGTTCTTGCGGAATCTAGGCTGGCCGCCATGTCACCCGCGAACCGGCGTTCCGCAGACCCGTCCGTCATCGCAGCCATCCATCATCCGCTCCGTCGCCGGCTCATCGATGTGCTCGGCGTCGACGGTCCGGCGACCGCCAGCAGGCTGGCCGGGGCGACCGGCGAGCTGGTCGGCAACGTGAGCCACCACCTCAAGGTGCTCGCCGCCGCCGGCGTGATCGAGGAGGCCCCCGAGCTGGCGAGGAACCGCCGCGAGCGGTGGTGGCGCACCGCCAAGGCGTTGTACTCGTGGTCCTTCGCGGACGCCGGCGGAGACCCCGCCGCGGAACTGGTCGCCGCCACCGCCGAGGAGGCGAACCTGGGCCACCACGTGGCCAAGGTGCGGCAGTGGTTCGACCATCGGCTCGACTACGACGAGCCGTGGATCCGTGCGGCCTTCTCGACCGAGAGCTGGGTGACACTCACCCCGGAACGGCTCGGCGAGCTCGGCCGACGGATCGACGACCTGATCCAGGAGTACGTCGCCGACCCCAGCTCAGGGCCCGGGGCCGAGCCGGTGTTCGTGTTCGCCCACGGCATCCCGGCGAAGCCTTGAGCGCGGTCCAGGCGCAGGTCCCGGTCGACTTCCCGCGGCTGCGGGGGGACCGCCGGGTGCAGGCGTGGATCGTGTCCGCGGGTGTCTCCCAGGCCGGCGATGTCGCCTGGTACGTCGGTCTCGCCTGGAGCGCGGCGCAGGTGACGACACCGGCCGGCGCCGGTCTCGTGATGGGTGTCGGCGCAGTGCCCCGGCGGTACGTCGATCCGGGCGGACCCGCGGGACGGCTTCGCCTACCTGCAGGGCGCGGTCCCGGCACGGACGTTGGTGATGGCCTGCTTCGGGCTCAACCTCTGCGTGGGGCCGGTGCTTGCCGTGGGCCTGGTGCAGCGGACTCACGGCGAGGGTTGGGGTGCGGGCTCGCTGGGCCTGTTCCAGGCATGCTCGGGCATCGCCGCGGCGGTAGGTGCGGTGGTGGCCTGCCTGGCCGTCGGCGGGGCTTTCGCTGCGCTGATGGTGTGGTCCGCGGCCCGTTTGAAGGGCTCCGCAACCTGAGCGGAACCGTCCGCCTCCGCTGGGTGTCCAGGCCGTCCTGTGGGGGCGACAACGAGCTGGGGATTCGTCCTTACAGGCCTAGGAACCGGGTGGGCGGCTGCCTATGCTGGTGTCCTCAGAGAGGGAGAGACGCCGATGATGCCCAGCTCCATCGCCCTCGGTGTCCCCGGCGTCCAACTGGCTCCGGGCGACCACATCTGTGCCTTCTATCCCAGCCTGGCCGACCGTGACGAGATCCTGATCCCGTACCTGACCGAGGGCCTGAAGGCGGGGGACAAGTGCGTCTGCGTCGTGGACGGCTCCGACCCCGAGGCCGTGCTGGCCGCGCTCGGGGCCGACGTCGACCTCGGTCCGTACTTCGGTCGGCATCAGCTCGAGGTGCAGCGGTCCGACGAGACGTACCTGCAGGGCGGAGCATTCTCCACCGACGCGATGCTCGACTTCTGGAACACCGCGATCGGGAGTGCGCTCGCCGGAGGGTTCGACTTCGCCCGCGCGGTCGGCGAGATGACCTGGGCATTGCGGCAGATGCCCGGCGTGGAGGAGCTGGTCGAGTACGAGGCGCGCCTCAACCGCTTCCTGCCCCGCTACCCGCAGGTGATCCTCTGCCTGTACGAGCTCGACCGCTTCAGCGGTGAGGTGCTGGTCGACGTCCTCAAGACGCATCCCAAGGTGCTGCTCGGCGGGATGGTGCTGGACAACCCGTACTACCTCGAACCGGACGAGTTCCTCGCCACCCGCCCATGAGCATGCAGGCCGTCCACGGCTCGCCCGCGACGGCGGGCGACGCCGAGCTTCGCGATCAGCTGTCCAACCTGCAAGGCCTCCTGATGCTCTCGATGCTGATGACCGAGAGCGGCGACGAGGACAAGATCGTGCAGCTCGCCGGCTCGTCGGTGCCCTCCTTCGGCCGCTGCCACCTGGTGGGCGTGTACGTCTCCGACCGGGGCTGGCGCGCGGCCGTGCCACCGTTCGCGAGTATGGCGGCGCGGGCCGACGTGGAGGCACAGCTGGCAGCGCTGGGCCGCAGCGGCGGCGCGATCTCGGCCCCGGGCGAGGCGTGGGCCTGGGCATCGCCGATGCGTGGCGCAGCTGGCCAGATCGGTTTCTTCGTGACGGCGGCGGCCGAGGAACCCTCGCTGCACGAACAGTTTCTGTGCCGGGTCCTGGCGCAGCAGACCGGGGTGGCACTGGCGAACGCACGTCTTCACGCGAAGGAGCGCGCAACGGCCGAGGAGCTGCGGGGCGCGAACGCCACCCTCGCCGAGACCGTCCGGGCGCTGGAACAGACGACTCAGATCCACGACCGCTTCACCAGGGTCGCGGTGGCCGGCGAGGGACAGGAGGGCATCGCGCGGGCGGTGCACGAGCTCACTGGTTTCGCCGTTGCGGTCGAGGATCGCTACGGGAACCTGCGGGCCTGGGCAGGTCCGAACCGCCCAGACCCGTACCCGAAGGATCCACCGGCTCGGCGTGAGCAGATGCTGAGGCGCGCGCTCCGCGAGGGCGGCCCGGTACGCGAAGGGGGCCGGCTGGTCGCGATCGCCAGCCCCGGTGCCGACGTACTCGGTGTGCTGGCGCTGGTGGACCCTGCCGGCGTGGCGGGGGACCAGGCGCAGATCGCGATGGAGCACGGCGCCACCGTCTTGGCCATGGAGCTGGCCCGGCTGCGAAGTCTGGCCGAGGCGGAACTGCGGGTCCGTCGGGACCTGGTGGAGGAGCTGCTCGCCGGCACGGACGAGGAGAGCGCGCTTCGCCGGGCCCAGGCACTGGGCTACGACCTCGAGCGCCGGCACCGGGTGGTCGTGGTCGAGGGGCGCGGCCGGAGCCAGCACGAGGACACGTTCTTCCATGCCGTCCGGCGCGCCGCCCGTGACGTGCATGTCGGCACCCTGCTGGTCGCTCGCGGCGGAGCCGTCGTGGTGCTCTCGGACGCGGACATCGTCTGGGACCGGTTCAGATCAGCGGTGCTGACCGAGCTGGGCGGTGGTCGCTGCCGCGTCGGTGTGGGTGGGTGGTGCGACCAGCCCCGCGACTTCCCTCGCTCGTACCGCGAGGCCCAGCTCGCCCTCAAGATGCAACGCAGCGCGAGGGGAGCCGAGCGGGCGACCTGCTACGAGGACCTCGGCGTGTACCGCATCCTCTGCGAGGTCGAGGATCCCGCGGCCATCGAACGCTTCGTCGACCAGTGGCTCGGCACGCTGTTGCAGTACGACGCGCGGAAGCATTCGGAGCTGGTGGACACCCTGTGCAGGTACCTGGAGTGCGGCGGCAGCTACGACGCCACCGCGGCCGCGTTGTCGGTGCACCGCAGCACGCTCAAGTACCGGCTGCAGCGGATCCGTGAGATCTCGGGGCACGACCTCACGGATCCGGGTACGAACTTCAACCTTCAGCTCGCCACACGCGCCTGGCAGACCTTGCAGAGTCTTCGGGCGTAGCTTCAGCGGCCAAAGCGCTCCCAGTGGGCCGCGAACAGCTGTTCCTCGCTCACCGGGTGCGGAGTCACCGGACGAGAAACCCACGTGAGGTTCACGAAGTGGCGGGCGTTGACGTTCTCGGTGGTGACGTTCCCGCCCCAGGTGCCGCAGCTCAGGCTGAGCGTGAACGGCAGACCGTTGCGGGGACTGCCCGCTCCCTCGTTGAGGTTCTGGTTCACCAGCACGCGCGCCGTCCTGGTCCCGTTCGCGAGCGCATCGACGTGCTCGTCACTGGCCGTGTGGATGCCGCAGGTGTGCCCGAGGCCCTGGTAGCCGGTGATGGCGTTGACCAGCTCCACCGCGTGCTCGATACCTCCGGTGTACCGGTAGGCCGCCAGCACGACTGACAACTTCTCCCCGGAGAACGGATGCGTGGGACCCACCCCGTCCTCCTCGACGATCAGGAACGTGCGATCGGCGGGCACCGTGAAGCCCGCCAGCTGGGCGATCGTGGTTGCGGGCTTGGCGATGACGTCGGGCGACGGCACGTGCCCGCCTGCCGGCCACATCCGCCGCTGCAGTGCCGCCGCCTCCTCTGGGCTGCAGAGGTAGCCCCCCGCCGCGACGAGGCGGTCCAGCAGACCGTCGTACACGCCCGCCTCGGCCACGACCGCGTTGTCGGCGAGGCAACTGGTGGCGTAGTCGAAGGTCTTCGCCGTCGCGATGGCCGTCGCGGCATCGTCCAGGTCGGCCGTCTCGTCGACCACGTGCACCGCATTGCCCACTCCGACGCCGTACGCCGGGGTGCCGGAGCTGTAGGCGGCCTTGACCATGGCAGCACCGCCGGTGGCCACGATGAGGTCGGCCTGACGCATCAGCTCCTGGGTCTTGGCGATCGACGGCGCGGGGAGCATCTGCACGAGGTCGGCCGGAGCGCCTACCTGGGCGCACGCCTCGCGCATGTACTCCACCACGGCGGCCGTGGTCTCGGTCGTCCGCGGGTGCGGCGCCACCACGATGGCGTTGCGGCCTTTGAGCGCGAGCAACGCCTTGACCGGCGGCGTCGCGTCGGGGCCTGTCGTCGGGATGAGAGCAGCCACCACGCCGACGGGCTTGGCGATCTTGACCAGACCACGTTCGGGGTCCTCCTCCACGACGCCGACCGTCCGCAGGGTCCGCATGTCGGCGAGTACGCCGAGGACGCGCTTGTTGATCTTGGTGACCTTGTCGGTGTAGTTCCCGAAGCCGCCCTCGTCGACTGCCAGCTTGGCCAGAGCCTCGGCCCGCTCGGGGCGAGCTACCGCCCACGCCACCGCGGTGCACAGCTCGTCGACCTGGTCCTGCGGATAGTCCGCTATCGCTGCCTGCGCCGCCCTCGCCCGGGCCACGACCTGCTCGACCTCACGCTGAAGTGCATCCTGCTTCGCCGTGTCACTCATGGTCCAAACCCTGCCGGGAGCGCGCGGCAAGCGACTCGGCATGGCAGGACGAATCTCCAGCCCGGCGTGGTCCGACTGGGACGGCGCCGGGTCGTCAACCGGTCTGGTCCCGTGAGGGCTGGACCCGGGCGGTAGTTCGGCTCCCGAGGACGTACCGGCACCCGGCCGGCGTCTCGCATGCTTCTAGGGCAGCGTGGAGGAGGACACATGGACCTGCGCGACACCGTGCTCACCATGGGCGAATGGGAGCGGCTGATCCACCGAGCCGAGACCGGCGAGGTGGACGAGCCGTTGGAGAACGTCGACCACGACGACCCCTCGCCGTACGACGCGATCTTCGTCGGCGGCGGTGCCGGGGGACGCTTCGGGTCCGCTTACCTGCAGGCACGGGGTGGCCGCCAGCTGGTGGTCGACAAGTGGCCCTTCCTGGGCGGCTCGTGCCCACACCAGGCCTGCGTGCCGCACCACCTGTTCTCCGAGGCCGCCCGGGAGCTGGACTACATGCGCTGGAACTCCGGGACGCTGTGGTTCCCCGAGTTCGACGAGAAGCGCGCCTCGATCCTGGAGCTGATCGAGCTGTTCAAGTCCGGCCGCAACAACCCGCACGCCTTCATGAACTGGCAGAGCAAGGAGCAGTTGGGGATGGAGTACATCCTCAACGCCGAGGCCACAGTGATCGACGCGCACACCGTCGAGGTGGCGGGGAGGCGCTTCACCGCCCGCAACCTGGTGCTCGGGACCGGAGCCAGCACGTACGTGCCCGACGTACCGGGTATCAACCTGCGCGGGGTGTTCGACTTCGCGACCCTGATCGAGGACCTCGACTACGAACCCTCGCGCTGTGTGATCATCGGCGGCTCGAAGATCGCTCTCGAGTACGGCTCCTTCTTCCAGGCGGCCGGCTGCCCGACGACGATCGTCTCGCGGAGCCCGCTGATGCGTACCGCCAGCCTGCACCACGTCGACGAGGATCTGCGGACCTACGTCATCGATGGGATGCGGAAGCGGGGGATGGACATCCTCGAAGGCGCCGAGCCGCTCGAGGTGACCGGGAACGGCAAGGTCAGCGGGGTCCGGGTGCGGCTGGCCGATGGCACCGAGGAGACGATCGACACCGACTTCGTCTTCATCGGAACCGGCGAGCGGCCACGGTCGCAGGTCTACGTCGACACGCTTGGGGTGGAGGTGGACGACCGGGGCTTCATCAAGGTCGACTCGCGGATGCGCACCTCCGTACCGGGGGTGTATGCGATCGGCGACCTGATCGGCTCACCGATGGAGATGTTCAAGGCGCGCAAGTGCGGCATGACCGCGGCGCGCAACATCATGGGGGAGCCGTATGAGTTCGACTTCTCCGAGTACCCCGACTTCCTGCACACCACGTACGAGGTCACGTGGGTCGGCCTCACCGAGGCCGAGGCTCGCGAGCGCTACGACGACGTCGTGGTCATCCAGATGCCACCCAAGGGCATACGAGACGAGGAGCTGGCGTTGCCCTGCGCCGAGGGTTCGATGCTGTACGCCTTCACGCGGCCGGAGCTCACCGGCATGCAGAAGTGCATCTACGACGGCAGGACCCGCCTGTTGCTGGGCGCTCATCACGTCGGCTTCGGCGCCAAGGACGCGTTCCAGTACCTCGACCATCTGATCAGGAAGGGCATCACCGTCGACGAGATGGGCGAGCTGAACGAACTGTTCCTCAACCCCGACCACTTCATCCAGCTCTCCCGGCTGCGGGCCGGCAAGGCCGACCTGGTCGACCTCTAGGCTGGATGATCCCTCTACGCCGAACTGCGCAGCGTCGTCGGCGACCCAAGACTCTCACCGCTTGGCGGCCAGGGCGCGGGCGGCGGCGACCAGGCGCTCCTCGGCCTCGCGGGCGTGGTCCCGATGGCCCCGCAGCCACCCGATTGCCTCGGCGTGCCTGTGCGCGAGGGACCGGCAGTGTTCGCGGACCCGCGCCGGCGCACTGCCACCGAGGACGGTCCGGCTTGCGACGATCAAAGCCGGATCGAGTGCCTCGCGCAGGATCTCGGGGTCCAGTGTCAGTGGCCGGCCCAGCACTTCGGCGGCGGCGCGAGCGACGTCCTCACTGGTGACGGTGGCCCGACCGGTGTCGACAGCGGCAGCGACTGCACGTCCCACCACCCGGTAGGCGGACCGGTAGTCGAACCCATGACTCAGCACGAGTTCCTCAGCGAGGTCGGCTGCTCCGGTGAAGTGTTCGCCGGCGGCCGCGGCGAGCGCGTCCCGGTCCACCGTGAGGGTCCGCGTCACCTCGGCCCCGAGCACAACTACGCGACGGGCCAGCTCCAGCGCACCCGCCACCTCGCCGTACGCATGCAGCCAGTTGTCGGTGCGCGCGGATGGGGTGCGCTGCGTGACCAGCAGTCCGGTCGCTCGGCCCACCAGCGTTCCGGCTCCGGCGCGGATCACCGCCAGCGCGTACGGGTTGCGCTTCTGCGGCATCAGCACCGAGGCACGGCACAGCGACGCGTCCAAGGTGACATAGCCGAAGCCGGGGCTGGCGAAGATCTCGAGGTCCTCGGCCAGTCGGTCGACGGTGGTGGCGGCCTGGGCCGCGGTGACGACCGCCTCGGCGAGACCGTCGACCGCCCACATGATGTCGCGGGTGTGCGCGCCCGGGCGCTCGAAGCCGAGCAGCTCGGCGAGCTGCCCGCGGTTCATCGGCACGCGGCTGCCACCCACGCCGCCGACGCCGGCGGGCGAGCGGTCGGCCCACTGATACGCCTGTTGGAGCCGGTCGAGATGCCGAGTGGCTTCCTCGCCGAAGCCGCCCAGGTAGTGGCCGAAGGTCGAGGGCTGCGCCGGTTGGAGATACGTGGTGTCCGCCCAGACCGAGCCCGCCTGCGCCATCGCCTGGGTGGACACCGCGTCCACGAACCGCGCGACTGCCTCATGCAGATCGAGGAGGCGTTCGCGTAGCGCGAGCCGGAAGGCGATGCGACCGGCCTCGCGCCTGGTGCGGCCGGTGTGCAGCCACCCGGCGACACTGCCCAGCCGCCGTTCGAGCTCCCGCTCGCGGCTGTTGTAGGCGTCGCCGTACACGGGGTCGTATGGGAAATCCTCGGGCGGCAGCTCGAGCAGTTCGAGCAGCGTGGCGAGCAGGGCAGCGGCGTCGGGGGTCGGGATGACTCCCGCCTCATGAAGCTCGAGGACGTGAGCGAGGTCGGCCAGGCCGAGCCCGCGATGCAGCAGCGGCGCATCGGCTGTCTCCAGCGCATAGCCCGCGTCGACGAGCTCGGGGGCCGGGCCACTGCTGATCCGCCCCTCGGCTCCGAGGTATCCCTCAGGTACGGGTCGGCTCACAGGGATCCCTTCGGTCCGGCGAACAGTGTCGGGGCCCCACCGGTCACGAGGAAGACGACCGGACCCTCGATACGGCCCGCACGCGTTGCGTCTGCCAGGGCCGCCATCGCCTTCGCTCCGAACACGGGGTCGAGGAAGATCCCTTCCGTACTCGCGACCAGCCGGGAGGCCGCATCGCCTTCCGGCGACGACTGCCCATAACCCGGCCCCAGGTACCCACCCAGCACGAGTACGCCGTCAAGGTCGCGCTGGGGGAGACCAAGCAGGTCAGCCGCGCCATCAGCGAGTGACCTGATGCGGGCGACGCATTCGTCGACCGAACGGCTCACGGTTACCCCGACCACGTCGTACGGACTGCGGAGCCAGCGTGATCCGGCGACGAGACCCCCCTGGGTGCCGCACGAGCCAGTGGCCAGCCACAGCTGTGACGGACTGAGGCCGACGGCCAGGAGCTGGTCGGCCAGCTCCATGCTCGCGCGTACATAGCCGGCGGCGCCCAGCGGTGTGGCGCCGCCACGCGGCACGACGTACGGCCGTCGCCCAGCCGCCGACAACTCCGCCCCGAGCTTCTGGATCGCGCTGTCCACCGAGGCCCGGTCGAGCTCCCCGGTGAAGCGCACCTTCGCGTCCGAGAGCTCGCTCAGCAAAAGGTTCCCGGTCGGGCGCGTCGGAGATCCATAGAAGACGAGGTAGGCGTCGAGGCCGCATCGGCGCGCTGCGAGGGCGGCGAGCATGGCCCAGTTCGACTGCGCCCCGGCCCCGGTGACGAGGCAGTCGCATCCCTGGCTGAGAGCTTCGCCCAGCAGGTACTCCAGGCCGCGCACCTTGTTGCCACCCAGCCCCAGTCCAGTGAGATCCTCGCGCTTCAACCACACCTCGGCTCCGATCGCCGCGGAGAGTCGTGGCGCGGGCTGGAGCGGCGTCGGTGCGGCGACCAGCTCGACCCGCGGCAATGACAGGAGCTGCTTCATGGGCCCGTGCCCTCGCCGAGGGACGCCACCACCCGGTCGACGAACGCCGGCGCGGTCCCCAAGGCACCCCGTACGTCGAGGCAGCGGGCGATCTCGTCCGGGCCGAGCAGTTCGACGACCCTGGAGTCTGCGAGGAGAGCGGTCCGGAGGTCATCGCCTCGGTCCAGACCGGCCAGCGTCACTTCGTACATCACCGTGTGAGCGGCATGCTTGCCGATGCGGTCGGCCAGTGCACGCATCACCGGCTCGGACAGGAGATAACCACCGCGTGCTTCGAGGTTCGCCCGCATCCGGCCGGCGTCGACCTCGAGCCCGTCCAGGAGGCGGCACGCGAAGGCAAGGGCAGCGCCGGTGAGCAGGCACGCCTCCGGCAGTACGACCCACTCGGTCTTCCACGCCCGCCCGTCGCGCTCGTGCTCGTGAACCATGCCCTCGACGGTGACCGTCGCGTTCGCCCGGACGACCCGGGCCAAGGTGACGAGGTGTTCGGACAGCTCCGGGTTGCGCTTGTGCGGCATCGTGATGCTGCCGACCTGGCCGGGCGTGAACGGCTCGCGAAGCTCACCGATCTCGGGCCGCTGCAGGTCGTACACCTCCTGGCCGACCTTGGCCAGCGTCGCCGTCACCATGGCCAGCAGGCCGGCGAACTCGGCGATCCCGTCGCGAGCGGTGATCCACGGGATGTCCGGAACCCCCAGCCCGAGCCGGCGGGCGAACTCGTCCAGCAACGGCAGCGCGCGGTCACCCCAGAACTCCATCGTCCCCAGTGCCCCGCCGAGCTGGACGACCTCCCGGCGACCACGGCCCTCGGCCAGCCGCAGTCGATGGCGGCGCAGTTCCGACGCCCACACCGCGGCCTTGAACCCGAACGTGATCGGCGCACCCGGCTGGCCGTGCGTACGCCCGCACATCACCGTGTCGCGATGCCGCTCCGCGAGCGTCACGGCCGCCCGTTCCGCGTGTGCGAGGTCGCGCTCGAGTACGTCGGCGACCTGGCGCATCAGCAGTGCGGTCCAGGTGTCCGACAGGTCCTGCACAGTCGCGCCGAAGTAGACCCACTCGCGTGCCACCTCCGGGAGGATCTCTTGCAGGCAGCGGATCAGGCCGAGCGTCGAATGCCCGGTCGCGCGGGTCTGCTCGGCGACCTTGGCGAGGTCGAGGAGTCCGGCGTCGGCGTGCTTCCTGATGGCGCGAGCGGCGTCCCCGGGAATGAGCCCGACCTCGGCCTGCGCCTCTGCCAGCGCGGCGAGGATCTCCAGCCACGCCTGCAGGCGCCCTTCGTCGTCCAGCAGGCGGTGGAGCTCCGGCGTGCTCCACAGGTGCCCGTACAGGACCGAGTCGACGAGGTGTGCACCCATCGCGCGCCCCTATCGCACCGAGGCTTCGTCCAGCTGAGCCACACCCGTGAGCCGGCGCAGTGCGCTCCTGATCTCATCGAGGTTGGACCCCCACGGCACGACGACAGTGGTCCCGTCGACCTCCACGCCGCGTTCGAGCAGGCAGCACTTGGCCAAGGTCGGCCCGGTCTCGGACATCTGCGCCCGCCGGCGAGGGCAGATGTCCGCGCGGGGTGGTTCGTCGCCGTAGAAGTGGCGGTGGAACTGCAGTGACCGCTCGCACCCGATCATCAGCCAGTCCTGCCGTTCGGGCGGCCGGGTGTCGAGGAACGCGACATCCCCGCCCAGCTCCACGCCGGAGCCGCGGCAGGGGAGCAGGTATCGCGGCGCCGGGTTCGCCGCCGCCAGCTCCCGGATGTCGACCGCGTCGAGGACGAGATCGATCGGCGGCAGGTCCTCGTCGAAGGCCACCACCTGTTCCGCCATCGCGAACAGCTTGGGCGGCTCCGGCGGCACGACCTCGGTGACCCGGACCTGCACCGGCGCCGGTTCCCAGATGAAGTTCACGTGTTCGTAGCGCCCCTTCACCACATAGGCTCGCGCGCCGGCCCGGCGGTGGGCGAGGGCGGCGCGGGCGAGCGCTGTGGCGTTGCCGACATCGGTGTCCGGCGAGGTGATCGAGACAACCTGCGCGGGCGCGGCAAGCACGCGCGCCTCGACCACCGGGGAGAACAGCGGCTCGGTCGATGCCTTGCGCACCGCGACTACAGCGGTCTCGTCCCCCTTGCGCAGCACGAGGTACTCGGTGCGCCGATACACCTCCCGCCCGAGCAGGAAGGGCACGAGATCCAACTCCGTGAGAGGTACTTCGACCTCCTGGACGGAGAGACCGCGATAAGGGCGCGTGATCGTGTTCGGCGCCGGATCCGGAATCACTGCGGCGCCGCAGGGTTCGTGACCGCGGTGTCGGCTCGCAGTCCGAGGCGAAGGGTCTCCAGGGGCAGGATCTCGTCGAGCGGCACGTTGCCGAGGTTCACGCCCGCACCGAACCGGCGGATGAACCACGTCTGCTGCGACTTGCGCGGCGCCTCGAAGATGACCCGGTCCAGCGGCAGCCGGGTGGCGATCGCGTCGACCAGTTCGGCGCGCACGCTGCCGTCGGCGTGGTAGAGGCCCACGGTGCCGCTCTCGCGGCCTTCGGCGATCACCCACTCGGCCCCGGCGGCGAGATCCGCCTCCATCTCGGCCAGCCACTGCTCAGTCACCACCGGAGCGTCACCATCTTTTGCGCCGGTCTCGGCGAGCACGGTGAAGTCGGCGGCCAGCGACCGGACGAGGCCGGTCTTCTGGGCAGGCGTCATGGCCTGCAAGCCGTCCGACACCTCGATCGCGCCGACGCCGATGCCCGCCGCCCACCGGCGCAGCTCGTCGACCCGGCCCTGTGCCGCGCACACCTCGAGCAGCGTCCCACCGAGCGAGACCGTGACGCCGGCCGCGTTGCACAGCGCGACCCGCTCCTTGACCGTCGGGTCGACGTACGCGATCCCCCAGCCGATCTTGACCACGTCCACGAAGGCACCCGCCTGGGCCAGGAGGGCCTCGAGCGCGACGGTGGTGGCGCCCTTGTCGAGGACGTGAGTGAGGCCGCGGCGCCGCGGCTTGCGGTCACGCTCGGGCAGTGCGAGGAAGTCCGGACAGTCCCACACGGCCATACCTCCAGTCGTCGGCTTCGGCTCGAAGCTAGTCCGAGGCGGTGCCGCCGTCTGTGTCCCTCGTGGACGAACTCAGCGCGATCCTTCGCCCCGCCGGGCCATGGAGGCTCCGACGTCTCGTACCTAGCGTTCGAGCCAGGCAGGAAGGTGCGCTCATGACCCAGCGGTTGGTAGTGGTCGGCGGTGGCGCGGCCGGGATGTCCGCCGCGTCGGCGGCCCGGCGGGTCGACCCCGCCCTCGAGATCGTCGTGCTCGAGGCAGGCGGTCATGCGGCGTACGGCATGTGTGGATTGCCCTACTACCTGAGTGGGGCTGTCGCCCGGGCCGACGCCCTGGTCGCCTACCCGCCCGCGTTCTTCCGCGAGGAGCGCCGGCTCGATCTGCGCCTGCACTCGCGGGCGACCAGGTTGGAGCCGGACAAGCACCTCATTCACTACCGCGCCGACGGACAGGTACACCGGCTCGGCTATCAACGGCTGATCCTGGCCGCGGGTGGCGCCCCGTCCGTGCCTCCGATCGCCGGGATCGACAACAATCACGTGTTCACCGTGCGCACCCTGGAGGACGCGATCAGCCTGCGCAGCCTGCTCGACGCAGGGCACATCGGCCGGGCTCTGGTGGTCGGTGCCGGCTACATCGGTCTGGAGATGGCCGAGGCGCTCGCCGTACGCGGGGTGAGCGTGACGCTGGCGGAGGCGCTGCCAAGGGTGATGCCCAACCTCGACCCACCGATCGCCGCGCTGGTCGAGGAGGAGGTACGCCGCCACGGTGTGGATCTTCGCCTGGGCGCCCGGGTGCAGGCGATCCACAGCACCGCCGACGGCCTGCAGGCCCTGATCGACCGGCAGCTCGTCACGGTCGACGCCGTGGTCGTCGCCGCAGGGGTACAGCCTGCGGCCGGCGTAGCCGCCGATGCGGGCGCCCTCACCGGTCCGGCCGGCGCGGTGCTGGTGGACGATCGGATGCGTACCTCCCTGCCGGACGTTCTGGCCGTTGGCGACTGCATCGCGCCGTACCACCAAGTGATCGGCCGGCCGGCCTTCGTGCCGCTCGGGCCCGCGGCGAACAAGACTGGACGGGTGGCCGGCACCGTGGCCGCCGGAGGTGACGCCCGCTTCCCGGGGATTGTGGGGACCGCAGTCGTCAAGGTGTTCGACCTCGCGGTCGCACGAACCGGACTCACGCTCGCCGAGGCCGAGGCAGAGGGGCTGGACGCAGTCGCCACCGATGCGCTGGGCCGGTCTCGCGCCAAGTACTACCCCGGTGCCGCGCCAGTGAGCGTCCGGCTGGTGCACGAGAGCGGCGGGCGCGTGCTCGGAGCGCAGCTCGTCGGCGTCGGCGAGGGGGTCGCCAAACGCATCGATGTCGTGGCGGTCGCCCTCCAGGCCGGCTTCGACGTCGATGACCTCCTCGCCCTCGACCTGTCCTACGCCCCGCCGTACGCGCCCGTCTACGAACCGATCCTGCTCGCCGCCCAGGCCGCGACCGCCGCGACCCGGAGTGCGGCGGTCCCGGCCTGAGCCATGACTGACGAACAGCGGGTCGCGGTCGTCACCGGGGGAGCCTCGGGGATCGGCCGGGCCACCGTGGCACGGCTCGCCGCCGACGGCCTCCGCGTCGCCGTCCTCGACCTCGGCAACCCGACGACCGGGGACGCGAAGCTCGCGCTGCGCGCCGACGTGACGGATCCCGCCGACGTCGAGCAGGCGTTCACCGAGATCCTCGACCTCTTCGGCCGCATCGACGTACTGGTGAACAATGCCGGCATCACCGGGTCCGCCGCCGCGACGGTCTGCCACCAGACGCCGATCGAGGAGTGGGACCGCGTGCAGGCGGTCAATGTCCGGGGCCCGTTCCTCTGCACCCGCGCGGTCCTGCCGGCGATGCTCGCCCAGGGGTCGGGTCACGTGATCACGGTGGCCTCGGTGGCGGGGCTCATCGCCTTCCCGGGACGGTGTGCGTACACCACCTCCAAGGGCGCGGCGGTGATGTTCACCAAGTCCCTCGCGGTGGACTACGCCGGCTCGGGCATCCGGGCCAACGCGGTCTGCCCCGGCATGGTCGAGACGCCTATGACGCAGTGGCGACTCGACCAGCCCGAGCTGCGCGCCGAGGTCGAGTCGAGGATCCCGCTGGGCCGGGTGGCTCAACCCGACGAGATCGCGGAGGCCATCGCACTGCTCGCCTCCGAACGGCTCGCCTACCTGACCGGCCACGCCCTGACCCTCGACGGGGGCTGGAGCGCCCTCTGACCGGCGGGAGCGCAACTGTGACGAGAGAGGAAGCACGGACATGACAGGAAGACTTGACGGCAGGGTCGCGCTGATCACCGGCGCCGGCTCGGGGATCGGCCGGGCCGCCGCGAGCTTGTTCGCCGCCGAGGGCGCGGCCGTGGCGGTGGTCGACCTGCTTGCCGAGGCCGCCGAGGAGACGGTGGCCAAGATCGCGGCCGGCGGTGGCCGAGCGGTTGCGCTCACCGCCAACGTCGCGGTGGCCGCGGAGGTGGAGTCCGCGGTCACCCGCGCAGTGGACGAGCTTGGGCGGCTCGACGTGCTCTACAACAACGCGGGGGTCAACAGCGCGGGCTCGGTCGCCGACGCGACCGAGGACGACTGGGACCGTTGCTTCGCGGTCAACGCCAAGGGCACGTTCCTGTGCTCGCGAGCGGTGGTTCCTCACCTCGAGCGAGCCGGCGGCGGCGCGATCGTCAACCAGGCATCGGTGGCCGGGTTGGTCGGCGTGCCCAACTTCGCCGCGTACTGCGCCGCGAAGGGCGCGGTCGTCGCCTTGACCCGCTCGATGGCGATCGACCTGGCCGGCCGCCGGATCCGGGTCAACGCCATCTGCCCCGGCACGGTCTACACGCCGCTGATGGAACCGATGCTGCGCGCCCGCGGCGACGGCGACCTCGAGGCGGGCCTGGCCAAGACGGTCGTCAAGTACCCGATCGGTCGGCTCGGCACCCCCGAGGAGATCGCCCGGGTGGCACTGTTCCTCGCCGGCGACGACGCGTCGTTCATGACCGGCTCGATCGTGACCGCCGACGGCGGCATGACGGCCCAGTAGGAGATCGCGATGCCATTCCACCTCGGACCCGACAAGCTCGCCGAGCTCGACCGCGCCGCGGGGACCGTGACCGACGGGGCGCTCGTCGCTCTCGGCGGTGGACTGTCGGCCCGGCTGCCGATGGCCCTGGTCCGCGAGCTCATCCGGCAGGGGCGGCGCGGGCTGCACGTCATCGGCTCGGCGCACGGCATCGACGTCGACCTGCTCGTGGCGGCCGGCTCGATCGCGGTCTGCGAGGAGAGCTACGTCGGCTTCGAACAAGACCTCGGGCTCGCGCCGGCCTATCGGCGGGCGGCGGAGACGGGCGCGATCGAGGTCCGCGAGAGCTGTTGCGGAACCGTGCTCGCCCAGCTGCGGGCCGCCGAGTTCGGCCTGCCGTTCCTCCCGGTGCGTGGGGTGAAGGGCTCTGACATCCTGCGCCTGCATCCCGAGTACGGCGAGGTCACCTGCCCGTTCACCGGCGAGACCCTGGTCGCCGTCCCACCGCTGCGGCCGGACGTCGCCCTCATCCACGCGCCGCTCGGCGACCGGCGGGGCAACCTCCACCTGGACCAGCCGTACGTGCTCGACGAGCGGTTCGCCGCTGCCGCCCACAACGTCGTCGCGACCGTCGAACGCATCGCCTCCACCGAGGAGGTGGTCGCGGCGGGCGTCACGATCCCGAGCCACCTGGTGACCGCCGTGGCCGAGGTGCCGTTCGGTGCTCATCCCAGCTCCTGCTACCCGGCGTACGCGTACGACCGGCCGCACCTGGCCGAGTACGTCCGCGCGGCGACGGCCGGCGACGCCGAGCTGGCCGCGTATCTGGATCGGTATGTCACAGGCACACCGACCGAGGATGCCTACCGCAAGGTGGTCGGTGAGCAACGGCTGGCGGCCATCGGCGGCTGGTCCGCCTCGACCGACGCGTGGAAGGAGCTGTTCAGATGAGCTTCTCGATCGACGAGTGGTTCGTCGTGGCCCTGGCCCGGACGATCCGCGATCGCGAGGTGGTCTTCCACGGCTTCGGCAGTCCCTGCGCCCAGGTGGCGATGCACGTGGCCCGGCACACCTCGGCCCGCGACATGCTGCTGGTCGAGGGGGCCACCTACGCGGTCAACCCGGAGCCGCCGTTCGTCCCGCCGACCGGCAACGACCTCAGCCTTCAGCGCGGTGCGCCGTACCGGATGCGCTTCGAGGAGTTCTTCGACGCCGCCCTGCGCGGTGACGTCGACCGGATGTTCCTGTCCGGCGGACAGATCGATGCCTACGGCAACACCAACGTGACGGCGATCGGCCCGGCCGACCGGCCGAAGGTCAAGCTCGGCGGCGGCGGGGGCGGCTGCAACCTCGCCGCGACGATCCGGCACCTCACGCTGTGGACGACGCGACACCGTTCGGGTCGCACGCTCGTCGAGCGCTGCGACTTCGTCACCGACATGGGCCACCGCACGCCCGCCGGCACCCGTGCCGAGCTGGGCTTCACCGGCGGCGGGCCCGAGTGGCTGGTCACCGAGCTCGGCATCTTCGACTACGACGAGGATGGACAGGCCCGGCTCCGGCAGGTCTTCCCGGACGTCAGCGTCGAGCAGGTCCGGGCCGCGACCGGGTTCGAGCTGAGCGTGGCCTCCGACCTGCGGCCGGTGCCGCTGCCGAGCGCGGCGGAGATCGCCGCACTCCGGTCGATCGACCCGCTCGGGGTACGCCGCTCGGAGTTCTCGCCGCAGGAGCTGCGGCGTACGTTCACGCACGGCCAGGGCGTGGGGTGCGCGTGCTGAACCCGCCGGGCGACGGCCTGGCCGCGGTGTTCGAGCCGCGGCGGGTCGCGCTGATCGGGGCGTCCGACCAGCCGGGCAAGACGGGCGAGGTGCTCTGGCGCAATCTGTCCGGCTTCCCCGGCGAGGTCGTTCCCGTCACCTCCTCGACCGGGGCCGTCGCGGGCCGCAAGGCATACCCGGCCCTGTCGAGCGTCGAGGGCGAGATCGATCTCGCGGTCGTCGCCGTCCCCGCGGCCGCGGTCTCCGCGGTCATCCGCGACGCGGCGGCCAAGGGCGTGCCCGCAGCGATCGTGATCAGTGGTGGCTTCGCCGAGGCCGGGCCGGACGGGGTCCGCCGCCAGGAAGAGCTGCTGGAGGCGGCACGCTCCGGCGGTGTGAGGATCGTCGGGCCGAACTGCTTCGGGGTCCAGAACTGCGACCTCCCGCTCAACGCCTCGCTGGCCGCCGGGACGCCGCGTGGCGGGGGAGGGATCAGCCTCGTCACCCAATCAGGCGCATACGGCATGGCCATCCACTCCCTCGGTCTCGATGAACGGATCCGGTTCGCCAAGGTGTACGCGGCCGGCAACAAGGCCGACATCGGCGACGCGGAGCTGCTGCGCTACCTCGCGGACGACCCGGCCAGCCGCACGCTCTGCTTCTTCCTCGAATCACTGCCCGACGGCCGCGCCTTCTTCGACGCGGCGTGTCGGGTCAGCCCCCGCAAGCCGGTGATCGTGGCCAGGACCGGCCGCTCGAGTGCCGGCGCCCGGGCAGCGTGGTCGCACACCGCGTCGCTCGCCGGGAGCGAACGCGTCTGGAGAGCGGCGTTGGACCAGGCCGGCGTGATCATGGTCCGCTCGGGACTGGAGATGCTGGATGTCGCCCGGGCGCTCGACAGCCAGCCGGTGCCCCGCGGCCGGAGGGTCGCCATCATCACCAACTCCGGTGGCACCGGGGTCGAGCTGACCGATCTGCTCGCAGACGAGGGGCTCGAGGTGCCCGAGCTCTCAGCGAGCCTGCAGGACGAGTTGCGCCCACTGCTGCCCCCGTTCGCCAGTCCGCGCAACCCGGTGGACATCACGCCGGTATGGAGCAGGTTCAGCGAGCTGTACCCCTTGCTGGTGGATCGGCTTGCCCGGTCCGGCGAGGTCGACGCGGTCGTGCCGGTCCTGCTCCAGCGCTCGGCGAGCGACGAGTCGGTCGCCGCCGGCGTACGGGGTGCCGTGGCGCGCCTGCGATCCGATCGTGTGCCGGTGCCCGTGTACGTGTGCTGGGTCGCGCCGCGGACGTCGCGGCCGAACGCGGACCTGCTCCAGGAGGCGGGCGTGCCGTGCTTCGAGTGGCCGGAGCGAACGGCTCGGGCCCTCGGGCATGCCGCGTGGTACGGCGCGGCCCGGTCGCGTGGCCGGTCGGTGGGTCAGGCGCCGGCTCGGTTGCCCCTGGGATGGCTGGAGACAGACCGCGCGCAGGTGCTCGCCGGCGCGGGGATTCCGACCGTCGCAGGGCGGACTTGCGCGAACGCCGACAAGGCCGCGGCCGCCGCTGACGAGTTCGGTTGGCCGGTCGTGGTGAAGGTGCTTCACCCGACTCTCGTCCACAAGACCGAGGCGGGCGGCGTGCGACTCGACCTGCGCGACCCAGCAGCGGTTCGTGCCGCCGCGGCCGACCTGCTCGCCCTCGCTCCCGGCGCGCAGGTGCTGGTACAGCGGCAGGCCACCGGCGTCGAGGTGGTCGTCGGCGGCCTCCGTGACCGGGACTTCGGCCCGACGGTGCTGGTGGGCCTCGGCGGGGTCTTCGTCGAGGCGATCGACGACGTCGCCCTCGGGCTGGCGCCACTGGGCCACGACGACGCTCGCCGTCTCCTCGATCGCCTGCGCGGTCGGTCCGTGCTCACCGGAGCCCGCGGGGCCGAGCCGGTCGACCTCGACGCGCTCGCCGCGGTGGTCCGTGCGGTCGGCGATCTGCTCGTGGCCGCACCGGAGATCGCGGAGCTCGACCTCAACCCGGTGATCGCCGGAACCGACGGCTGCGTTGCCGTGGACTGGCGGATCCGGGTCGAGAATCCGCCCGGCCAGGACGAGGAACGGCCTGCCGATTCGCCCCACCACGCCGGAGAAACGGGCGGCCGGCCGTCGTAGCGTTCGGGCTGACGGTCACCGACACGACCGAGGTCGGGCTGCCGGCGAAAGGGGCGACCATGCTAGTCGGATCACAGGACGTGCTGCTCCCCACCACGATGGTGGGCAACTACCCCAACCCCCGCTGGTACGACGGGCATGCGTACGCCGTCTATCCCAAGGGCGAGTTCGTCTACGACGCGATCAGCCGCGAAGCGCTCGAGGACGCGGTCGGCGCCATTGTTCACGACCAGGAGTCCGCCGGGATCGACGTGATCAGCGACGGCAAGGTGTACGGAGGCGACTCGCCGTACGGCCAGATCCTCTACCACTACGTCGAACGCATGTCCGGCTACAAACTGTCGGGTCCTCCGATCGGGCTGCCGATCTACTCCACGCTCTACGCGCCCACCTGCATCGGCGAGGTACGCCGCGAGCACCCGTTCCACCTCGCCACCCTGCGGGCGGTGCGGAAGGCGACGAAGAAGCCGGTGAAGATCTCCTACACCGGCATCCAGGTGCTCGCCGCCGCGACGAACAACCAGTACTACAAGGAGACCAAGGAGCTCGCGCTCGCGATCGCCAAGGCCTACAACGAGGACTTCAAGGAACTCGCCGACGCCGGCTGCGACATCATCCAGGTGGACGAGTTCGTCTGGCCTTACGGGATGGGCGACTGGGAGGTGGAGGTCCTCAACACCGCGATGGAGGGCGCCGGCTGCCAGTTCTGGGTGCACACCTGCTGGGGGAACTACTCAGGCACGCCCGGGTACTTCCCCGACGACGAGGAGCGCGAGTTCGGCGCTTGGGTGCTAGACCACCGGCCAACCTCGGCGGCGGCGCCCGAGCGGGCCCACGCCATCTTCCCGAAGGTGCTGGACGCCAACATCGACGCCCTGAACTACGAGGTCGGCCGCACCGGGCCGGACGACCTGAAGCCGCTTGCCGACCACGACTGGTCCAAGGCGTTCGTGGCAGGTGTGGTGGACGTCAAGAGCACCGTGACCGAGACCGCCGACGAGGTGGCCGACCGGATCCGCTCGGTGCTCGAGTTCGTACCGGCTGAGCGGGTGGGGCTGTCCACGGACTGCGGCCTGATCAACCTGCCTCGGATGATCGCGGCAAGCAAGCTGCGGGCGCTGGTGGACGGCGCCGCCATGGTGCGGGAGGAGCTGGCCGCGCGGGACAAGTAGGCATCACCCGACCGGGTGAGCGGGCCATGGACCGCCGGGCCCGATCACCTGGCCGGTGAAAGTCAGGGGCTGGTGGGCCGACGCTCGCGGTCGGCGCGCCAGCGCTTGACCGTGAGGTCGAGGTCGGTCTGGATGTACGCGAAGAACTCGGCCGCCTCGGCCAGGCGAGCGCCGACCGCGGTGTCCTTGCCGAAGAGGTCGGCGCCGGACAAGGCGCCGGCCTCCCACTCGCGGAGGGCCCGCAACCGCTGCTCCAGGATCGTGGCGAAGACGTCCTCGCGGATCCGGTACTGGTCCTTGCGGGATCCCGGCAGGCGCTCGCGGGTGATGAAGGACACCTGGACGAGCTGACGGACGGCGCCGGAGACGGCGGGCTGGCTGACCTGGAGCGCCTCGGCCAGCTCGGACGCGGTCATCGTCCCGGTGGGGCTGACCAGCATCCGTCCCATCACCCGGGCGGACATCGACGGGGCCCCGCTGTCGGTCAGCACGCCGGCGAAGCGCTCGACGAACCGGCTGACGACCTCCGGGGACGGCTCGGAGGCAGGTACCGGGGACATACCGGAACGATACAGTAATAAAATCCATCGCAACTATCAGAACATTCTGATAGTTTGCCCGGGCATCACTACTCGCTCTCCTACCCCAGCCAGTAGTTGCAGCGATCGGTCCCAAACCTTCCATCCTGGCGAGCTGCGAGCCCATGCGGGGGACGGTTTGGGACCGATCGCTGCAACTACTGGCTGGGCGACTACTGGCTGGGCGGTGTGGTGCGGTCAGGCTAGGTCGAGGCCGGGGTAGAGGGGGTTGGCGTCGAGCAGTTCGGCGGCGGCCGCGTGGGTCTTGGCGGCGACGCCGTCGGCGAGCACGTACTTCGCCTTCGACGGCGTGCCGGCCGAGGTCGTCGTCGGGGTGACCGACGACAACACGTCCACCATCAGCTCGGCCACCCGGTCGAAGTCGTCCGGTCCGAACCCGCGCGAGGTCAGCGCCGGCGTGCCGATCCGGACGCCGGAGGTGTACCAGGCGCCGTTCGGGTCCCGCGGCACCGCGTTGCGGTTGGTCACGATGCCCGCGTCCAGCAGCGCGGACTCCGCCTGCCGCCCAGTGATCCCGTACGCCGAGACGTCGAGCAGGACCAAGTGGTTCTCCGTGCCGTCGGTGACCAGCTTGGTGCCGCGCTTCATCAGGCCCTCGGCAAGTGCCACCGCGTTGTCCGCGACGGCCTGCGCGTAGGTCCGGAAGGACGGCTGTCGCGCCTCGGCGAGGGCGACGGCCTTGGCCGCCATCACCTGACCGAGTGGTCCGCCGAGCACCATCGGGCACCCGCGGTCCACCGCGTCGGCGTACTCGGGTTGGCAGAGCACCATGCCGCCGCGCGGGCCCCGGAGCGACTTGTGCGTGGTGGTCGTGGTCACGTGGGCGTACGGGACCGGGTCGAACTCGCCGGTGAAGACCTTGCCGGCGACCAGCCCGGCGAAGTGCGCCATGTCGACCATCAGGGTCGCGCCGACCTCGTCGGCGATCTCGCGCATCTTCGCGAAGTCGATCTTGCGCGGGTACGCGGAGTAGCCGGCCATCAGGATCAGCGGCTTGAACTCGCGGGTCAGCCGGGCGACCTCGTCGTAGTCGATCAGGCCCGTCTCCGGGTTCGTCCCGTACGACGTCTGGTGGAACATCTTGCCGGAGATGTTCGGCCGGAAGCCGTGCGTCAGGTGGCCGCCCGCGTCCAGCGACATGCCGATCATCTTCTGGCCGCCGAACGCCTTGCGCAGCTTGGCCCAGTCCTCCTCGGACAGGTCGTTCACGTGCTTGGCGCCGGCCTCGGCGAGGGCTGGCGACTCGATCCGCTGGGCCAGCACGGCCCAGAACGCCACCAGGTTGGCGTCGATGCCGGAGTGCGGCTGCACGTAGGCGTGGGGGGCGTCGAAGAGGGCCTTGGCATGGTCGGCGGCCAGCTGCTCGACCGTGTCGATGTTCTGGCAGCCGGCGTAGAAGCGGTGCCCGATCGTGCCCTCGGCGTACTTGTCGGACAGCCAGTTGCCCATGGTCAGCAAGACGGCAGGGGAGGCGTAGTTCTCGCTCGCGATCAGCTTGAGCGAGGAGCGCTGGTCGGCTAGCTCGGCCTTGATCGCGTCGGCGACGCCGGGCTCGACCGCGCCGATCACCTCCAGCGCGTTGCGGTAGGCCGCCGATGCGGCCGCTGCGTCGAATCCGGCACTGATGGGCTGGGTCATCTCGTCTCCCTGGACTCAAATCGGTCGCGGCACCCAGGCGCGCGGTGCCGGCGTCTTCTCGCTCCCCGGTGGTCGATCCCACCTCAGCGCCAGTCGCGACGCGCATCACCTTAGTGGACCCGCGGCGCCGGCACAGCCACGGCCTCACTCCTCGGGCTGGAAGATGCGGTTCACGACGATGGACAGCGACGTGCCGCGCGGGAGGGTGCCGAAGACGCCGCCCCAGTCACCGGCGAGGCGGGAGGCGACGAAGGCGTCGGCCACCTCGGCCGGGGAGTGACGCAGCAGCAGCGACGCCTGCAGGCAGACCGCCATCCGCGATGCCAGCCGCCGCGCCCTGACCTCCACGTCGCCCAGGTCGGCGAGCGACTCCAGTACGTCGGTGACGGCCTCGTCCAGCCGGTGGTCGGCCCCACGCACGGTGCCGACCTCGGTCAGCCAGGCCTCGAGCGACTCGGGCCGGCGGAGGGCCCGCAGGACGTCGAGCGCGTTGACCGTGCCCGAGCCCTCCCAGATCGAGTTCAGCGGCGACTCGCGGAACAGCAGGGGCAGTCCGGACTCCTCGACGTAGCCGTTGCCGCCGAGGCACTCCAGCGCCTCGGCCACAGCCGGGGGAGTGCGCTTGCAGACCCAGAACTTGGCCAGCGGCAGGGCGATCCGCCGGAACGCGGCGGCCTCCTCGTCCCCCGCGACGGACGCGTCCACCGCCGCCGCGAGCCGCATCGCCAGGGTGGTCGCCGCCTCGGACTCGATCGCCAGGTCGGCGAGCACGTTCTGCATGGCCGGCTTGTCCCGCAGCACCCCGCCGAACGCGCTGCGATGACTCGCGTTCCAGGTGGCCTCGACCAGTGCCCGGCGCATCAGCGCCGCGGAGCCGAGAACGCAGTCGAGGCGGGTCGCGGCCACCATCTCGATGATGGTCCGCACCCCGGCGCCCTCGTCCCCGAGCCGGTAGCCGACCGTGCCGTGGAACTCCACCTCGCCGGACGCGTTCGACCTGTTGCCGAGCTTGTCCTTCAACCGCTGCAGCGCGAACACGTTGCGGTTGCCGTCGGCAAGAACCCGCGGTACGACGAAGCAGCTCAGGCCGTCCGGCGCCTGCGCCAGCACCAGGAAAACGTCCACCTGCGGGGCCGAGCAGAACCACTTGTGCCCGTCCAGGCGGTACTCGCCGTCCGTCCCCGACGGCGTCGCGGTGGTGAGATTGGCGCGGACGTCCGAGCCACCCTGTTTCTCGGTCATGCCCATCCCCGCCAGGCAGCCCGCCTTGTCCTGCGGGGCCGCGCGGCGAGGGTCGTACGAGGTGGCGGCCAGCCGGGGCACCCACTCGGCGGCGAGCCCGTCGTCGGCGCGCAGGGCCGGTACGGCGGCGTACGTCATCGAGATCGGGCAGCCGTGACCGGGCTCCACCTGGGACCACAGGTAGAAACCCGCCGCGCGGGTCAGATGCGGCGACGGCCGGTCGCTGGTCCACGGGGCGGCCTGCAGCCCGAACCCGACGGCCTGGTTCATCAGCCAGTGCCAGGACGGGTGGAAGTCCACCTCGTCGATCCGGTGCCCGTACCGGTCATGGGTGCGCAGCACCGGTGGGTGCTGGTTGGCCGGCAGCGTGTGGGAGAGGGCCTCCCGGCTGCCGGCCAGCGCTCCGATCGCGCTCAGGGCCGCCTCGTCGGCCTTCTCGCCGTGGGTGCGCAGGGCATCACGCAGCGGCGTGTCGCCGGTGAAGAAGTTCACGTCCTCCAGGGGAGGAGCCTGGTTCGTTACCGCGAATGGGTCCGCCATGTCAGTACGGTAAGCGGTATGGCACGCGCAGGGTCCGAGACATGGGTCTCGTTCGGATGGGCCCGACGGATCCCCGGGACGACCTGGAAGCTCATCACCCAGACCGTCGGCACCTGCCTGCGCTACCGGGTCACCGGCCTGGCCGCCGAGGCGGCCTTCTTCGCGATCCTCTCGCTGCCGCCGCTGATCTTCGGTCTGGCCGGCAGCATCGGGTACGTCGCGGGCAAGTTCTTCGAGGTCGAGACCATCGACAACATCAAGGAGCAGATCACCGAGCTCGCCGGCCGGGCGCTGACGGCCGAGTCGGTCACCGGTGTGATCGTGCCGACCCTCGACAACGTGCTCGACGGCGGCCGGCCGGACGTGATCTCGATCGGTTTCCTGCTGGCACTGTGGTCCGGAAGCCGCGCTCTGAACGTCTTCGTCGACACCATCACGATCATGTACGGGATGGGCGGCAGGCGCGGCATCGTCCGGACCCGGGCGCTGTCGTTCAGCCTCTACTGCGTGGCGCTCGTCATCGGGGTCATCGTGCTGCCCCTGGTGCTGGCCGGACCGTCCGCGATCGATGTCCTCCTGCCACAGCGGCTGGACTTCCTGAACCAGTTGTACTGGCCCGTCGTGACGGTCCTGTCGGCGGGCTTCCTGAACACCCTGTACCACCTGTCAGTGCCCCTCCGGACACCCTGGGTGTCGGATCTGCCGGGCTCGTTCCTGGCGCTGTCGATCTGGATCCTCGGCAGCTTCGTGCTGCGCTGGATCCTGCAGAGCACCGTCGGTGGCACGTCGATCTACGGGCCGCTGGCCGCGCCGATCGCGGTGTTGATGTGGCTCTACATGACAGCGATCGCGGTCCTGATCGGCGCGGCGCTCAACGCGGTGGTGGACCGCCTGTGGCCGTACAAGGTACGCAAGGAGGACGAGAAGAACGGTGAGCAGGAGACACCGGAGCCGGTGATGAAGGCCGAGTCCGAGCGGCTCGAGTCCGAGCAGGTCGGGGCCGTTCCCGAGTCCGACCAGCGTCCCGAGGTGAAGGTGGCGCGTGCCATCGAGGCGCTCGGTGATCGCGAGCCCTCTCTGCGGCCCGCACCGGTCGGAAAACCCGGTGCGCGGGGCGCCGGGGGCGACATACGCTGACGGCATCGCGACAGTCCGTCCCCGACCCGGCTGGACGGCAGGACTCCGAAGGAGGTGGCGCCCTCATGACCTCAGACCAGGCCCTACCGGCCGCTGTCTCCCGCACCGTCCGTCCGCTGAGCTGAACTCGCGGGCGGACCACCTGAAAGGTTCGCCGCACGATGTCAGCTGAACTGCGCGCCCTCGGGCTCGACTCCACCACGGCCGACTACCTGAACTCACTGCCCGGCGCCTCCGAGCTGGTCCCCGGTCGCGTCGCCCGGGTCGACAAGGGACTGTCCACCGTGCTCACCGAGGACGGACCCGTGCGCGCCTCCTGGTCCGGTGGCGTGCTCGCGGCCATCGCGGCCGACGTACAGGCCACACCGTGCACGGGAGACTGGGTCACCCTGCGCGCCTGGCCGGACGATCGCATCACCGTGGAGGCGCTCGCCCCACGCCGTACGGCGATCGTCCGGGCCGAGGTGAGCGGCAGTTCCAGGGGCCAGGTGCTCGCGGCCAACGTGGACGTGATCGCGATCGTCGTGGGTCTGCACCCCGAGCCGAACATCGGCCGGATCGAGCGGTTCCTCGCCCTGGCCTGGGAGAGCGGCGCCCGGCCGGTCGTCCTCCTGACCAAGGCGGATCTCGTCAGCGACGCTGACACCGTCGCTGAGGATGTGGCCACGGCGGCGCCCGGTGCGGACGTACTGGTCTGCAGCGCGACCACTGGTGACGGTGTGGAGGATGTGCGGGGGCTGCTCGACGGCAATGCCACGATGGCGCTGCTCGGCGCGAGCGGGGCAGGTAAGTCGTCGCTGGTGAACGCGATGGCCGGTGTCGAACTGCTTGCCGTACAAGCGATCCGTGAGGACGGCAAAGGCCGCCACACCTCGGTACGACGTGAGCTGATCGTCCTGCCGGGTGGTGGCGTCGTGATCGACACGCCGGGCCTGCGGGGCATCGGACTCCAGGACTCGGGTCAAGGACTGGCGGCAGCCTTTCCCGACGTCGCCGCGCTGTCGGCACAGTGCAAGTTCACGGACTGCGCCCACTCCACCGAGCCGGACTGTGCCGTCCGGGCCGCGCTGGACAGTGGCGAACTGTCCGTACGCCGATATGAGAGCTGGCAGAAACTGCAGCGGGAGGCGGCGTTCATGGCCCGGCGCACGGATCTGCGTCTGCGCGCCGAGGCGAAGCGGGAGCGGATCCGCCAGACGAAGGAGTACCACCGGGACTCCAAACCGCGTCGGTAGGTCTCCGGGCGGCGAATGGAAGACTCGGGGCATGAACCGCTCAGTGCTCGTGACCGGGGCATCACGGGGAATCGGCGCGGCGGCGGCGCAGGCCTTCGCCGCCGCCGGTGACCGGGTCGCCGTCCACTACGGCTCGTCCGGCGAGGCCGCGCGGAAGACCCTGGACTCACTGGCCGGCGAAGGTCACGTGCTGGCCCCGGCGGACCTGGCGGATCCGGCGCAGATCCTGCGGATGGTCGACGAAGCAGCCGCCGCGCTCGGCGGTATCGACGTACTGGTCAACAACGCGGGGATCTACCAGCCGCACCCGATCCGCGACGTCTCGTACGACGAGTGGCAGCAGGCGTGGTCCGCCACACTCGGCGTGAACCTCGTCGGTACGGCCAACGTCACGTGGTGCGCGGTGCGGCACATGGGTCGCGGCGGTCGGATCGTCAACGTCTCGTCCCGCGGCGCCTTCCGTGGCGAACCCAACCAGCCCGCGTACGGGGCGAGCAAGGCCGCGCTGGTGGCGTTCGGTCAGTCGCTGGCGCGTGCCCTCGGACCGGACGGCATCGCGGTGACCACCATCGCACCAGGCTGGACGGACACCGACATGGCGGCCGGCGCCCTGGCCGGCGACGGGTACGATCGGCGCCGGCTGGAGAGCCCCCTGGAGCGGATCGCCACCGCCGACGAGGTCGCGCAGGCGATCCTCTACCTGGCTTCGCCCGCGGCCGAGTTCGCCACCGGGACCGTGCTGGACTTCAACGGCGGCTCCCACCTGCGAATGTGACCTCCGGGAGAGCACCTTCCGATGCTTCCGGCCCGTGTCAGGCGGGTCTTAGTGCCCTGCTGGGCGTGATCGACGAGCACTAGCGTCGGTTTGGAGAGCTCAGGAGCGAGAGGGGTCACCCAATGAGGCGTTTGGTAGTGCTCGGCGCCGGCACGGCGGGCACGATGGTGGCGAACAAGTTGCGGCGCAGGCTCGGCCGCGAGGAGTGGCAGATCACCGTCGTGGACCAAGACGACCGGCATCTCTACCAGCCCGGTCTGCTGTTCATCCCGTTCGGGGTCTACCGGCCTGACGAGGTGATCAAGCCACGCAGCCGGTTCCTTTCCGCCGGGATCAACTTCCTGATCGGCGAGATCGATCGGGTCGAGCCGGGATCGAAGGTGGTCCGGCTGTCCGACGGCACCGCATTGCCATACGACCAGCTCGTCATCGCCACCGGCACCAGCCCGCGGCCGGACCAGACGCCCGGCATGCTCGGAACCCAGTGGCGCAAGAGCATCTTCGACTTCTTCAGCTACGACGGCTCGGTGGCATTGGCCGACGCGCTCCGCAGGTTCACCGGCGGTCGGCTGGTCGTGCACACCGTCGACATGCCGATCAAGTGTCCCGTCGCCCCGCTGGAGTTCACGTTCCTGGCCGAGGCGCACTTCCGCGGCCGCGGCATGCGCGACCGGGTGGAGCTGGTGTACGCCACGCCTCTGTCCGGCGCCTTCACCAAGCCGATCGCCTCCGAGCACCTGGGTGGCATGCTCGACGAACGCAAGATCGCCGTCGAGGCGGACTTCATGGTCGAGCGGATCGACGACGAGCGGAAGGTGCTGATCTCCTACGACGAGCGGGAGATCCCGTTCGACCTGCTCGTGACCGTCCCGCTGAACATGGGCGCCGACTTCGTCGCGCGCTCGGGCCTGGGCGATGAGCTGAACTACGTGCCGGTGGACAAACACACCCTCCAGTCCACGGCCCACCCCGACATCTTCGCCGTCGGCGACGCCAACGACATCCCGACCTCCAAGGCCGGTTCGGTGGCGCACTTCTCCGCCGAGATCTTCACCGACAACTTCTGCCGCTACGTCGACGGGAAACCGATGACCGGCAGCTTCGACGGGCATGCCAACTGCTTCATCGAGTCCGGTGACGGCAAGGGCCTGCTGATCGACTTCAACTACGACACCGAACCGTTGCCCGGCAAGTTCCCGCTTCCCGGCATCGGGCCGCTCGGACTGCTGCAGGAGAACGCCCGCAACCACTGGGGCAAGCTCGCCTTCCGCTGGATCTACTGGCACCTGCTGCTGCCCGGACGCCGCCTTCCACTGCCGGCGAACATGTCGATGGCCGGCAAGCACCGACCGAACGAGGAGAGATGACCATGCCTGTCGTGACCGTAGGCGCCGCTCAGGTCCATGTGGACGACGAGGGATTCCTGACCGAGTACGCCGAGTGGAACGAGGAGCTCGCCGCCCGGCTCGCCGGGCAGATCGGGATCGAGCTGACCGACGAGCACTGGAAGGTGCTCCACTTCCTCCGCGAGGACTTCGTCGCACATGGCGAGACCGCCACCCTGCGCCGGGTGTCGACCCTGGCCGGCATCCCGATCAAGCAGCTGTTCACGCTCTTCCCCGGCAAGCCGTCCAAGAAGATGGCCTACATCGCCGGTCTGCCCAAGCCCCGCGGCTGCGTGTGAGAGAAGGACCGAACCATGACCAGCACAGACAGCGCACCGGCGATCGTCCCCGATTTCGGCGACGACGCGGTCATCGGCCGGAAGCTGGCGATCATCTGCTCCAAGGGCAACCTCGACATGGCGTACCCCGGACTGATCCTCGCCAACGCGGCTCTCGGCGAAGGGGTGGAGACGCACCTGTTCTTCACCTTCTGGGGCTTCGACATGATCACCAAGTCCCGGATGAACGACCTGAAGTTCACCATGCTGGGTAACACCGCCACCCACATGCCGCAAGGCCTCGGCGGCCTGCCCGGCATGACCGCGCTGGCCACCCACCAGATGAAGAAGCAGATCCACGACGCCGGCGTGCCTGAGGTACCGGAGTTCCTCGAGCAGATCGTCGCCTCGGGCGGTCACCTGTGGGCGTGCCGGATGTCGGCCGACATGATGGACCTCGACGAGAGCGACCTCTACGACGACGTCGAGGCGATCATCAGCGCCGCCGACTTCATCGAGAAGACCGAGGGCGCGCAGCTGCTCTTCATCTGAGCTCTGCGGTCATCGAGCACCGACCGGACGGGGTCACACCGCGACCGGCCGGTGCCGGTCGTCATCAGCTGGGGAAGATCCCGCTGGTCGCGTTGATGAAGCAGCCGGTGATGGCTCCGGCCTGGTCGGACACCAGGAATGCTGCCGTGGCAGCGATCTGGGCAAGCTTGGGGGACCGGCGCAACATCCGCATCTGGTCCAGCTGGGCGAGCAGTCCCTGGAAGGCCGCCTCGTCCAGCTGCAGCGCTTCGTTGACCGCGGCAAGCTTTTCCGGCGACAGCGTCTCGGGCAGTCCGGCCGTCCAGATGCCGAGGACCCGGATCCCGTGCGGTCCGAGCTCGAGGGCCAGGTTGCGGATCAAGCTGTCGGTCGCCGCGTCCGCGGAGCCGGTGCCGCCCATCATCGGGCTGGCGTGGGCGGAACCACTGTCCAGCGCGAGGATCACCCCGGAGCCCTGCTCGACCATCTGGCGAGCGGCCGTCCTCGCGGTGATGTGGTTCGTGGTGACGCCGGTGGTGATCGGGCGGAGGTAGTCGGCCGTGGACATCTGGTGGATCGGCGTGCCCTGCACGTCGCCACGAGTGATCAGGTTGAACGACACATCGATGCTGCCGGACTGCTCGACGACGCGACGAGCATGCTCGTCCACGGCCTGCTCGTCCAGCGCGTCGACGACGGCGACCTCGGCCTGCCCGCCGGCCGCCGCGATCTCCTTGGCGACGAGGTCGAGGCTCTGCCGGGTCCGGCCGGTGAGGAAGACCCTGGCGCCTTCTCGCGCGAAGGCCTTGGCGGTGGCGCCACCGATCGCGCCACCGGCACCGTAGATGATCGCATTCTTGTTCTCGAGCAACATTGGTTACCCCTTGGTCGGCTTGGACGGCGGCCCTGTCCGGGCGCTCTGACCAGGACGTCGGAGCCGTTCCCCCGTTCTCGACATGGGTAGCCCTGCGCCCGCGGACGCAGGAAAAGCCTTACGCACCAGGCATCGGTCGTTGTTAGGGTCGTCGCATGCACCGGATCATCTCCCCGCCCGCCGTCCGCTAGCGGACGGCGGTCCTCCCTGGCCAGGACAACTGTGTCCTGGCTGCTTCTCGCTGTTCGCAGAAGTCTTCTGCAGGATTCGCGAACAGCTTGGAGCTGGTCATGGTTCGTACTGTCGCGCCTTCGAACAGGCGCGGTCTGATCTACATAGCGATCGCCGGGATGGCGTGGGGCACCGGCGGTGCCGTCGCGGCGGTTCTCTTCCGCAACACCGGCTTGGACTCCGTCGCCGTGTCCTTCTGGCGACTTGCCGGTGGAGCGGCCTGGCTCGCGCTGACCTGGCCACTGCTCCGCAGACTTCCCGTCGAGCGGTCGGCGCTGTTGGCGCGGCAACTCGCGTCCGCGCCGTTGCGGTTGGCGCTCACCGGCGCGGGACTGGCGATCTACCAGCTCGCGTACTTCGCAGCGGTGGGTCTGGTCGGCGTGGCGGTATCGACAGTTGTGGCGCTCGGCGCCGGGCCGGTGCTGATCGCCGTCGGTGCCAGGATCTGGCTGGCCGAGCGACTGGGTCGTCGAGGTGTCGTGACACTGGCGGTAGCCCTCGTCGGCCTGGTGTTGCTCGTTCTCGGCGGTGGGGGAGCCGCCGGATCGTCGTCGGTTCTCGGGACCGGCCTGGCCGTGCTCTCAGCACTCGGGTACGCCGCGACCACTCTGTTGAGCCGGGCGATGACCACCGGCTCAGGTGGGTCGGATCCGGTCGGCAACGCGCTGCTCGGCTTCGCGATCGGCGCCTGTGCGCTCCTCCCGTTCGCGGTATGGGCCGGCCTGTGGCCGACGGCCGGCAACCCCGTCGTCAGCGCGACCTTGCTGGCCTACCTGGGCCTCGTGCCGACCGCTCTCGCCTACGGCTTGTTCTACGTTGGCCTGACCTCCGTCAGCGCCACTACGGCGTCGGTGGTCGCGTTGACGGAATCGCTCCTGGCCGCGCTGATCGGTGTGCTGCTGCTCCATGAGCCGTTGACTTCCCTGGCTGTCGCCGGCGGGGTGCTTCTGCTCGGCGCGGTTGTCGCCCGAGCCTTGCACGAGCGGCGTACGACGGTGAGGTGACGAACGACTCACGGTGTGACGCTGCGGCGGGAAATCACCGGCGCCGGCCGACGCGTTGAACCAGGTGAGGCGACGAACGGAGGACCGGGGATGGCCAGGACGGACGGCCTGCGACGGCATCGTGGCGGGCCCGTGCCGAGATGTCCCGTCCGGCCAGGTGATGCTTGCTCGTTGTGCCAGCCGGGCGCCACGGGTCCCCAGGACTGCGGGCTTGTGTGGCTGGTGATGTCCGAGCCGGAACTGCGTGAGGAGCTTCGGCGTAAACGGCTCGAAGCGCCGTGAACGAACGTGCTGGTGGGCGATACTGGGTTCGAACCAGTGACCTCTTCCGTGTCAGGGAAGCGCGCTACCGCTGCGCCAATCGCCCAGGTCTTTCGAGGGAAATCGAGGTGGAGACGGGATTCGAACCCGCGTACACGGCTTTGCAGGCCGTTGCCTCGCCTCTCGGCCACTCCACCACAGAGCTCCAGCCTGCTGACCTCTTCCGAGCGGACGACCGGGTTCGAACCGGCGACCTCAACCTTGGCAAGGTTGCGCTCTACCAACTGAGCTACGTCCGCGCCGCGCCATGCGTGTCTACTTGGCGCGAGACCAGAACTGTAGCGCATTTCGCGGGCACGTCGTGCAGCGGGTCCGGGCGCGTGGGGGCAGGTGACGTCCAGGCGGGGACATCGCCTCAGTGATGCCATCCTGTCCCACCGGTGACAGCAGGATCGACCGGGAACGAGGGAGGCCCCTCGACCCCGGATCGGGGGAGGAGCCTCGGTGGTGCTGGTGGGCGATACTGGGTTCGAACCAGTGACCTCTTCCGTGTCAGGGAAGCGCGCTACCGCTGCGCCAATCGCCCAGGTCTTTCAGGGGGTTCCGAGGTGGAGACGGGATTCGAACCCGTGTAGACGGCTTTGCAGGCCGTTGCCTCGCCTCTCGGCCACTCCACCATGAGAAAGCTGGCCTGCTGACCCTCTCCGAGCGGACGACCGGGTTCGAACCGGCGACCTCAACCTTGGCAAGGTTGCGCTCTACCAACTGAGCTACGTCCGCGCTGCGACCGGGTGTTGATGGCCTCGGCGCGAGACAGAACATTAGCCCATCGCCCCGCGAGGACAAAAACGGGGGTCCCCGCGATCGCCGGTAGGGTGTCCGGGGCGGAAGGAGTACTCATGATCATCTGGCAGAACGGCGCGCTGCGCGACGACCCGGCCGCCGCCGGGATCTCGCCGCTGGATCACGGCCTGACCACCGGCGACGGCGTCTTCGAGACGGTCAAGATCGTCGACGGACAGCCGTTCGCGGTGACCAAGCACCTCGAGCGGCTCGTCGTGTCCGCGACCGGCCTCGGTCTGCCGGCTCCGGACCGGGCCGAGATCGAGGAGGCGATCGCGGTGGTCGTGAAGGCCGACCCCGCCATCGCCTTCGGGCGGTTGCGCATCACCTACACGGGCGGGCCGTCGCCGCTGTCTTCCGAGCGTGGCACTGCGCGCCCCACGTTGATCGTCGCCTCCCAGGCCATCGAGCCGCCTGCGCCGACCTCGGCGATCGTGACCGTTCCCTGGGTGCGGAACGAGCGCAGCGCCGTCGCCGGTCTCAAGACCACGTCGTACGCCGAGAACGTGCTGGCGCTGGCCTACGCCAAGCAGCGGGGTGGGGGTGAAGCGATCTTCGCCAACACCGTGGGAGACCTCTGCGAGGGCACGGGTTCGAACATCTTCTGCGTGTACGACGGCGAGCTGGTCACGCCGACGCTGGAGTCGGGTGCGCTGGCCGGGGTGACCCGGGCTCTCGTGCTGGCCTGGTTCGGCGCGGTCGAGCGCGACGTGCCGCTGTCGAGGCTGGCCGAGGCGGACGAGGTCTTCCTCACCTCCACCACCCGGGACGTGCAGGCCGTGCACCGGGTGGACGACCGGGACCTGGCCGCGCCGGGCGAGGTCACGGCCGCGGTGGCCAAGATCTTCGCCGAGCGGTCCGCGGAGGACGTCGACCCCTGATCCGGGCGGACCGCGTCGGTCAGTCGCCGGCGGTCTTGCGGCGTTCGCGGTACGCGGCGACGTGCAAGCGGTTGCCGCAGGTTCGGGCGTCGCAGTACCGCTTGGAACGGTTGCGGGACAGATCGATCAGGGCGTCGTCGCAGTCCGGTGCCTCGCACCGGCGCAGCCGCTCCCGCTCGCCGGCCGCGATCACCTGGGCGAGCGCGATGCCGCACTCGACCGTGATGCGGCAGGCCAGGGACGCCCCGTCGCGCGAGTAGTGCATGTGCCACGGATGCCCGTCGTGGTTGGTCAGCTTGGGCGTAGACGTGCCGCGGGCGATGATCGCGTTGATCAGCCCGGCGGCCTCGGCGTCCGAGGAGGTGGTGAAGACGGGGGAGAAGAGCATCCGCAGTCCGCGCACCTCGTCCAGGTCGGCGTCGGTGAGGTTCCCGACCGCGCTGAACTCCCGCTCGTGGACGAACTTCTCCAGGTCCTCGACGGTCTCCAGATCGTCCACCTGGCTACTGGGCCCGGGCATGGTGTTCACCAGCCGGACCAATGTGCCGAGCGCTTGCTCGGTGTCGTGCGAGAAGGTCACTGTCATGTCTCCAACGCGACGGGGTCTCCGCCTTGCCACAAAGAGTAGCGTGACCCGATTCGTACGTCGCGGATCAATGCGCTATGGTTTCATCCGCACCGGGCGATTGGCGCAGTGGTAGCGCGCTTCGTTCACACCGAAGAGGTCACTGGTTCGAACCCAGTATCGCCCACCTCCAAAACCGCAGGTCGGAGCGGGGACACGGCTGCCGCCGGGCCCCCGCTCTTCTTGTTTCGGCCCCCGGAAGGCAGCATTCGGACCTGAGGTTGCCCGCGGCCGACTCGCGCGACCACCAGTAGGTTGGCATCCGTGAGCATCGCGCCTTCTGCCATCGCCGAGGGCCTTGCGCCCACAGGGACCCTGCGAGCCTCGATCAATCTGGGCAATCCCGTGCTGGCTCAGGGAACCCCGACCGCGCCGACCGGCGTGGCCGTCGACCTGGCGCGTGAGCTGGGCGCTCGACTGGGAGTGCCGGTCGAGCTCCTGTGTTTCGATGGCACGTAAGTCGTTCGAGGCGATGACCACCGGCCAGGCCGACGTGTGCTTCCTGGCCATCGACCCGGCGCGGGCAGCGGGGGTCGCCTTCACCGCCCCGTACGTCGTTATCGAGGGTGTGTTCGCCGTGCCCGAGGACTCTGCGATCACCCAGACGGTCGACGTCGACCGTGACGGCGTGCGGATCGGCGTCAAGAATGGGTCCGCTTACGACCTGTTCCTCTCCCGCACTCTCCAGCACGCAAGCGTGGTGCGCGGGGACGAAGGGGTCGACGTGTTCCTGGCCGAGCGTCTGGAAGTCGCGGCGGGCATCAGGCAACCGATGACCGAGTTCGTCGACACGCATCACGGGTTCCGCCTGATCGAGGGACAGTTCATGGAGATCCGGCAGGCGATGGGCACGACCTGGACCCGCACGCCCGAGACCGTCGAGTTCCTCCGGGCCTTCCTCGAGGAGGCGAAGGCAGGCGGCTTCGTGGCCGACGCTCTACGGCGCGCGAATCGGGCCGACGCCGCAGTCGCCCACCCGGTTAGCCGCCGAGGTCAGTAGAAGCGGCGCAGCTCTGGCCAGAGGGCGGACCAGGACTTGGCCGGGCCGGAGCACAAGACGATCGCCGCACCCTGCTCCTCGTTGTCGACGCCGTGGCGGTTGTCGACCTCGCCGACCTGCCTGCAGCTGCTGAAGTGGCTCTCGTACCGCTCGCTTCGCTCCTGCTCGACGAGCAGCACCGGCCCGTCCTGAGAGTCCGGCGGCGCGCCCCAGTCCGCGAAGCTCATGTGACCCGAGTACGGGGTGGGCAAACCGTGCTCCGGACCGTACTCGGCGACAGCCCCGGCCTCTCCGTAGTTGCCGGCGAAGATGACCGCGCGGGAGCGCTCAGTCGCCGGGATCTGCTCCCAGGCGCTCACCACGGCCGAGGTCAGCTGGGGCCAGCCGATCTGTTCCCCCTGCTCCTGGTTCACCGGGAGGACGAAGTTGACCGCGGAGGCGGGGAGGACGGGCAGCGTGAAGATCGCGGATGACACCGCGGTGAGGACCAGCCCGGCCGCGACCAGGGCCTGGCGCAGCCTCCGCCGTCCCCGGATCACCCAGTCCACGGTGGGCTGGCAGCCGGCAGCAACCATGATGAGCAAAAGGGGCAGCGCGTAGTAGGACTTCCCCCCGATCGCCAGTACTGCGATGCACAGCAGGGGATAGGCCAGTGCGACCGCACGCCCCCAGCGGAGCGTGGGTGATCGCCAGAGCCGCACCAGACCGGCTATCCACACCGGCACCAGGAACGGCGACAGCTGAAGGATCTGCAGCGGCACGAACATGATCCGGTTCTCTGTGCCGTCGTCCTCGCTGATACCACCGGCGACTGTGAGCTGGGGCCAGTCGTGACTCGCCTGCCACCACAGGTTCGGAGCAGCCACTACCGCCGCGACGGCAAGACCCGCGACCAGCCACCAGCTGCGAAGTATGGATCGCGGGCCGACGGCGAGCACTGCCAGCAACAGGGCGCCGAGAGGCAGCACCACCAGGTACTTGTTCTCCAACGCGATCCCGGCGGCGAGGCCCACGGCCATCCACCAGCGGTCGTTGCCCGTGCGCAGCAGGCGGACCGCGACGAATCCGATGATCATCCACGCCAGCAGGTCGAAGGTGGCGGTCGAGACCATATGGCCGACGCCGAGAACGAAGCCGGACACGGCGGCGCAGACCGCGGCCAGCAGTTGCGCTCTGCGGCCGCTGCCGAACTCCCTGGCGATCAGTGCGACCACAACGACCGTCATGGCGCTCGCGATCGTGGCGACCACCCGTAGTCCCGCGGGCGAGTCGCCGAAGAGCTCGGTCGACACCCTGGCGAGCAGGGGCGTCAGCGGCGGCTGGTCGACGTACCCCCAGGCCAGGTGGTCACCGGCGACGAGGAAGTAGAGCTCGTCGCGGTGGAAGCCGTAGCGACCGGAGAGCGCGGTGAGGACGGCGGCCAGGGCGACGGCGACTGCCGTGACCGGGCCGGTGGCGAAGGCGGGCACCAACGGTCGACTGACGGTCATGCCGGAATGGTGTCAGCCAAGGGGGCCCAACCGCCTGACTGCGGCGCATCGTGGACGCGGGTGCGGCGCGCATCTACGCTGTCGATGGGCAGGGGGCCATGGACAATCTCGCAGCAGGTCGACAGTGGTTCGCGCAGCACGCCTGGACGGACTGCTGCGCCGCCCTGTCCGCAGCCGATCGTGAACGCTCGCTCGAGCCCGAGGACCTGGAGCGGCTCGCCACCGCCGCCCACCTGATCGGCCGCGAGGACGAGAGCCTCGACACGTGGACCCGGGCGTACCAGGCGCTGCTCGCGCGAGGCGACACCCAGCGGGCTGCGAAGTGCGCCTTCTGGCTTGCCTTCCAACTGTCCAACGCCGGTGAGGCGGCCAGGGGTGGCGGCTGGCTGGCCAGGGCGCAGCGCCTGGTGGATGACATCGGGCGGGACTGTGCCGAACGAGGTTATGTGCTCGCGGCTACGGCTCATCAGCTGATCGCCACCGGCGAGGCCACCGACGCGTACGAGTTGTTCGGCCGGGCAATCGCCATCGGCGAGGGGTGCGAAGATCCGACGCTGGCGGCGCTGGCCAGACTCGGCCGAGGGCAGGTCTGCCTGGAACTGGGGGATGCGAGGCAGGCGATCGGCTACATCGACGAGGCGATGGTGTCGGTCACGGCCGGCGAGGTCGACCCGGTGGTGGCCGGAATCGCTTACTGCGCAATGATCCTGGTGTGCCAGGAGACGTTCGACCTCCGGCGGGCGATGGAATGGACCGCGGCGCTGAGTCATTGGTGCGAGGCGCAGCCGGATCTCGTTCCGTACCGCGGGCAGTGCCTCGTCCATCGGGCCGAGCTGATGCAGTTGCACGGCTCGTGGACGGAGGCCATGGAGGAGGCCAGGCATGCCCAGGAGCGGCTGTCGGAGCCCCCAGGACAGCCGGCCGTCGGCATGGCGCTCTACCTGCTGGGTGAGCTGCACCGGCTCCGCGGTGAGTTCACGGCCGCTGAGAACCTGTACCGCGAGGCGAACCGGTACGGCCGGAATCCCCAGCCTGGGCTGGCCCTGCTGCGCCTCGAACAAGGTCGGCTCGATGCCGCGACGACGGGAATCAAGCGGGCACTGGACGAGGCGCAGAGCCCACTGGCCAGGGCGCGGCTGCTGCCGGCCTCCATCGAGATCCTGCTGGCCTCTGCGGATCTGGCGGCTGCGCGGGCCGCGGCGGAGGAGTATGCCGAGACAGCCACCGCGCTCGATGCGCCTTACCTGCTGGCGATGTCCGCGCACTGTGGCGGTGCCGTCCTGCTTGCTGAGGGCAACGGCAAGGCCGCGATCAGTGAGCTCCGCCGGGCCTGGAGCGGATGGCAGCAGCTCAACGCGCCGTACGACGCGGCCCGCGTCCGGTTACTCATCGCGTCGGCCTGCCGGCAGCTCGGCGACGAGGATGCCTGCGAGATGGAGATGGACGCGGCCCGGTCGGTCTTCCGCGAGCTCGGAGCCGAGCCGGACCTGGCCAAGCTGGCGAGCTGGGACACCGGGGCCGGGACCGGCGAGGCCGGCGGACTGACGGCGCGCGAGGTCCAGGTGCTCGGGCTGATCGCCACCGGCGCCACCAACCGGGCGATCGCCACTGAGCTGGTCATCAGTGAGAAGACCGTAGCCAGGCACGTGAGCAACATCCTGACCAAGCTCGGTCTGCCGTCGCGGTCCGCGGCCACCGCCTACGCGTACGAGCACGAGCTGATCTGAGCAGGAATACCCACGACGGACCCCACAGAGATGGGGAGTTCGCCCGATGCGTCCGCGCGACGCGGCCTCCTAGCGTCGGAACCAGCGACGAGATGGAGGCCATCATGAGCAACACGTACGACATCCGGCGGCAGGAGCCGGCGGCTCCCGGGGGAGTGCAGCGCCACGACACGGTGGTGATCGGCGCCGGGCAGACCGGTCTGGCGCTCGGCTATCACCTGGCCAAGCGCGGCCAGTCCTTCGTCATCCTCGACGAGAACCGCCGTGTCGGTGACGGGTGGCGACGCCGCTACGACTCGCTGCGGCTTTACTCGCCGGCCAAGTACGACAGTCTGCCCGGCAGCCCGTTCCCGGCGGCGCCGTACGAGTTCCCGACCGGTCGGCAGGTGGCGGACTACCTGGAGGGGTACGCCGAGACGCACCAGCTGCCGGTGCGGCCCGGCGTCTTCGTCGACAGCGTGCACAAGACGGCGGAGGGGTTCGTCGTGAGCGCGGGCGATCAGCGGTTCGAGGCCGCGCAGGTGGTTGTCGCGACGGGCGGCGAGCACCTGCCGTACACGCCGGAGTTCGCCAGGGAGCTGGACCCGGGAATCCGGCAGCTCCACTCCTCGGAGTACCGGAACCCGTCGCAGTTGTTGCCCTGTGACGTCCTCGTGGTGGGTGCGAGCCACTCCGGCGCGGACCTGGCCCAGGAGATCGCAGCGGCCGGGCACCGGACGGTCCTGTGCGGGCCGTCGCGCGGCGAGATCCCGTTCGACATCGAGGGCAAGCCGGCCCGGCAGATCCTGAAGTTGCTGTGGTTCGCGGCGAATCACGTGCTGACGGTACGAACTCCGCTCGGCCGGAAGATGCAGCCGGAGGTACGCAGTCACGGCGGACCTCTGCTCCGGGTGAAGGCCGCCGATCTGGCCGCGGCCGGAGTAGAGCGCATCGAGGACCGGATGGCGGGGGTCAGGGACGGTCGGCCGGTGCTCGAGGACGGTCGAGTGCTCGACGTGACCAACGTCGTGTGGTGCACCGGCTTCCGGCGGGACTTCAGCTGGATCGACGCGCCCGTCCTGGGCGAGGACGGATGGCCGGCACAGTACCGCGGCGTCTCCACGAGCTGCCCGGGCCTGTACTTCGTCGGGCTGCTGTTCCAGTACGCCTTCGCGTCCATGCTGACCGGCGGCGCCGGGCGGGACGCGGCGTACGTCGCCGCGCACATCGCCGCGCGCACCAAGCAGGTCGCTGCCGGGCGGCCTGGCTGACACCGATCACGCCAGCAGCCGGGGTGGTCGTTCGCGTTCGAGCAGCAGCGCCCGACCGGCCAGCTCCTCGGACTCGATCAGCGTCATCACGGCGCCGGTGAGTGTCGCCAACGGGATCAACGCAGGCTCGGCAGCCCGCTCCTCGGGGGTCATCTCCGAGGAGCGGGCGCTCGGCGCGCTCTGTCGCCACCCAGTCCGGTACGACGCAGTCAGGGGGCACGGAAGCCGGCTGGACCCGGTCGAGATCACGCGTTGAGGTGTGTCTCCCGCGCGGACAGGCGATGCATTATTGCGGCCGCCTCGAGCCGGTCCGGCACGTCGAGCTTGCGCAGGCTGTGGGAGACGTGGACGCTGGCCGCCTTGACACTGATGAACAGCGCCCCGGCGATCTCGCGGTCGGTGTAGCCACGCGCGACGAGGGTCGCCCACGCATCCCACCTGGCCTCTGCTATCTCCCGTGATCGTCGCTGCTGCTCGTCGTACTGCCGTGGTTGGCCGGGGGCGGTATCGCACCCAGCAGGGCCTCCTGGCGCCTCGCGACGCTCCGCGCGGTGACCTCATGAGGACACCCGGTCATGGAATAGTGGGACCTCTCCCGGCCCGTCGCCGGGATTTCGTTCCGGCAGGCCCAGGGGAGCGTGATCGCCCCCGCGCAGAGAATCGGGGACCGAGGTCGTGACCGACACGCACAGCTCCGGACAGCACAAGGACAGAGAAGCGGCGGCGGCCGAGGTCCGGAGGATGTGGCAACCGAGTCCGTCCTGGACCCAGCCGGACGCTGTCGTCGACGAGGCCGAGCCGTTCGCCGCACGCATGGAGGCCAGCGCGGACGTGCCGTCCCCGGAGTTCTCCGAGGACGCGTGGTCGCAGCCCGAGCCCGAGGCGCAGGAGTCGCCTGTCGCGCGGCCGGCCCCTCGGCAGTACTTCTCCCTAGGGGGCGGCGTCGGCGCCGCGCAGGAGCGGCCCGTCTCCTACCGCGCCGACGAGCTGATCCAGTCCTTGCCGCTGCCGCGCGAGGCTCCGGCCGAGAAGGGCCTTCGCAGCATGCTGCGGATGCGACCGGGCTCCGCCGAGCGGCTCGAGCGGACGGCCCGCGCCACCGCGGCGACGGCCTTCCGGCGCCCGGTCACGATCACGGTCGCCAACCCGAAGGGCGGTTCGGGCAAGACGCCCACCACCCTGCTGCTGGCGGGGGCCCTCGGCCAGGCGCGCGGTGGTGGTGTCGTCGCCTGGGACAACAACGAGCTGCGCGGCAACATGCACCTGCGCACTCACGACACGAACAGCCGCTCCACGGTCATCGACATGCTGCAGGCGATGCCGATGCTCACTCAGCCGGACGCCCGCCTCGGTGACGTCGGTGCCTACCTGCGCCACCAGATCGCCGGCCAGTACGACGTACTGACCTCGGCGACCACGACGTACGCGCAGATCGAGGCGAAGGACTTCGACCAGATCCACCGGCTGCTGAGCCGCTTCTTCAAGGTGCTGGTGATCGACACCGGCAACAACGAGGGGTCGAGCAACTGGCGGGAGGCGATGAAGGCGTCGGACGTCCTGGTCATCCCGATCAAGTGGAAGAGCCTGTCCTGCGCGGCGGCGGTGCAGATGCTCGAGGAGCTGGACCACCAGGGCGCGGATGCCCAGCGGCTGATCCGGCGAGCGGTGATCGCTGTCAGCAACGGACCCGGCGACGTCAACAAGGATGTCCAGAAGCAGCTCCGGCCGTACTTCGAGAGCCGCGCGGCCGCGGTGATCGACATCCCGACCGACCCGCACATCGCCGCCGAGGGCCCGCTCGACCACTCCGCGCTCCAGCCCGCCACCCGGCGCGCCGCCCTCGAGCTCGCCGCCAGGGTCGCCGAGCAGATCACCCTGGCCCTCAACGTCCCCCGCTGACCTCGTATCCCCTGTATTCCT
>DASTVQ010000044.1:0-12675 GCA_035759015.1 Kribbella sp.
GCCTCGGTAAGCTCCACGCTGCGCGTGTTGCGCACGAACAGCGACGCGTGTAGCTCGCGCTCCAGCGCGCGGATCGACGCGGACAACCCAGACTGCGAGATCGACATCGCCTCCGCTGCCCGGGTGAAGTGCTTCTCCTCGGCCACGGCGACGAAGTGCTCGAGATGCCTCAGCTCCATGACTCAGAACCATAATCGATCGAAGCCAGCGAATTCTCCTCTTGGACATCTCACCGTGGATGACAGAGGGTGGAAGCCATGGAATTCACTCATCTCGGCCGGACCGGCCTCACCGTTAGTCGCCTGTGCCTCGGCACCATGAACTTCGGGCCTCACACCAGCGTGGAGGACTCCCACGCGATCATGGCTGCCGCGCACGAGAAGGGCATCAACTTCTTCGACACCGCCAACGGCTACGGCCGGGCGATCTACCCGGGCCGCACCGAGGAGATCATCGGCGAGTGGTTCGCCAAGGACCCCAAGAACCGCGAGAAGACCGTCCTGGCCACCAAGCTCTACGGCGCCATGGGCGACTGGCCGAACGAGGGCAAGCTCTCCGCGCTGAACATCCGCCGCGCTCTCGACGCGAGCCTCAAGCGTCTGCAGACCGACTACATCGACCTGTACCAGTTCCACCATGTCGACCGTGACACGCCGTGGGACGAGATCTGGCAGGCCATGGAGGTCGCCGTACAGCAGGGCAAGATCCTGTACGCCGGCAGCAGCAATTTCGCCGGCTGGCACATCGCCCAGGCCCAGGCCGCCGCCGAGAAGCGGAGCTACACCGGCCTGGTCAGTGAGCAGTCCATCTACAACCTGCTCGTGCGCGACGTCGAGCGTGAGGTGCTGCCGGCCGCGCAGGCGTACGGTCTCGGCGTCATCCCGTGGTCGCCGCTGCAGGGTGGTCTGCTGGGCGGCGTGATCCGCAAGGAGAACCAGGGCGTCCGCCGCCTAGAGGGCCGCTCGAAGGAGACCCTCGAGAAGCTGCGTCCGCAGATCGAGCAGTACGAGTCGCTGGCCGACGAGCTCGGCCACGAGCCCGGCGAGGTCGCGCTCGCGTGGCTGCTCGCTCAGCCGGCAGTCACGGCTCCGATCGTCGGCCCGCGCACGATGGAGCAGCTCGAAGCGGCCGTTCGCGCAGTCGACGTACAACTGGACGACAAGACACTCGCCAAGCTCGACGAGATCTTCCCCGGCTACAAGACCGCCCCGGAAGACTACGCCTGGTAGAGGCTGCAACCTCACCCGTACGACGGCCCGTCTGCATCAGGCGGGCCGTCGTACGGGCGGCGTCGTGTCGCGCAACGGAGGTTCGCCACTCTCAAGCTCGGATCGCAATGAGTGACCGTCCGGCCCCGTACGATAGCGGTACGGGGCCGGTTCCACCTTCGGGCGTGTCTCCCGGCTGCGTTGTCGCGGTTCTGCGACGCTGAGAAGCCTGGTCGAGGGGGGCTCATGACGCGACGACGCAGACTTGGTGCCGGTGCACTGCTGGTTGCCACGCTGGCGGGTCTTGTCGGGTGCGCCGACGTGCCGCTGGCCGACTCCCCCTCGACTCCTTCGCCCACCCGAACCGCCGTCGCGCCGTCGTCGAGCAAGCCCACCGGCACGCCTTCGGCGACCCCGACGCGCACGCCGTCGCAGTCCCCGTCCAAGCCGACACCGACACCGACGCCCAAGCCCACTCCGAAGCCGACCAAGAAGCCCGCGTCGTTGGCCCTCCAGGTCGAGCAGAAGCTCGACTCGTTCGGGTACCCCGTGGGTGACGTCGACGGGACCATCACGAGGCGCGCACGCCAGGCCCTCTGCGCGTGGCGCGAGACGAACGGCCTCCCGGTCAGCCGCGGACGCCTGACGACCGAGGACATCCGCTCGGTGCTCCTGGCAACCAAACGCCCCGTTGCCACCCGGCCGCCCGGCCTGTACATCTCCAAGACGTGCCAGGTGCTCTTCCAGGTCGTTGACAACACCTACCGCCGGATCGTCTGGGTCTCCACCGGCGCACTCGGCTACGAGACCCCGAGCGGGACCGGCACGGTGTGGCGCAAGTGGGCCGGTGCACACGAGAGCAGCCTGTACGACGGCGCGTACATGTACGACTCGATCTACTTCCTCAAGAACCGTCCGGGTATCGCCTTGCACGGCTCGCGGGTCAACAGCCTCGTCAAGTCGTATCCCGCAAGCCACAGTTGCGTCCGGGTCATGCGCCCACAGATCCATGAAATCTTCGCCGAGACCCCGATCGGCACGAGGGTCTCGGTCTACGGGGAGTACTGAACCTCATGGACGCTGTCGTGGGCCACTGGCGACGGCTTGGAGCCCGATAGCTGTTGCCACCCGACCGACCGCCGTGAGCTCCTCCCGGTGATCAGGCCAGTCACCTGACTCGTGCAACCACCCCAGCGTGCGGGCATTCCACCGCCAGTCGAGGGCACCGTAGGCGACCCGCTCACGCCCGACCGGCTGTCCATCGGTTGCACGCCACGACTCCTCGACCGCCGGCAGGACGGCGAGCATCAATTGGTCCCTGGTCTGCGGCGCGCCGGCAACGAGCAGCGCGGCGGCAGTCAGGTACGCGATGTCCACGTCGAGCTGCTCACCGGACAGGACCTGGACCGCGAGAAGCCGGAAGAGACGCTCGTCGTCGGACAGACACCGCCGCCCTTCGGCCGAGACCGACAGCCGGCTCGCCCGCTTCGTCAACAGCCTCGATCGGCGCAACAATCCGTGCAGCAGCCGCAGGCCGATCACGTCGGCCTCGGAGTGCATCTTGTGAATGGTCGGGTCCTGCCACCGGAAACGCTCGTTCAGCTCAACCGCCAACGCCTTCGGCAGGTATCCGGCCTGGGTCAAGGTCACCCCGTCGCCGACCCCCTCCAACAGCGCCCGTGCAGGTGTGAGTGACTCCGCCACGGCCTTGCCGGGTAGGTCCACAGTCTCAGTCGACAACTTCGGCCGAACCGCACGGTGCAGCGCCGCCCGATGCCGGCCGCCCGCCCTCGCCCACACCTCGATCCGCTCGGCCTCCACGACCTCGAGTGGCACCCGGCCATCGGCGCCGATCGAGGACAGGAACTCCTCGCTGATCCGCTGAGCGGTCTTCTTCCAGCCTCGCGCGCCTGGCACCAGCTCGCCGGCCACAATGGCACGTTCCAACGTCGACGCAAGGCGGTCGCGCACCGCGAGCTCGGCCGGTCCCATATAGGCGCCCCAGGCGATCTGGTCTGTGTCGGGCGGCTCGATGCCGGAGGCCTCCGCTGCCTTGCGGTAGGCGGCGATTCCCTGCTTGAACGACTGGTCGTACGCGTCGATGATCAGGTGGGTCGTCTGCTGGCGACAGATCGTGGCGTAGCGGTCGAGGCCAACGTTGCGCAACGCGTCACCGAGCGCCCAGGCGACCTCGTGATGCTCGGCGGTCTCGACCACCCACTTCGCGGGCAGCCTGTACCAGAGGAAGTCCTGCAGATCGGTCTGCGTCAGCGTCTCGAGGTCCCCGTCACCGACGAGGCTCGCGATCGCGCCGCGGGCGAGCTGTGCCGACTGCTCGTCCATGCCCTCGAACCATTGCAGCTTCACCTGGACATTCTGGCGCACCCACAGGCGGGGGTTGCCCACCCAGTTGGTGGGTTGACCACCGATTGTCCGCGGTGGCAACCCGCCACTTGAGTGGGTACCCCTACTTCGCCGTACGGCGTTGGGCTGCGGGCCGTTCCGCCGCGGCGGAGCGGGCGCGAAGGGCGGCCTTCCGCGCGGCTCTGGCGGCGGCCTCGTGCGGGTGATGGCGGGCCAACGCGTCCAGCACCTCCACCACCTGCGCGTGGTCGCACAGCCACAGGCTGTCGATCAGCTCGACCTGATCCGCATCGTGTCCGGCGAGCTGGACGATCGAGTCCCGCAAGAACTCGTCGTCGTCAGTGAGGTCGGCGGCGACCACATCCAGGTAGAGCCGCTGCAGATCGTCCAGCCGCGGCTCGTCGCCGAACAGCTCGCGGCCCATCAGCCAACCCACTGCATGGGGACGCAGGTCCCGGTCGTCCAGGCAGCTCCTGACTGCCGGCTGTGCCAGGTTGTCCAACCGATCGAGCAGGCCGAACGCCGCCACTCGATGCTGCGGAGTGCCGCCCCGCGCGTGCTCGACGATGGCGTCGATCGCCGGCCCGGGTCCCCAGGCGGTGACCCACTCGCGGAAGAGCGCCTCCACCGCTCCCCGGCCGCTGATGGCCGATCCCAGGTCGAGCAGGTCGGTCACGGTCGCCTGGGCCAGGTCCGTCACGATGGGCGCCTGGAGACCACCCTCCTCGAACCAGGTGGACAGTCCGTAGCGACACAGATCCGTCAGGGTCGCCTGGTCTCCGTCGAGCACGACCGCGTCGATCAGCTCGAGCTCTGCCAGTAGCCCCCGGATGACGGACTCGCACGCGGTGACCAGCATCCTCGAGCGCGGCGACGAGCGGACCGACTCGACGTCCAGGTCCGAGGCCACAGCGGCGACCTCGACGGCGAGACTGTCGACCGGGGAGCTGTCGATGTACAGCCTGATCAGCATCGGCACCAGGCCGGTCGGGTCCCCTTGAGACGGCAGGGCCGGTTCCAGCGTCACCGCCAGCAGGTCGGTCCAGAAGTCGAGGACATCATGATCCTGGTCGTACCGCAGCATCTCCAGCGTGCCGCCGATCTCCGCGCGGCCGCCATCGAGCTCCACCAGATCCAGCTCCACAACCAGCTCCCACAGGTCCTGGAGCTCGGGGAATCCGGCCGCCGACCGGGCCGCTGTCCGTCCAGGGCCCTGGTCATCCGGCAGACCCAGCTCCTGCACGGCGGCCCGCGCGTCCGCCAGAGTCAGGTTGCCCGTCTTCGTGGTCCGCCTGTCATCCGCCCACTCGGCGAGCCGGCGGAGCACGTGGACGCGGTCGCAGTTCCGCGCAGCGGACGCCAGTTCCCCGACCGGAGGCAGTCGGACGGCCGGCAGAGCGAACGAGACGGGCAGGTCGGAAACGCCACCGTGGTCGAGACTCATAAGGTCAACAACCCCATCAGTTGAGCCGGCCGATGTCCAGCGAGCGGCGGGACGAGCCGCAGCGCCATCGGTTTGCGCCTGCTGCGGCAGGGTTTCCGGGTGGACGGGAGAAATGTATCTGCAAGTCGAGATGCTATATCGAGATGCACATACGTTTTCGCAGTGCCTCGTCCATGCCCGGCACCGCTCACGCGGCGGTCGGCCAGGGACGGCGGTCCGTCTGGAGCGAGTCCACGAGGGCGGCAAGCCGCAGCACGGCCATGTCGTCGAAACGCGGCCCGGCAATCTGCAGGCCGATCGGCAAGCCCGACGAGGACCAGCCGCAGTTGACTGACGCCGCGGGATGCCCCGACATGTTGTAGGGCACGGTGAAGGCGATGTGTTCGAAGGGCCGCAGTGGGTCGTCGGTCGGATAGGCCGACTCGGCCGCGAACGCGGTGATCGGCGCCACCGGCGACAGGATGAAGTCGTACGAGCCGAAGCTCGCGTCGACGGCCGCGGCCATGATGCCCATCTGGTTGAACCCGTCGAACACCTCGAACCCGGTCAGGTCGGCCGCGTTCTGCACCCACCGCCGGATCTCGGGCAGCACCTTCGCCCGCCGATCCTGCGGCAACGCCAAGATGTCGGCAGCCGATCGCACCTGCCAGAACCGGTCCAGGCCGTCGAGCATCTCCCGCGTGATGATCGGTTCGATCGCCTCGACCACCGCCCCGGCCGACTCCAGCGAGGACGCCGCCCGGGCAACCGCCGCGCTCACCTCGGGGTCCATCGCCAGACCAAGCCCGGCATCCAGCAGCAGCCCCACCCGGAGCCCGGCCGCAGACTCCGACGCGACATACCGGTCAGCCAGCTGTGGCAGCGATGTGTGGTCGCGCCGGTCGTACCCGGACATCACCGAGACAAGCAGCGCGGAATCGGCAGCAGACCGGGTGATAGGTCCGATCACCCGACCGGGATACGGGTGACCGACAGCGATCCGGCCATGGGTCGGCTTGAGCCCGACGACACCGCACCATCCCGCGGGCAGGCGGATGGAACCGCCGATGTCCGTACCCACGTGCAAGGGCCCGTACCCGGCGGCCGCAGCAGCCGCCGCGCCGGCGCTCGAACCACCCGCCGTACGCGACAAGTCCCAAGGGTTTCGCGTCAGCTGGTGGAACGTCGACACCCCGGACGAGAGCATCCCGTACTCAGGCATCGTGGTCTTGCTGAAGATCACCGCTCCGGCCGAACGCAGCCGCGCAGCAGCGGGCGCATCCTCGGCCGCCGGCACCAACTCGGTCGCAGCCGTGCCCTGCGGCACCGGGGTGTCACGAGTCGCGATGTTCTCCTTCACCGTCACCGGTACGCCGTCCAGCGGGCCGGCCGGATCGCCGCGGAGCCAGCGCCGCTCGGACTCGCGGGCCGCGGCCAGCGCACCGGCCGGGTCCAGCGCGTACGTGGCGCAAAGACTGGGCTCGAGAGTCTTGACCCGGGCGAGCACGGATTCGATCACCTCGACCGGGGATACCGAGCCGTCGCGGTAACGCACCAGCAGTTCCGTGGCGGTCAGATCGGCAAGGCTCTCGTTCATCTGCGACTCCACAATCGTGCTCACCGGGCGGTGAGGTCTCCAGTCAGTTCGGGGGCTCGAAGCGGCCGTCCACGGCGGTCCAGCCCCCGTCCACCTGCAACACGCTGCCCGTGACGAAGGACGCCGCGTCCGATGCCAGGTAGACCACCGCGCCGGCCAGCTCGTCCGGCGTCGCCCACCGCCCCAGCGCACTCTTCTTCGCGTACGCGTCGTACCACGCCGGGCTGGCCTTGATCTGTGCGGTCAGCGGTGTCTCGACGACCCCCGGCGCGATCGCGTTCACACGGACACCGCGCGGGCCGAGCTCCGCGGCGGCTGTCCTCAACAGTTGCACCAGACCGGCTTTGGTTGCCGCGTACACCGATTGGCCCGGCTCGACCGTCGTGGCACGGATCGAGCTGAATCCGACGATGCTGCCGCGCCCGCGCTCGGCCATCGGTCCACCGAAGCCACGGATCAGGTCGAATGACGCGCGCAGGTTGAGCGCCACCACGCGGTCGAACTCCTCACTCGAGTAGTCGAGCATCCGCTTGCGCACGTTCGTCGCGGCGGTGAACACCAGAACGTCCACGTCACCGAGCTCCGCGACAGCGCGCGTGATCGCGTCCCGATCCAGAACGTCCAACCCGTACGAGGTGAGGCCCGTCCCCCGCCCGGCCGTTTCCACTGCGGCGGCGAGGTCGCGATCGGCGCAGACGACCCGAGCGCCCTGGGCGGCGAGGGCCAGGGCTGACTCCCGGCCGATCCCGCTGCCCGCTCCGACGACGACCGCGGTTCTGCCGTCGAGGCGGAACAGGCCGGCATAGTCGCGACTCATGGTCAGCCCCTCCTCGTCACCGGGCGGATGACGGCCATCCGTGTCACGGTCAGCTCGTCGATGGCGAAGCGCGGGCCCTCCCGGCCGGCCCCGGAGTCCTTCACCCCTCCGTACGGCATCACGTCGGAGCGGAAACCGGGCACCTCGTTCACGACGACTCCCCCGACCTCCAGCACGTCGATCGCGGCGAAGGCGGTCTCCAGCGACGAGGTGAAGACGCTCGCGTGCAGGCCGTACCGGGACTCGTTCACCGTGCGGAAGGCCGTCTCCAGGTCGGGTACGGACCGGATCACGACGACGGGACCGAAGATCTCCTCGTCCCACACCAGCTGGCCGTGCGGGACGTCGACAAGCACGGTGGGGCTCACGATGCTCGAAGGACGTCCTGCCGGGCCTTCGATCCGGGCACTGTGAGCCGGCATCGCGCCGGCCGTGACGGCCTGGTCGATCCAGTCCTGCACCCGCCCGGCCGAGCGCTCGTCGATCAGTGCCGACACCCGGGTCTTCTCATCGCGCGGATCGCCGACCACCACCTGGTCCAGGCGCTCGGTCAGCTTCTCGAGGAACCCCTTGCGCACGGACTCGACGACGATCAACCGCTGGACGCTGATGCAGGCCTGGCCCGAGGCGTAGTAGCCGCCGCGAATCACCGCATCCGCTGCCGCATCGAGGTCGGCGTCGGCCGCCACGACGAGCGCCGAGTTGGAGCCGAGCTCGAGCAGCACCTTCGTCGGAGCAGCACTCCGGGCGATCTGGTGCCCGACCGCGGCGGAGCCGGTGAACGACACGGCACCGATCCGGGGATCAGTCGTCAACCGCGCGCCGACCTCGGCTCCCCCGGTCACCAGTTGCACCGCCGAGCGCGGACCACCGGCCATCGCCAGCGCCTCTCGCAGCAGGTGGGCGAGCCACAACGTCGCCAGTGGTGTCTGCGGTGCCGGCTTCATGATCACGGGGCAGCCGGCTGCCAGGGCCGGCGCGATCTTGTGGGTGGCAAGGAGTAACGGGTAGTTGAACCCGGCGATCCCCACGACCACGCCGATGGGCTTGCGTACCCAGAAGCCCATCAGCCCGTCGCCACTCGGCAACAGATCCAGCGGCACGGTCTCACCATGCAGCCGGGCCACCTCCTCGGCGGACGTCTGCAGCGTCAGCAGCGTGCGATCCACCTCGACCCGGCAGTCCAGCAAGGGCTTGCCCGTCTCCAGCACCAGCAGGTCCACGAAGGCGTCCCGCTGATCCGCGACCGCGTCGTACGTCGCCTGCAGGGCCGCGCGGCGTACATGAGATGGCAGGCGGCCCACAGGACCGCGCGCTGCGACGGCCAGGTCCAGGGCCTGCGCAGCCAGCGACACGTCCCCGACAGGGGCCTCGGCGACCTCCGAGCCGTCATACGGGAAGCGCACCGGCTCAGAGGTCGGCGCCGGAACCCAGGCGTCGCCGACCGGGAGGCCGTTCGGATAGAGCAGTTCCATCATGTGACGTCCCCCGTCGTCAGGTCGGCCGCGGTGGCCCCAGCCAGGGCGCGATGCAGGGTGGGTATGGCCGAGACCAACCGCCGGGTGTACGGGTGGCTCGGTGCCGCGTAGACCTCGCCGGTGGTGCCGGTCTCGACGATCCGGCCTTGGTTCATCACGGCGACGCGGTCGCACACGTGCTTGACGACGGACAGGTCATGGGACACGAAGACGAGCGTCAGGTTGAGCTCGTCGACCAGGTCCGAGATGAGGTTGAGGACCTGTGCGCGGACCGAGACGTCGAGGGCGCTGACCGGTTCGTCGGCGACCAGGATGCGCGGGCGCGGCGCGAGGGCTCGGGCGATGGAGATCCGCTGGCGCTGGCCGCCGGAGAACTGGTGCGGGTAGCGGTCGCCCGCATCCGCCGACAGGCCGACCTCCTCCAGCAACTCGCGCACGCGTGCACCGGAGGCCGGATGCCCTTGCGCGACCAGGGGTTCGGCGATGATGTCGCGCACGCGCATCCGCGGGTCGAGCGAGCTCATCGGGTCCTGGAACACCAGCTGGAGACTCTCGCGCAGGAACCGCAGCCGACGCTCCGGCAGCCGGGTGATGTCGGTGCCCTCGACAACGACCTGCCCGGAGGTCGCTCGGTCCAGTCCGGCAAGGATGCGGAGCAGGGTGGACTTGCCGCAACCCGACTCACCGACGATGCCGAACCGCTCGCCTGCGGCCACCTCCAGGCTCACACCGCGGAGGGCGTGGACGACCGGCGCCGCGCGCAACAACGACGTACGCGGTCGCGAGTAGTCGCGCACCACATCGGTCAGCTGGATCACAGGCTCGGTCATCGGTCGACCCCAGTGCTTGCGGCCACCGCATCGGGCACCCCGGCCGGGTGGTGGCAGGCGAAGCCGCGTGGCGCGGAGCCCGTCCACGGCGGCACAGTCTCGCAGACTGAGGTCGCGTGCCGGCAGCGCGTCCGGAAGACACAGCCGTCGGGGAACTGGCCTGCCGGCGGCACGTTGCCCGGGATGGTGGTCAGCCTTCGCTCGACCGACTCCAGATCCGAGGCCGCGAGCAGACCCTGCGTGTAGCGGTGTCGGGGTTGCGTGAAGACCTCGCTGACGGGGCCTGACTCCACCACCCGACCGCCATACATGACCAGGACGCGCCGGCAGACGGTCGCGACGACGGCCAGATCGTGGGTGATGAAGAGCAACGCCGAGTTCCGGGCCTCGACCCCCTTCACGATGAGGTCGAGGACCGACGCCTGGACGGTGACGTCCAGCGCCGTGGTCGGCTCGTCGCAGACCAGCAGGGCGGGATCGTTGGCCAGGGCGATTGCCACGACAACTCGTTGCCGCTGGCCACCGGACAGTTGATGCGGATAGGCGCGCGCCACCTCGGGGAGCTCGACCCGTTCGAGCAGCTCGACTGCCGCGGCCCGGGCCGCGCGCTTCCCCGGCTTGCCGCCGTGGATCAGCATGGCCTCGGCCACCTGGTCCCCCACGCGCATGGTCGGGTTCAGCGCGGTCATCGGCTCCTGGAACACCATCGCCAGGTGACGGCCGCGCACCTTGGACATGCGCCGCTCGTCCGCGCCGATGAGGTCGTGGTCCACACCTGCCAGCCGGACCGAGCCCGTGGCCTTGACGTCTTCCGGCAGGAGCCCCAGCATGCCCAGGGCAGTGAGGGACTTGCCGGAACCGGACTCGCCGATCAGCCCGACCCGCTCGCCCTCGCCGACGCTCAGGTCGACACCCTGCACAAGGGTTCTGTCCTGCACAGTCACATCGAGGCCCCGCACCGTCAGGACGTCACTCATCGCCGGTCCTCCAGCTTCGGGTCGAACCGGTCCCGCAGCCCGTCGCCGAGCAGGTTGAAGCCCAGTACGGCGACAGCGATCGCGACGCCCGGGAAGACCGCCAGTCGAGGCGCGCTGAAGAGGAGTTCCTGGCTTTCCTGGAGCATCCGCCCCCAGGACGGCGTAGGCGGCGGCGTCCCGTAGCCGAGGAACGACAGTGCCGCCTCGGCGAGCACGGCGATGGCGAACGAGACCGACGCCTGGACGATGATCAGGCTGCTGACATTGGGCAGGACGTGCCGCAGGGCGATGCGGAACGGCCTGCGGCCTGCTGCCCGGGCGGCGAGGACGTACTCGGTGCGCATCACCTGCAGGGCGCCGCTGCGGATCACCCTCGCGAAGCTCGGCACCGTGGCGATGCCGATGGCGATCATCGCGGTCAGCGTGCTGGCTCCGAAGACGGCGCCGAACATGATGGCCAGCAGCAACGCCGGGAACGCCAGCAACAGGTCGTTCGCGCGCATGATCACCTCGCTCGACCGGCGCCTCGTCATCGCCGCCAGGATCCCCAGCGGTACGCCGATCAGCGCGGCCACACCGACCGCCACCAGGCCGACGAACAGCGTCGTCCGCGAGCCCACCATGATCTGGCTGAGCACGTCGCGGCCGAACTTGTCGGTCCCGAACCAGTGGGACCACGACGGCTCGGCCAGGCGAACCGCCGGGTCCACGAAGGTTGCGTCGTACGGGGTCCAGAGGAAGGACAGCAGGGCCATCACCACGATGACGGCCACGATCAGGCCGCCCACCGCGAGGCTCGGGTTCAGCCTCGAGCGGCCTCTGGCGGCGATCGGGGAGGGCAGGGGTTCGGGGATGTTCACCGGGCACCTCCCCGAAGGCGCGGGTCCAGCGCGAGATAGAGCAGGTCGACCACGAAGTTGACCACCAGCACGGCCACCACGAGCAGCATCACCACGTCCTGCACCACGAGCAGGTCGCGGTTCGACACGCCGTCGAGCAGCAGGCTGCCGAGGCCGGGGATCACGAACACGCGCTCAACCACGACGGCCCCGATGAGCAGGGTCGCCAACTGCAGCCCCAGCACGGTCACGACTGGAACCGCCGCGTTGCGCACGCCGTGCCGCCACAAGGCTGGAAATGGCCGAAGGCCCTTGGCCCTGGCTGTGCGCAGGTAGTCTTCTCGCAGCACGTCGAGCACCGCACTACGGACATACCTCGTGAGTACGGCGCCCTGAACCAAGCCGAGGGCCAGCGCCGGCAGGATGAGCTGGCGGACGAACATGCCCGGGTCTTGCGCGGGTGGGGTCCAGCCGTTCGCCGGCAGCCAACCGAGTCGGACGGCGAAGACCACGATCAGCAGGATGCCCGCAAGGAACGCCGGCACGGCCACCCCCAGCTGCGAGAGCGCCGACAACGCCAACCCGGAGAGCTTGCGGTGCCTGGCGGCCATCACCATCCCGGCCGGCACAGCCACGACCAGAGCGATGACCATCGCGGCAATCACCAGCCAGAGCGTCACCTGGAGCCGGTCGAACACCTGGGGTCCGATCGCCGCCTTCGACACGTACGACGTACCGAAGTCGCCCTGGAGCAGTCCCCCGACCCATTCGAAGTACTGGGTTGGCAGCGGGCGGTCCAGACCGAACTGCTCGCGCAGCTGGGTGACGGCCTCGTCCGACGCGTTGACGCCCAGCGCCACCCGGGCCGGATCGCCCGGCAGCACCGCCATGAACCCGAACACCAGCAGCGAGCTCACCGCGAGGCTGACCACCAGCACCGCCATACGCTCGACCAGTCGCAGGATCACAGCCCACCCTCACAAACCAGGCGTTCATTCGTCAGAACTTCACGGACCTGTGGACAGGCGGGTACGGCGTCGACCGTGGCGGCCCGACCGTCGTCCACAGGCTCATGAAGTCCTGACGAATGAACGCACATGTCAGGAGCGGGCCAGGCGGGAGAGGTCGAAGGACTCGCTGAT
>DASTVQ010000045.1:0-3404 GCA_035759015.1 Kribbella sp.
CGCTCTCTCCACACGCGGAGACGAGTAGCGCCGTCAGGAGCACCCCGATGATTCCGAGCGCGCGCTTGCTCATGGTGCCCGCCTTCTGTGTCCCGCCGCGGCGTCCGCCCCGGCGCGTGTCTGGCGGGCCCGGAGCCTGGACCCGCAACGTGTAGTCAAGCCAACAGCGCAGGTGTGACAACCGCAACCTGGGCGATGTCACGAAACGGCGACGCCGTCCAGGTCGTCCGGTTTTCGCCCGGCCGCTCAGGTGACGACGGCGTCGCTCGCGCGGCGCACGGATCGCTGCGAGCGCTTGAGCTCGCGCCCCGGGGTGACCAGGCGCTGCACGAGCGCGAGGGAGCCCTCGGTGAGCAACGCGAGCAGCGCGACGAGGAACCCGCCGGCGACGATCTGCGGTCGGTCCTGCTGGCCGAAGCCGTCGGTGATGATCCGCCCGAGGCCACCGCCGCCGACCAGCGCCGCCAGCGTGGCGGTGGCCACGACCTGCACCGCCGCCGTGCGGAAGCCGGCGGCGATGAGCGGGACGGCGAGCGGCAGCTCGACGCGAAGCAGCACCGACCGCCCCGAGAGCCCCATCCCGCGCGCCGCCTCGACGACGTCGGGGTCGACCTGCCGGATGCCGACGTAGGTGTTGGTCAGCAGCGGAGGCACCGCGAACACGGCCAGCGCGATGATCGTTGCACGGTTGCCGAAGCCGATCGCGGTCGCCGCGAAGATTGTCAGCAGGGCCAGTGTCGGGATCGCGCGCGACACGTTGGAGACGACCACCGTCAGCCCGCCACCGCGTCCGGTGTGCCCGAGGAGAAGCGCAGTGGGCACCGACAGCACGGCAGCGATCAGCACCGCGAAGAAGGAGATGTACAGGTGTTCGTACGTGAGGTACGGCACGCCCTGCTTGCCCTGCCAGTTCAGCGGGTCGTTGAGCCAGACGATCGCGTCGCCGATCAGGTTCACGTGCGGTTCCTCGCCCACGGGGTGAGCAGCCGGGTCGTGCCGGCAAGCAGGAGGTCGAGCGTCAGCCCGAGCGCCACCGTCAGCACGGACGCCGTCACGATCTCGGCCCGGTAGAAGTTGTTCTGGAAGCCGCGCAGGATCAGCCCACCGAGACCGCCGTATCCCACGATCACCCCGACGGTGACCAGGGCCACGGTCGACACGGTCGCAACGCGGACACCGGCCATGATGGCCGGCAGCGCCACCGGCACCTCCACCCGCCACAGCATCCGGCCACGGCCGTACCCCATGCCCTGCGCGGCCTCCCGGACATCGGGCGGCACTCCCTCCAGACCCGCGAGGATGTTGCGGACCAGGATGAGCAGCGCGTACATCACCAGCCCGATCAGCACGGTCCGCTGGGTGAGGCCGGTGTACGGCGCGATGAAGGCGAACAGCGCGAGCGACGGGATCGTGTAGAGGACTCCGGTCAGCCCGAGGACCGGTCCAGCCAACCGGCGGTACCGGTGCGCCAACACGGCGAGCGGGAAGGCGATGAGCACTGAGATCGCGATCGTCTCCACCGTGAGGACGATGTGGTCCTCCAGCGCAGCCCTCAGGTCACCCGAGTTGTCGCGGACGTAGTCCCAGGTGAACCATGGGTTGGCGGGCTCCTCCGCGGCAAGAGCACGGTGCATGGCGGATGCACCCGACAGAGAGGCCACGGGTGGACGCTACCCCTGAACCGATGATCCGACTCGAGGGCGTCGGGAAGCGTTTCCCCGATGGGACTGTCGCGGTGCACGACCTCGACTTGGACGTCCCCGAGGGCGAGCTGGTGGTTCTCGTCGGCCCCTCCGGCTGCGGGAAGTCGACCACGTTGAAGATGGTCAACAGGTTGATCGAGCCCACCAGCGGCCGAATCCTCATGCAGGGCGACGACGTCACGCACACCGACCCGGTCAAGCTGCGCCGCCGCATGGGCTACGTCATCCAGCAGACCGGGCTGTTCCCGCACCAGGACGTCGCCACCAACGTCGCGACCGTTCCCCGGCTGCTCGGGTGGGACCGCAAGCGGGTTTCCGCCCGCGTCCGTGAGCTGCTCGACCTCGTGGGGCTCGACCCCTCCCGCTTCGCGGACCGCTACCCGCACCAGTTGTCCGGCGGCCAGCGCCAGCGCGTCGGGGTCGCGAGAGCACTTGCGGCCGACCCGCCGGTGCTGCTCATGGACGAGCCGTTCGGCGCCGTCGACCCGATCGTGCGGGACCGGCTGCAGGCCGAGTTCCTGCGGCTGCAGCGCGAGCTGCGCAAGACGGTGCTGTTCGTCACGCACGACCTCGACGAGGCGGTGCGCATGGGCGACCGGATCGCCGTGTTCCGCGACGGCGGGCACCTCGAGCAGTACGACGCACCGCCGCGAATCCTCGGTGCCCCGGCCACCGACTTCGTCAAGAGCTTTGTGGGCGGGGACCGCGGCCTGAAGCGGCTGTCCGTCACGCCGATCGACGTCTCCGACCTGGACCACCCGCCGGTCGTGCACCTGCAGGACCGGCTGGTCGACGCCACCCGGTCGTTGCGGTCGTCCGGGGCCCGCTGGGGGGTCGTCCTCGACGACCAGGAGAACCTGCACGGCTGGGTCGCTGCCGACGAGACCGGCGACGCGACGGTCGGCGACCGGGCCCGGCGGATGGAGGCGTGGGTCCCGGTGGGTACGTCGCTCAAGGCAGCGTTCAGCGAGATGCTCCAGCATGACGCCGGCTGGGTGGCCGTGCTCGACGGGGACCGCTACTTGGGAGTGCTCACCCCGACGACTCTGCACGAGGCGCTGCGTCGCTCGGTGGAGTCGGACCTGCAGGGCGTCGACCCGAACACCGTGGACCTGGAGACGGTCCCGTCGGCGTAGCCGGGCCGGTCACGCCGCTCGAGGCCGCCTTGCTGGTGCCGGCCGGCTTCGTGGCAGGCATGGTGGGCAGCGTCGCCGGTCTCGCCTCGATGGTGAGCTACCCGGCGTTGCTCGCCGCGGGGTTGCCTCCGGTCGCCGCGAACGTGACGAACACGGTCGGCCTCACGGCCAGCGGGATCGGGTCGACGATCGGGGCCAGGCCTGAGCTCACCGGGCAGAGGGCCCGCATCCGCCGTCTCGGCGTCACCGCCGTCACCGGCGGGCTGGCCGGCGCCGGACTGCTGCTCGTCACGCCGGCGGACGCGTTCGAGAAGGCCGTCCCGTTCCTCATCGCCTTCGCGTCGCTCGCCGTGCTGGCGCGACCGCACGCACACCTGGGCCCGAGGCACGGTCAGCGCGACGAGGTGGCGCTGACCGTCGGCATCTTCCTGGCCGCGGTGTACGGCGGGTACTTCGGCGCAGCGGCGGGCGTGATGATGCTCGCCATCCTGACGGTGACGACGTCGGAGACCCTGGCCCGCAGCATCGCGGCGAAGAACGTCCTGCTGTTCGCAGCGAACGCGGT
>DASTVQ010000046.1:0-27987 GCA_035759015.1 Kribbella sp.
GAAGCCGATCTTCAGCCGCCTGGTCTCGCTGGACCACCCCGAGGTCCTCGAGGAGGGCATGGTCTTCGCCCTCGAGACCTACTGGCCCGCCGCCGACGGCTGGTCTGCAGCCCGGATCGAGGAGGAGGTGGTCGTCACCGCGGACGGGTGCGAGGTCATCACGAAGTTCCCGGCGGAGGACCTGCTCATCGCCGGCCAGCGCTACTGGACTGTCGCTGGCCCCCTGCCGTCGGTCCGCGAGTCGCAGTCGCACCTCAACACGACACACGGGCGGGGCGAGCCGTGAGCACTGACACCGCCGTCCCCGTGGACGCGGCCACGCTGCTGGGCTGGTACGAGCAGATGGCCGTCATCCGAGCCACCGAGAAGGCCGCCCACGATCTGTTCCTGCGCGGCCTCGTCAAGGGGACGACCCACCTGGCCGCGGGCCACGAGGCCGTCGCCGTGGGCGCCAGCGCCGCGCTGCGGCCGGACGACTACGTGTTCGCCACCTACCGGGGCCACCACCACGCCATCGCCCGTGGCGCCAGCCCTGAGCGCTGCCTCGCCGAGCTCATGCAGCGGCGGACCGGCGTATGCCGCGCCAAGGGCGGATCGATGCACCTCACCCAGGCCGATCACGGCATGCTCGGGTCCTACGCCATCGTCGGTGCGCACCTTCCCATGGCCAACGGCGCCGCGTGGTCGGCCCGCCTGCGGGGCACCAGCCAGGTCGCGGTCGCCTTCTTCGGCGACGGCGCCACCAACATCGGCGCCTTCCACGAGGCCCTCAACCTGGCCGCGGTCTGGCGGCTGCCGGTCGTCTTCGTGTGCGAGAACAACCTCTACATGGAGTACACCCCGATCGCCTCGGTGACCGCTGTGCCGAATCCCGCGGCCGACCGCGGATCGGCGTATGGCATACCGGCCGAGGTCATCGACGGCAACGATGTGCTGGTCGTGAAGGGCGCCGTGGCGGCGGCAGTGGAGCGGGCCAGGTCCGGCGAGGGCCCGAGCCTGATCGAGGCCAAGACCTATCGGCACTACGGCCACAGCCGCAGCGATCCCGGGAAGTACCGCCCTGAGGACGAGGTGCGCCGCTGGCTCGACCATGACCCCCTGGACCTGGCCCGGGCACAGCTCACCCAGCACGGCGTACCAGAAGACCGCATCGCCGGGGCCGACGCCCGGGCAGAGCGGGTGGTCGCGGACGCGGTGGCGGCGGCGAAGGCGGCACCCGCCGCCGACCCGGCACAGGCCTTCACCGACGTCTGGGCCGACGGAGGTGCGGCATGGCGGACCTAGGAATGGCGGAGGCTGTTGCCACCGGAACCATCAGCTACAGGGATGCCGTGGCCGAGGGCATCGCCCGCGAGATGCGGCGCGACCCCACGGTGGTCTGCCTCGGCGAGGACATCGGCGCCGCCGGAGGAGTCTTCAAGACCACCGTCGGCCTGTACGAGGAGTTCGGCCCACGGCGGGTCTGGGACACCCCGATCTCGGAGCAGGCGATCGTCGGGGCCGCGATGGGCGCGGCGATGACCGGGATGCGGCCGATCGCCGAGATCATGTTCTCCGACTTCCTCGCCTGCTGCTGGGACTACCTCGCCAACGAGATCCCGAAGATCCGGTACATGACCGGCGGCCAGGTGTCGGTGCCGCTGGTGATCCGCACGGCCAACGGCGGCGGCCTCGGTTTCGGCGCGCAGCACTCACAGGCCACCGAGAACTGGGCGTTCACCGTGCCCGGCTTGAAGATCGCCGCCCCCTCCACACCGGCTGACGTGATCGGCATGATGGCCTCGGCGGTCCGCAGCGACGACCCGGTCGTGTTCTTCGAGCACAAAGGACTGCTGGCCGGCAAGGGCGCTTCCCCGCCGGCGGACCATGTCGTACCGCTGGGCGAAGCGACCGTGATGCGCAGCGGTACGGACGTGACGGTGGTGGCGCTCGCCTCGACCGTGCCGACCGCGCTCGCCGCCGCCGAACGGCTCGCCACTGAGAGCATCAGCGTGGAGGTCGTCGACCTTCGTTGCCTGGTGCCGCTGGACATGCGCACCGTGCTCGAATCCGTCCAGCGCACCTCACGCCTGGTCGTCGTCGAGGAGAACCCCTACCAGGGCGGCTGGGGCGCCACGCTCGCGTCGATCGTCGCCGATGAGGGCTTCGAGCTGCTCGACGCACCGGTCCGCCGGGTCGCCGCCGCCTGCGTGCCACTCCCCTTCGCCGATGTCCTCGAGGCCGAGGTCATCCCGACTACCGACAAGCTGGTCGACGCCGTCCGCCGGCTCGCCTCCTACTGAAACCCCGATCACCCGCGATAACCCGGCCGAGGAGATGCAGCAATGAGCTCCAGAACGCTCATCCGTGGGGGCACAGTCCTGACCATGGATCCCGCGATCGGCGACCTGCCGCAAGCGGACGTACTTGTCGAGGACGACCGGATCGTCGCCGTGGAGCAGGACATCGGCGCTGACGCGACGGTCATCGACGCCGGGGGGTTCATCGTGATCCCCGGCTTCGTCGACTCCCACCGCCACACCTGGGAGGCGGCCATCCGCGGCTGCGCGCCGAACGCCACGCTGGACGACTACTTCGTCGAGGTGCTGGACACGTTCGCACCGGTGTACCAGCCGGAGGATGTCTACGCGTCCAACGTGGCCGGCTCGCTGGAGTGCATCAACGCCGGCATCACGACACTCGTCGACTGGTCGCACATCAACAACACGCCCGAGCACCCGGACGCCGCGATCAGAGGCCTGCAGGAGACCGGGATCCGGGCGCAGTACGCCTACGGCAGCGCGAACACCTCGCTGGCCGACTACTGGTTCGAGAGCAAGATCGCGGTGCCACGGGACGACGTACGGCGGATCCGAGAGACCTACTTCAGCTCGGACTCCGGCCTGCTCACGATGGCCCTCGCGACCCGCGGTCCCGGATTCTGCGTCGAGGACGTGGTGCGGTCCGAGTGGGAGCTGGCCCGCGAGCTCGGCCTGCCGGTCACCGTGCACGTCGCGATGGGGCGGTTGGCCGGGCGGTTCGGGATGGTCAAGCAGCTGAAGGACTACGACCTGCTGAGGCCGGGCACCACCTACATCCACAGCTGCTACCTCAGCGACGAGGAGTGGGACCTGGTCGCCGACAGCGGCGGCACCATCTCGATCGCCGCGCAGGTCGAGGTGCAGATGGGCCACGGCTGGCCGCCGGTCAGGCCGGCCCGCGAGCACAACCTGCGGCCGAGCCTGTCCATCGACGTCGTCACCACGGTTCCGGGCGACATGTTCACCCAGATGCGGGCGGCCTTCGGCTCGGACCGGGCCCGGATGAACGAGGTGTTCTGGAAGGCGAACGAGCCGGCCGAGGGCTTGCTGACCGCACGGGAACTGCTCGAGATGGCGACGATCAACGGCGCTCATGTGGCCGGGCTCGAGGACCGTACCGGCTCGCTCACCCCGGGCAAGAAGGCCGACATCGTCCTGATCGACGCACGCGCGCTGAATGTCGCGCCGGTGATCGACCCGGTCGCCGCCGTGACCCTGTGCGCCGATGTGTCCAACGTGGACACGGTGATGATCGACGGCGTCATCCGCAAGCAGAACGGCGTGCTCCTGGCCGACGTGGCCCGGGCCCGCGACCTGGTCGAGAACGCCCGGGACCACTTGATGGCCGAGGTCGACAAGCGGAAGGCGATCGCGTGACCCACCTGGTACGCCGCGCCGCCGAGGCCGCGGATGCGGTACCGGCGGCGTGGGCCGCGACCGCGAAGGGCTACCGGCGCCGGACGATCGTCGACGAGGCGGCCGGCGCCGTCCACACCGGGTTCGGGATCTGCACGCTGGAACCCGGCGGGTCGATCCCGGGTCACGTGCACTCCTTTGAGGAGAGCTTCTACGTGGTGGATGGGACCGGCGTGGTGGAGACCGGTGAGGGCGCGTTCCGGGTCGGACCGGGCGACTACGGGTTCTTCCCGGTCGGGGTCGCGCACGCCTGGCGGAACGACAGCGGCACGGCCGTGCGCTGGGCGGAGATGCAGGGCCCGGTCCCTCGAGACCACCACGGAGGCGACACGTTCGCCGCACCGTTGCCTTCAGCAACCGCGCCGCAGAGGCTCGATGTACGGGACCCGCGCACCCGGCGGTTCGGCAACATCACCGCGGAACACATGGAGCCCGGCGGGCAGAGCCAGGACCTGCTGGCGGTGTCCGCGAGCATGCGGACCGCCTTGCTGGTCTACAGCGGGATCACCGTCAAGATGATGGTCGACGCCGACCTCGGCGCCCGGCTCACCACGATGTTCATGGTGCAGTACGCGCCGGACGGCGTCGCGGGGGCCCACGACCATCCGTTCGAGGAGACCTACTACATCCTGGCGGGCGAGACCGAGGCGACGTTCGACGGAGAGCGACACCGGCTCGGTCCCGGCGATGTCGCCTGGGCGGGTGTCGGTTGCGTACACAGCTTCCGCAACGTCGGGGACGGCCCGCTGCGGTGGCTGGAGACTCAGGCCCCCCAGCCGCCGTCCCGGCACTCGTACCGCTTCGCCCGGGACTGGGACTACCTCGCGGAGGTGACGGATGCCTAGCCTCGTCGTGATCGGCGGCACGTCGGGCATCGGGCGCCACCTCGCCCAGCGGGCTGCCGACCGCGGTGACTCCGTCGTGATCACCGGTCGTGATCCGGACCGCACGAGCGAGATCGCCAAGGAGATCGGTGGATCGACCCGAGGGGTGGCGCTCGACCTCACCGAGCCGGCCGAGCTGGCCAACCGGCTCGCGGACGTCGAGGCGGTGGACCAGCTCGTGCTGGCCGCGATCGACCGGGACGCGAACACCGCGCGGGACTACCACCTCGAGCGGGCGCTGCGGCTGGTCACCCTGAAGCTGGTCGGCTACACCGAGGTCGTCCACCTGCTGTCCGGGCGGATGCCCGCGACCGGGTCGATCGTGATCTTCGGCGGCCGCGCGAAGGACCGCCCGTATCCCGGCTCGACGACCATCTCCACGGTCAACGGCGGGGTTGTCGGACTGGTGCACACCCTGGCCACGGAACTGGCCCCGATCCGGGTGAACGGGATTCACCCCGGCATCGTCGAGGACAGCCCGTTCTGGCACGACAAGCCGCTCGACAACGTCCGGTCGCGTACGCCGGGCGGCCGGATGCCCGTGATGGGCGACGTCGCCGACGCAGTGGAGTTCCTGCTGCGCAACTCGTCGGTGAACGGCGTCAACCTGCCGGTCGACGGCGGATGGATGCTGCTGTGAGGGTCGCGCTGATCGGCACCGGCCGGATGGGTGCCGCGATGGCCGGCCGGCTCCGCGGTGCGGGCGTCGACCTCGTCGTGCACAACCGCAGCCTGCCCAAGGCGGAGAAGGTCGCCGCGGAGACCGGGGCCACCATCGCCGGCACGGCGCGTGAGGCGGCCTCGGCCGCGGCCGTCGTCCTTGTCTCCCTCGCCGACGACGAGGCCTGTACGACGACCTACGCCGGTGTGGACGGGATCGCGGCCGGAGCCGGGTCGGACACCGTCGTCGTGGAGACGAGCACCATCGATCCCCGGACCGTCGACCGGCTTGGAGCATTGCTCGACGAGCGCGGCGCGGGGCTGCTCGACGCGCCGGTGTCCGGCAGCGTGCCACTGGTCGAACGAGGCGAGCTCACCGTGATGGCCGGTGGCGCGGCCGCCGACCTCGAGCGAGTGCGGCCGGTCCTCGACCTCCTGGCCCGGAAGGTCTTCCACGTCGGCGGGCGGGGCGCCGGCTCGACGATGAAGCTCGCCGTCAACGGCATCGTGCACGCGCTCAACCAGGCGGTGGCCGAGGCGCTCGTGCTGGCCGAGAACGCCGGGATCGACCGTGCGGTGGCGTACGAGGTGTTCGCGAACAGCGCCGTCGCCGCGCCGTTCGTGCTGTACAAGCGAGCGGCGTTCGAGCATCCCGGCGAGGCACCGGTTGCGTTCAGCCTGGAGCTGGTCGCCAAGGACTACGCACTCATCCTTGGCCTCGCGCACCGACTGGGCGTGGCCGCGGAGCTGTCTGAGGCCGGGCGCCGTACGGTCGCCGCCGCCCTCGACGCGGGTCTCGGCGAGCGGGACATGAGCGCACTCGCCGACTACCTCCGCCAGTAGGACCGTCACTCGCCGACCTTGCCTTGAGCAACCGCCTACGCGAGGCGACGAAGCGAGATCTCAGCGGGCCGTGCCGGCGATCTCTTCGAGCCGGTGCCGGACGATGTCACGCACGACCTCGTCCGGAAGCGGCCTGGCGGCGGTGAACCGGATGGTCCCCTTTGACAGTTCGAACTCCGCCAGCCGGTCGCGCACCTCGTCGACGGCAGCCGGGCTGAACGGGAAGATGCTCAAATGACTCTTCGCCGCCAGAAAGCCGAGCAGAGGCTTCTGCTTGTACTTGAGGGCGGCCATGCCGTAGCTCGTCCCCTCCTCGGCCTCCGGCGCCAGCTCGATCGCCAGGTCCCGGATGTGCTCGAACGCGGCGCGTGTCGGCGCGTCCAGACCGCCGAAGTATTCGTCAACCGCTGACATACCGAGAACGATACGCATAGCCGCCCCCGATCAGGCCCACCGTCAGCGAGTGAAGCGGAACAGCTCTCGATCGCGCACCCAAGTCTCAGTCGTTCCGTCGAAGCGGTGAGCGCCGACTGTGAACATCGCAGCTCGCGGCGCGGTGAAGGACTCCTCGACGAATCCCTCAGCGGCAAGCCAGGAGCGGATCGAACCTGTCAGGTCAGGGGCTCTGCGGTGTCGGGTCCAGATGACCAGCGCGTCGTCGGAACACATCGACGGCAGTGCCCGGATCACGGCCCGGACATCCTCATCGCTGATGTTCCCGAAGACCCCGGCAAGCAGCACGAGATCCGCCGGCACCGCGCCCTCGTACGCGCCACCCTGTCCTGCATCGACCTGCCGTACCTCGATCCGGGCGTTCGTCTCAGCCGCCCAAGCCTGGGCTCGGGCGACGTTCTTGTCGTCGTACTCCAGCAACGTCGCCGTCACGCGGTCCGCGTCAGCGCGCCGACGCAGCACCTGCAGCAGATCGCGTCCGTCACCCGCACACACGCTGAGCACTCGAACAGGCTTCGGCGCTGTCCGGTCCAGCCATCCCTCGATCAGCTCCTGGATCAACCGCAACCTGCGCGACAACTGCGAAGCTGGGTCATCGTAGGAGGCGTGCCACTCGTTCCAATCGGTCATGGTCAATGCGATCTGCCCCCGCCTCCCACAGCGCTGATCTGTCCCACCAGGAACTCCTGTTCAGCGTCATTGTCGGTCAGGGACAGTGCCGTGCGGTATGCCTCGACAGCCTCGGCATCGCGTCCCAGTTGATGCAGCAGGTCGGCTTTCGTCGAGTAGAGGTAGCGGAATCGGCCCAGCCGGCCTGTCGCCTCCAGCTGCTCCACCTCGGCCAGGCCCGCGCCCGCTCCGTGGATCATCGCCACGGCGACGGCCCTGTTCAGGGTGACCACCGGCGACACCCATACCTGCTGAAGGCGGTCGTAGAGAGCCAAGATCTGCGGCCAGTCCGTGTCGGCGAACGACGGTGCTTGCGCGTGGACAGCGGCGATCGCGGCTTGCAGTGTGAACCGGCCGGCCGGCGCCATGCGGATCGACTCGACAAGCAGCTCGTCCGCCTCCGCGATGAGCTCCTTGTCCCACAACGAGCGATCCTGCTCCGACAACCGAAGCAGCCGCCCGTCGGCTCCCACTCGCGCGGCCCGTCGAGCGTGGAGCACGAGCAGCAAGGCGAGCAGGCCACCCGTCTCGGCGAACCGAGGGAGCAGCAGCCGCAGCATCCGGGCGAGATCGATGGCACGTTCGCTGAGATCGTCACGAGTGAGCTCTGCACCAGACGGTGCGGTGTGGCCGGCCGTATAAAGCAGATGGATGACATTCAGTACGGCGTCGCCACGTTCGGGCAAATCCTCCTCATCCGGTACGGCGTAACGGATGCGGGCGACGGTGATCTTCTTCTTCGCCCTAGTGAGCCGGGCAGCCATCGTGGTCTCGGACACCAGGAAAGCGTGCGCGATGTCCGGCGTACGCAGGCCGCACACGAGCCGAAGGGTCAGCGCCACCTGGGCCTCCGGCGACAGCGCGGGATGGCAGCAGGTGAAGATCAGCCGCAGACGATCATCCGGCACGGCACCGTTCTCGTCGTCGGTGTCGCCGTCCTGCTCGCTCTCGAGCAGGAGTGGAAGCTTGGCCTCGAGCGAGCGCCGTCGCCGCAGGATGTTGAGCGCCGTACGACGCGCGACAGTAGTGAGCCAGGCACCGGGGCGGATGGGGATGCCGTCGTCGGGCCAGGCGCTCAAGGCCTTGACGTAGGCCTCCTGAACGGCCTCCTCGGCGACGTCGAGGTCGCGCGTGACGCGCACCGTCGAGGCGAGGACCTTGGCCCACTCGCCACGGTGCGCGTCCGCGACCGCTTGCTCGACGCTGGTCAGCTCGACTCCAGGACCTCGAAGCCGACCAGCGGACGGACCTCGACTCCGCCGGACACGATCGGCGTCATCTTCGCCAGCTCGAGCGCGTGATCGAGGTCGCGGGCCTCGATCACGAAGATGCCACCCAGCACTTCCTTGGTCTCGACGAACGGCCCGTCCGTGACCAGTCCACCGCGGATGGACGTCGCGGTCTCGGGTGGCTGGAGCGCGAGGCCGGCGATGGTGCGGCCGCCTTTGTCCGCGATCCGCTCGTCCAGCCGGCCGTGGGCCTCCATCACCTCCGGCGGCAACTGCTCCGGGGGCACCTGCTCGTAGATGAGAACTGCGTACTGCGTCATTGGTCTGCCTTCCGATCCGGGAACAGCGTGTTCAGCCACGAGCTCCAGTCTGCTCTGCCTCAACTGTCTCGACACGCGAGTCCGGCCGGAATCGACACCAAGCTGAAAATACCTGTCACGAGTCAAGAGGTTGGCAGCGTTTGATCTTGCTCGGGTCGGAGCTTCTTTGAAGGGGCTCCTCATCGTGTTCGCTTGAGCGTGGGTAGGCGACCGGAAGTAGGTCTGGCGCGGTGTGCGGCCTCCGATCAGGGGCGGCGGCCCGCAAGGACGCAGAACTCGTTCCCCTCTGGGTCGGCAAGTACGACCCAGCTCTCATCGCCTTGGCCGACGTCGGCGTGTCGAGCACCTAGGTCGAGCAGGCGACGGACCTCTTCGTCTTGCTCCCTGTCGGTTGGGTTGACCTCGAGGTGGAGCCTGTTCTTGACGGTCTTGCCCTCGGGCACGTGCGCGAATGTCAACGTCGGTGGCACTGGGCCGAGGTGGTTCTTGCCGTCAGGCACCATAGGGGAGCCAATTGTGACAATCCCGTCGCCTTCGTCTTGCACTTCGTAGTCAAGGACCGAGCACCAGAACCGGGCGAGACTGTTGGGATCGGCACAGTCGATCGCAAGCTCGGTGAACTTACTGGTCATGTCAGGACCTTCCAGTCAAGTAGCGGGTCCGCCAAAGGCCACACGCTCATCGCAGCGCTCGACGGCGAGCTTAAGCCGCGCGTGGTGTGCGTTCGTCGAGGGCCTGGTGGGGTCGCAGAGTATTGTAGGTGTGGCGGAACAGGTTGACTTCGACGGCGAGGGCGTTGCCGTCGCCGATGGTGGCGCGGTAGCCCCTCAACTCAACCCCCTGCCGGAAACTCACTCCATACCGGTTCCCACGAGTGTGCTCCCAGCCGTACGCCGACGCGCACAGATGGCCTAGGCACGACACATCCGCGGGTGCACGCTGTAGCCATCAGGCCGGAGCACGAGGTCGCTGCTGCAAAGGAGTCGGGAGATGGCTGGACCACGATGGGCTGACATGAGCGACAGCCAGCGCGCCGCGCTCGTCACGACGGCGTCGGTGCAACTGGCACTCGCGGTCAGCGCCTGGACAGACCTCGCGAGACGGCCGGCGTCCAGGGTCAACGGCAGCAAGCGCCTCTGGGCGCTGGTCATCGCCGTGAACTTCATCGGCCCACTGGCCTACTTCCGCTGGGGTCGCAAATCCTGAGCGTGGGGTGACAGTTCTGAGCACCGGCCGGCATCGCCAGTCCGGAGGCAGCCGTCGGCCGGACGAGCTACGGAGGTGACAGGAGGGTCGCTTGCCTTCAGGTGGTGAGCGAATCGGCCACGCTGCGAAACCTCTCCAACCGCCGCTCAGCGCCCTGCTCGTCGCCGAACCACACAGCCAGCGCCTCGGCACCCGCCGCAACCAGGTCGTGCGCGGACTGGACCGCGCGACCTAGCTGTGCCTCACCGCCGGTCCACTCGAGCCTGGTGCCGACCTTGATCGGGCGGTCGGTCAGCTCTCGCAGTCGCGTTACCGCCCGGGTGAACCGAGGCTCGTCCAGGCCCACGCCCTGCCACTCGTCGCCCAGCAGAGCCGCGCGGCGTAACGCTCGCTCCGAAGTGCCGCCGACCATGATCGGGATCGGCGCCCGTGGGCGTGGTTCGAAGACGCCGCCGGCGTGCTCACCCGAGAACAGCGTCCGCAGCACCTCCAGTCCTTCGTCGGTCCGCCTCCCCCGGCCGCTGAAATCGGCGCCCACCGCGGCGAACTCGGCGGCATCCCAGCCCGCGCCGATGCCGAGAATCACACGTTCGCCCGACAGCCGGTGCAACGTCGCCGCCTGCTTGGCCACCACGTACGGGCTGCGCATCGGCAACACCAGCACGGAGGTGCCCAGGCGGATCCGGCTTGTCCGCGCCGCCAGGTATGCCAGTGTCACCAGCGGCTCGTACACCCCGCCGTACGTCGTACCGAACGGCGCCGGCGGGAGCAGGTGGTCCGGCAACCAGGCGGCGCCGTAGCCAAGTTCCTCGGCCGCGACCGCGATCTCGGCGGGCCGTTGCGGGTCCATCGACGCCGACTCGTCCGGCAGGACGACCTGCAGCTCGACCATCACGCCACCCTGGATCGAGCGGTCGGCAGCTGAGCGTCACGGCGGACTGTGCAGATGAGATGCGAGGTCATGCAGTGACAATAGAGTCTCTCATCAGTGTGAAGGTCAAGCCGGAGTGGATTGAGTCGAGCGCTTTTGCGATCGGCGCTCTCTCTAGTGAGCGGCGTTCCACTAGCAGACCAGGCTTTCAAGAGCACCGCTCACACTTTCGAGCGAAGCTCAAAGGCCGCATGATGCTGGGCGGCCTACCCCGACAGGCGTCGTGCCGGGCGCCGGCGAGGACCTTTACCGGGTGCGTTGAAGGCGGCCCTCGGCGAGCGCGGCCCGATCGACCTCGTCCAGAGTCGCGACGACGAGGTCGGCACCCGCCCCGGCCAGCAGATCCGCATCGTCGGCCCGGGCGATCCCGATCGCCGCCATCCCGCCGGCCTTGGCGGCCTCGACGCCCGCCTCGGCATCCTCCAGCACCATCGCGCGCTCGGGTGCGACCCCGAGCTCGCGGGCGGCGACCAGGAACATCTCCGGGTCCGGCTTCCCGCGAGCGAAGTCCCGGCCGGAGACGTCGGCGTCGAAGAACTCCAGCAGCGTCATCCCCGGCCGCACCGACGGCGAGGAGATCCCCTCCCGCTCGGCGAAGTCGCCCAGCAGGATGCTGCGCAGGAACCGTGTCGCGTTCTTCGACGAGGACGCGGCCGCCACCCTGAGGCCGGCAACCTTGACCGCGATGATGAACCGCAGCGCGTCGGGGTACGCGGTGAAGTCACGCGCCTCGATGAGCCGGATCAGCATCTGCTGCTTGCGATCGGCGTACTCGGCGAGACGCCTGCCGTCGTCAGGGATTCCGAAGTACTGCAGAGCGGCCCGCGCACCGCTCATCCGGGGTTTGCCTGACAGCTGCTCCTGGTACACGTGCGGCGTGAACGCCTCCGGCGACCAGGTCGTCCGCTCGCGGATGTCGCTCCAGTCCGATTCCATCAGCTCTCGCAGGGACTCACGCCAGGCCTTCTCGTGCGGCGAGTCGACGAGTACGCCGTCGACGTCGAAGATCGCTCCCTGGAAGGTCGCCATACCTGCCCCGCTTCAGCCGTGGATGGAGCGAGAAACCGTTCACAGACTCCCCGCCTCGGACACCGGACCGCCCCCTCCGGGTATAACACCGGCCGGGCGGCCCGGTCCACCTACCTCGGATCGTCAGCTCCCCCAGGCCCTCGCTCCTGTCCGCGCCACTTTGGCGGCTGAGTAGACGGCGCATCCGCTACTGGTTGCCGCGGGCACCGAAGTATCCCGACCCCGGCGGGCGGCCGGGTCGGCGTACCTGTCGTGAAGGCGGGACAGCCAGACCGCGTTGGATCCGGGGGCTGCGCGGCTCCACGTGGCCGGCAACCACGGGGACCACCGACCTCGGCTCACTCAGATCGACCACCCGGGGCGTGATCGGCTGGTAGTACTCCAGGACGAGCGCTTCCTCGTCGAGCTGCGGAGCAATCGCCACCACCTGGGCCGGTCTGGGGCGAACCGGCGCCTTTGGGCGTGCGGCCAGAACGCTCACCGGGGGAAGCACGCGCTTTTTCTCGGGCAGGCGCGTCTTGAGGTCGATACCCAGCTTGCGAGCCAGATTCGCCATCGCCCAGGCGGTCACCGCGAAGCAGGGGACACTGACAGCGCTGAGCAGGACCGCCTCGCCGCCCTGCCTCCAGTCCGACGGCCCGGTGCGATGCATCGCGGCAACCGTGGCCACCAGCGCGGTGTTGGTCAGCCCGACGGCAACAGCCGCGGCCACGGTCCACGACAGGACCGGCGGTTCCAGCCCGAGGTCCTCAGCTCCTGCGATCAGGCAGGCGATCAGCCCGGCCAGGAGGGGGATGGTGTAGAGCGCGGCCAGCGCAAGGCCGGTACCCGCGTAAACATAAAGCACGTCGAAGACGCTCGCCGTGACGGCTACCGCGCCGGCGAACCACACGACCATCGGGTGGAACGCCCGCATCATGGCCAAGGCGTCCACCGGGAGCGTCCTGAGGATCCGGAAGAGCAAAGCGTCCCTCCCCCCGCACGTCGAGCGATGGAACCTCTCGTCTCCATTCTGCGGGACGAGGTCAATCCGCGGCGGCCGCGATCCACTCGAGCAACGGTGCGGCCGCGCGCCAGTCGTCCCGGACCAGGTCGAGCAGCTCGGGTGTGTGGATCACCGGCTCGAAGCCGTACGACTTACCGACCGTCATCGACTTGTGCCGCAGCAGGTCGATGCGCGGGTGGTCGGCGTCGTACCCCCTGGGCGTGGTCTTCAGCCGGTCGCCGCCGACGGTCCAGCCCTCCGACCGCAGCCCGGCGAGGATCGCGTCCAGCTCCGCGCCGCGCCGAACGTCGGCGATCGCCGCCCGGATCCGTGCGAGCCGGTCGGCCGCGGCCTCGTAGAAACCGGCCCCCACCCGCACGCCAGGGGCCGCCACCTCCACATACCAGCCGGTGGACGGACCGCGCCGGACAAAGGCGCCCTGGTTCGTCTTGTACGGCGTCTTGTCCTTGGCGAACCGGACGTCGCGGTAGGGGCGAAACACCTTCGCTTCGCCGAACTCGTCCTCGAGGGCACTCACCAGCTCGGTCATGGGCCCGCGGACCGCCGCCTCGTAGACCTCCTTGTGCGCGACCCAGAAGGTCTTGGTGTTGTCGACCTCCAGATCGTCGTAGAAGTCCAGCGCCGCTGCGGGGAACCCCGTGAACCGTCCCATGCAGGTCACGATAGTTGCCGGTCAAGCCATCAGGCGTGGGGGCATCATCACCCTCCCAGGGTGACGCGCCGGTCCGTGCGGCTCGCGAGAGTGGACATCACGACGGCTGGAGGAGTGGTGCACGCCGCGACGTACGAGATCAGGGTCGAGGGCAGCCTGGCCGAGGACGACCGGGCTGAGTTCGAACCGCTCCGAGTGTTCGAGCCCCCGAGGCAGACGGTGCTGGTCGGGAACTTCGCCGACCAGGCGGCATTGCACGGCGTCCTGGACCGGCTGGAGTCGCTCGGCCTTCGCCTGATCGAGGTGACTCGGAGGCCCGCGGACGGTCCGCCGTGACGGACAGGCAGCGGCAGGCCGGGGACCTGGTCGAGATCAGGGTGACAGGCGTGGTCAGCGGCTACGCCCGGTCCCTGTTCGAAGGTTTCGACCAGGTCGACGAGCCCTTCACGACCACGCTGCGCGGTGTGGTCGCCGACGACCGGCAACTCACCGAGCTCCGTTGCCGGATGCGTGACGCGGGTCTGGAACTCGTGAGCCTGCGCAGGCTGCCGACCGGTTCGGACGACTCCGCCTGAGTAGGCCGGTGGCGCGCAGGTAGAGGGTCAACCCGGGTGAGTGACAGAGCGCGGCTTCGGCTCGAGCTCGAGTCCCGTGGGGACGAGGTGCGCTCCACGCAGGACGGCTTCACGGCGGGTCGTGGCGCCGAGCTTGCGGTACAGGGACTTGAGGTGCGCCTTCACGGTGTTCACCGAGACGAACAGCTCACTGGCGATCTCCGAGTTGCTCATCATGGTCGGGAGCAACTGGAGCACCGACAGCTCGCGGTCGGTCAACGGGTCCGGCAAGGTGACCGGAAGTGCCGGCTCGACCGCGAGGATCCTGTCCACAGTTGCCGCGTACCTGCCGGCGACCGTGCGATAACGCTGCAGCAACGGACCGAGGCGCGGCACCGCCGAGCTGAACGGTCTCAGGATCTGCTCCGGCGCGGCACATTCGAGGGCACGATCCAACGCGGACAAAGCGGCGCCGTCGCGGCGGAGCCCGTCCTGCGCCTCTGCTGTGACCAACCACGCCTCGACGGCCCGGATACCCGTCGTCGGACCGGCGATGACCGGAGCCACGGCGTCGAGCGCCCCTTGCGGACGACCGAGGCCCAGCAGGGCACGACCACACAGAATGCCCGCGTACGTCGATTGCCCGTCACCTCCGCCGGCCGAGTCCCGCAGGGCCAGGAGCACCTGCTCGTGGTGGCCGGCCGCGAGATCTGCCTCGGCCTGCACCAGGCTGAGCCAGCGCGTGAGAAAGTCGATCTGCGGCAGCTTCGCCACCAGCCGGCGTACCTCGGAGATCGCGGTGCCCGCCGGGCCGAGTGCCGCGTCGTCGATCAGCAGGCGCACTTCCGCCAGCCGGCGGGATACGTCTAGGAGCCGGTCGGGCTTGCGCTCGAGCAACCTCGAGGCCTGGCGCAGTGCCACCTCGCAGCCGAGCCGGTCGGCCTGCTGCCAGTGCACGAGTACGAGGGCCAGGTGGGCCGCGGCCGACTGCACGTCGTCGGTCCAGCCGGCTCGATCGGCGATGTCCAGCGCAGCCTCGGCCTGCACGTGCGCCTCGAGCGATGATCCCTGCATCGCCAGCACCAGCGACAGGTACGCCCTGGCCAGGACAACGGCATCCTCCCAATCGGGCACACCCGGCACCGGCCGGGGGATGGTTGCCTGCCGCAGATGGGACTCGGCCGCGATGAGCTTCCCCTGCCAGGTCAGGCTCGCCCCGCGCAGCACGTGCGCGAAGGCGACATACTGCGGCAGTGCCGGCACCTCCATCGAGGAGATGCCGGCTGCCAGCTCGAGCGCACGGGCACTGTGCGCCGTGGCTGCGACCAGGTCGTACTGCTCCCGCGCCGCGGCAGAGCGCAGCAGCGCCAGCACCATGCCGACCGGTCGGCTTTCGTGCGCGTCGGTGCCTGACAGCAACAGCTCGACGCGGGCGAGCTGCCGTTCCAGCTCGGGTCGGTCGGCCTCGTCGTGCCAGGCCAGCGCGCCGGCACAGGCCAGCCAGGCGTCACCGGCCACCGCCTCCTCCGGCAAGTCCCGCAGCAGGTCGCGCATCGCCCGGCCCTGGTGACCGAAGACCAAAGCGCCTGCCTGGCGGACCACGGTCTGGCCCAGGAACGGCCAGTCCCGTGCCTCCATCGCATGCCGGACGGCCTCGACCGGTTCGTGGTGGCTCGCGAACCAGCGAGCGGCTCGCGAATGCAGGACGGCCACCTGCTCAGGCGTCTCGACCGCGAGGCGATGCCGGCACATCTCGATCAGCAGCCTGTGGTACCGGTACCAGTCGCGCGCACCGTCCAGAGCGACGACCAGGGCCCCGGCTCGTTCCAGCGCATCCAGTGACCGGGCTCCGTCCCTCCCACCGGTCAGCGCGTCGGCGAGGCCGGCGTCGATCCGCTCGACCACGCTGGTAAGGAGCAGGAAGCGGCGCAGCGGTGCCGGCTGCCGGGCGAGCACCTCCGCCATCAGGTAGTCGACCACGGCGCGGTTGTCACCGGCGAAGTGCGCGATCGCGGCGGTCCGGTCGAGGGGGTCGGCTCGCCCCTGCAGCGACAGCGCAGCGAGCCGCAACCCGGCCGCCCAGCCCTCGGTCCTGGCGAGCAGCTGTTCCACCTCGGCCTCGGTCAGGTCGAGCCGATGCTGGGCGAACAGCTCGACTGCCTCCGCATTGGTGAAGGCCAGCGCCGCCTGACGGATCTCCGTCAACTCCCCCGCGACCCGCAGCCGGTGCAGCGCCAGCGCCGGATCGGCCCGCGTCACGATGACGAGCCGGAGCTGGGCCGGCATCGTCGCGATGAGCTGATCGAGACTGGCCAGTGCGGCCCGCGACCGCACCTCATGGACGTCTTCGAGGACCAGCACGAACGGTCGGGGCAGGGCGTTCAGTCCGATCGTCACCTGGGTGAGGAAGGACTGGTCGATATCGGCCGGCGCCCTGAGCGACCGCAGCGGATCGGACGCCGGGACACCGCGTAGCAACGCGCTGAGGAGCAACGACCACAGCCGCTGCGGGTCGTTGCCGTCGGCGCCCAACGCCAACCAGCCGACAGTGGTGCCTGGCCCGTCGCGCAACTGGGCCCACTGGCTCACCAACTGCGTCTTGCCGCACCCGGGCCCGCCACTGACCAGCGTGACCGGTCCCGCCGTGCCCAGGTCGAGCTGTCGGAGCAGGCGCGGCCGGGCGAACGTGCGCGGCGACGGCCTCGGCACCGTCGTACGGGCGCGAAGCAGCGCACTGCGGGCGGAATCGTCGGGCCTCGCACTCCGCGCCGTCATGGCGCAACCGCCTGCTCATCGCATGGCACCTCGACGTGACTGGTCATGCCCGTGGTAACGACCGCCGCGGCGGTCTCACTCACCGCCCCCCTTGCTCACACTCCGTGATCAACATCCTAAACCCCGTGGGCCGGGCACAGCCAGAATCCGGACCGGTCAACGGGCAGCGGACCGGGCGAAAATGCCCCGCGGTGAGTGAGGTGGGACCGGCGGCGGATCAGGAGAATTCGGATCGTGCGCCCTCGCTGGATCATTCGCGGCCTGACCGTCCTGCTGACCACGGCGGCAGCCCTGCTGCTGGCCGACGCCATCCTTGGGGGGTTGCGGATCGACGGTTGGAGGCCCGCGCTCGCCGCCGCCGTGGTGCTCGGGCTGCTCAACGCACTGCTCTGGCCGCTGCTCGTGCGGGTCACGCTGCCACTCACGGTGATCACGCTGGGGGTCTTCCCGCTGCTCCTGAACGGGGCGATGATCGGCGTCGCCGCTGCCTTGCTGCCCGGCCTCGAGGTGACGAACCTGTGGACCGGGCTGGTCACGACCATTGTGGTGAGCGCCGTCTCGACTGCCGTGATGGGACTGCTGTCACTGGACGACGACGACGTCTGGAGGCGAGTGGTACTGCGCCGGGCTGGCCGACGGAGCGCCGCGCAGATCACTACCGACGCACCCGGTGTGGTCTTCATCCAGATCGACGGACTCGGTCACGACGTCCTGCGGCGCGCGATCCGCGACGGCAACGCGCCCACGCTGGCCGCGTGGCTGCGAGACGGCACCCACCGGCTGTCGCGGTGGCAGACCGATTGGTCGTCGCAGACCGGAGCCAGCCAGGCCGGGCTCCTGCTCGGCCTCAACGACGACATGCCCGCGTTCCGGTGGCTGGAGAAGAACACGGGACAGGTGATGGTGTCGAACCGCCCGGCGTGCGCCGCCGAGATCGAGCGGAGGCTCTCGACCGGTCGCGGGCTGCTGCACGCCGACGGGGTGAGCCGGGGAAACATCTTCACGGGCGACGCGGTGCAGTCGGTCTTCACGATGAGTGTCGCGGGGAAGCGACATGGCCGGATCGGCTCGGGCTACTACGCCTACTTCTCCCGCCCCTACAACACGACGCGCACGCTGGTGGCCTCGCTCGCGGAGATCGCGCGCGAGGTCGTCCAGGCCACGACACAACGGCGGCTCGGGGTACTGCCGCGGGTCCACCGGGGTGGCGTGTACCCACTGCTGCGCACGTTCACCACCGTCGTCAGCCGCGACGTTCTCACCGCGACCGTCATCGGCGACATGTACGACGGGCGCTCGGTCGTGTACGCCGACTACGTCGGGTACGACGAGGTTGCCCATCACTCGGGCGTGGAACGGCGCGAGTCCCTCGAGGCCCTGCGCCGCCTTGACCGCGAGCTCGCCCGGCTGGCCCTCGCGGCGGCCGACACTCGCCGGCCGTACCGGATCGTCGTGCTGTCGGACCACGGCCAGAGCCAGGGCGCGACCTTCCGGCAGCGGTACGGCGAGAGCCTGGCCGAGGTGATCAGCCGGTCTGTCGGCAGCGTCGACCAACCCCAGCCGACAGGTACGGCGGACGAGTCGTGGGGTTACGCGGGTGCTGCGGTGGAGGATGTCGGTGCCGGCCGGGGGCCGCTCGGGCGCGCAGTCCACCGGCTGACTCGCCACAGGACCGTCGGGGACGACGTGCTGCTCGGCCCGGAGCACGCCGCAGCTCGCCGTACGGACGACCCGGTGACCGTGCTGGCATCAGGCAACCTCGGGCTCGTGTTCTTCCGCCACGAGCCGGGCCGCGTCAGCAAGGAGCGGATCGACTCGCTGTACCCGACTCTCCTGCCGTCCCTGGTCGCACACCCCGGAATCGGCTTCGTGCTGGTCGACACCGAGGCCGAGGGCCCGGTCGTGCTGGGTCCGCACGGCAGGCAGGTGCTGCGCACGGGCGAGATCGACGGAGATGATCCGCTCGCGCCGTTCGGCGCCGATGCGCCAACCCAGGTGATGCGCACGCACGGGTTCGCGAATTGTGCCGACATCATGGTCAACTCGATCTGGGACCCGCAGACGGATGAAGTCGCCGCCTTCGAGGAACTCGTCGGCTCGCACGGTGGTCTCGGTGGCGAGCAGAGCCACCCGTTCGTACTGCACCCGACCGACCTGCCGATGCCGGCCGAGCAGGTGCTGGGAGCGGGCGCGCTGCACCAAGTCTTCCGCGGCTGGCTCGCCGCCCTCGGCCACGAGGCGTACGCCGACAAACCGGCTGTCGACCGCTCCCCGGAAACGGCTGCAGGTCACCCGGCGGACCAGGCGGGCTGACCGTCACCGACGATCAGCCGGTCGCGACAGCTCCTCGTTGGTCACCTTCAGTCCTGGGAAGCGGCGCCGCATGGCGGCCTCGTACCGGGCGGCGAACGGCGACTCGCCGATGTAGTCGGCGATCTGGTACTGACCGAACCACACGCGCACCCGTCGACGAGGCGGGCCATACCCCGCCGACTCGCTCATCGGATCCTCCGTCGCGCTATGACCATCGTTGTCACACGACCGACGGTACCTGCTCTCGTCGCGCGGAATATTACCGGCGGTTACGGTCGTGTTCTGGCGGCGATCGATGCCGTGTGAGGGTCCTCAGCGCGGGACGCGGGCGCGTCGGCGCGCGACGACGATCCAGACCACCGCGATGACGACGACCACGGCCAGAAGGAGCTCGCTGCCGAGCCCGAGCTGCTGCTCGACCCTGCGGTAGCCGGCTCCCGCGAAGTAGCCGAGGAGTACGACCGCAGTCGCCCACGTGGCGCCACCCACGATGTTGGCGGCCAGGAACTTCCAGAACGGGAGCCTGCTGATGCCCGCGATCCCGGGCACCAGCGCCCGGAGGGCAGCGGTCCAACGCCCCAGCAGCACGGCGGTCGAACCTCGCCGCCGGACCAGGTCGAGCGCCCGGTCCACCTGTCCGCTCCGCTGGAACCGCCCCGGCAGCCGCTGCAGCAGCGGAGGCCCGAACCTGCGCCCGAGCTCGTAGCCCGCACTGTCGCCCAGGACGGCACCGAGGATCGCCGCCACGATCACGAGCCAGAGCGGAAGCCTGCCGGCATGGGCGACCACACCCCCGATGAGGACCGCGACCTCGCCGGGGACCACCACACCGATCAGGATCGAGGCCTCCAGGGCGGGGAGCAGGAACACCAGTGCGAGGATCAACCACGGCGGAAGCCCCACGAGTGTGTCCAGGATCGTGCCCATGCTCGCAGTCTGGCACCAGCCGGCAATCTCACCGGTCATGCCGGTCGCTCATGAGATGGCCGAGCTGAGCCCGGGTTCAGAACCAAGCGCCCTGCTGCCCGGCCGCAGCGCGGCGAGCCGGTAGAGCCGCAGGTGCCGGTCGGTCACCGCGACCCACGTCATCACGGGTTCGGTCGTGCGATTGTGCTCCTGGATCCGTCGCATCACCTCGGGCGTGGTCAGCAGGTCGGCCGTGGCCCGAGCCATCGCCTCATCGCCGTCCACGAGGAATCCCTCGACCCCGTGCCGGACGAACTCACCCACACCGCCGGACGCCATCGCTACCACGGCCAGCCCAGCGCACCGTGCCTCGAGGGCGGCGACGCCGAAGGATTCCAGCTCGGCGGGGGCCAGATAGACATCCGCATCCGTGTACAGGCACCGGATCTCGGCCCGGGTCAGGCGACCGGGCAGCTCGACCCAGTCGGCCAGGCGTCGCTGCTCAACGGTCCTGGCCAAGCCCGCAGCACGTGGGCCGGCGCCCACGATGACCGCCCGCAGCGGCACCTCGGCCGGCACCAGCCGCCTGATGGCCGCCAAGGTGCGAAGCAATGCAGCGGGCCGCTTGCGCCGGGTCAGCCGCATGGTGCTGACGATCGTCAACGGGCGGTCGCGCCGCGCCTCGCCGGGACGCCACAGCAGTGGGTCGATCCCGTTGTGCAGCACCCGGACAGTCCGAGCAGGGAGGGAGGGCTGGAGGGACTCGGCAACCACCTCGCTCACCGCGGTCCACTCGACCTGCGCGCCCAGGGCATCGTCCAGCCAGGCCAGCATGCGCGGTACGACCACTCCCCCTGCCGCGGGGAGCGAGTGCATCGTGACCACGGTCGGTACGCCGGCGGCCGACGCGGCTCGGGCAGCACTCCAGGCCAGAGGCGAGAACAGCGACATGTGCACGTGGACGACGTCATACGGGCCGGCGGCAACGATCTGACGCAGGTCCGCGAGAGCACCGGGTGTCGGTAGGGTGCGCACAGCCGGAAGCCGGATCACCGCGACATCGTCCAGCTGCTCCGGCGAACCGGTGGCGGTGATCACCACGACGGAATGAGCGGCACGGCTGAGCTGAACCGCAAGATCGTGGACGTGTAGCTCGATCCCGCCCAACCGCGGCAGGTAGGAGTCACAGACGAGCGCGATCCTCATACCGCCGGCTCCGCTGCGGCCTCCGCCGGAGCGACACCGCCCCGTCGGCGGTTGCGCAGGAGCCAGATGGCGAGAGTCGTTCCGCCGACAGGGATCTCCAGCAGGTAGGTGAATCCGCGGTACAGCAGCATGCCGGCCGCGACCGAGGCGGGGTCACCACCGAGTGCGACAAGCGTCGCCGTCGTACCCACCTCGATCACCCCGGCGCCGCCAGGTGTGATCGGCACCAGCGTGAGAAGCCGCTCGACAGCCAGTGCGGTCAGCAGTACGGGCAGCGCCAGCGGTGCGCCCAGCGCTAGGAAGCAGCACCACAGCAGCACGCCCTGGAGCACCAGGTACCCGACAGCACCGCCGCCCAGCGGCCGCCAGCCGTTGCGAAGGACCCGCAGAATCGAACGTCTCAGCTCCGGCAGCGCCGCGGCCAGGTTCGACTGCCGCTTCGTTCGGAACAAGCCGAACAGCCGGTCGATCCAGTGCCCGAAGCGCGCAGACGCCGAATCGCTGGCCAAGAGCCAGGCCACCGCGGCCAACGCGCCCAACAGCGGTATCAACAGCAGGCCCGTCCGGGCGGCAGGCAGGGCCGCAGCGGTGTGGAGGACCGGCGCGAGCGCCAGTGCCACGGCCACCACCATGAGCTTGGCCACCACGTTCACCAGCGTGCTCACCGAGATGAAGCCGGCGAATGCCGAGGAGGTGAATCCCCAGCGGCGGGTCATGGCGAAGTTCAGGCCGGTGCCTGCCGCCCCGCCCAGTGGAAGCACGTTCGACACCGCGCTCCCGGTGAGGTTGAGCATCAGCCCGCGGCGCCTCGTGAGCCCCGGCAACGAGGCGGCCAGCACGATGGAGTGTGACCAGAGGCCGGAGATCCACACCAGCGCGAGACCGGCCATCACCGGGATGGAGAGCCGGGCCAGCAGGCCGCTCACGGACAGCCAACTGGTGCCGATCAGGCCGGGCATGAGCAAGACCAGCGCCACTGTCGCTACCCCGACCAGCACGGAGACGATCGCTCGCCGGGCATTACGTGCGTTTCGCATTCCGGATCCTGTTCGGAGTCGGCGTCTTTCCGCCCCATCGTGGACGGAAGTCGCTGAGAGGTCGCTGAGAGCCGTTGGAGACAAAGGAACAGGCCGTGCGACCCTCGACGGGTGGCGTTCACACTGGTGTCTTTCCATGCGCACCCCGACGACGAGGTGCTGCTCACCGGCGGCACCCTGGCCCGTGCCGCGGCCGAGGGCCACCGGGTTGTACTGGCAGTCGCCACCGACGGCGAGGCCGGCGCCGCGGCCGGGTCGTACCGGGTGGACGGACGGCTCGCCGAGCGACGCCGGATCGAGCTGGAACGGTCAGCCGCCGCGCTGGGCTGCGCCCGGGTCGTCCGGTTCGGCTTCCCCGACTCGGGATCAGACGGTTCCAGGCAACCAGTGGCCGATGCCTTCAGCCGGTTGCCTGTCGAGCAGGCAGCCGCGCCACTGGCCGCGCTCCTGCGGGAGGAACGTGCCGATGCACTGACTGTCTACGACCCGGCCGGTGGCTACGGGCACCCCGACCATCGCCAGGTCTACAAGGCCGGGCTGCACGCCGCGTCGCAGGCAGCGACGCCTTTGGTGCTGGAGGCCACGATCGACCGTGCCAGGATCCGCCGGCTGGTCAGGATCGTCGAGGCCCTGCCCGGAGTGCTGCCCGACCTGCGGGCCGCGGACTACGACGCTGCCTACACCGCGTCAGCGGCGATCACTCACCGGATCGACGTCCGGCAGTACGCCGACGCCAAGCGCCGGGCCATGCGGGCTCACGCAAGCCAGGCCAGCTCGGACGAGGGCGCGCGAACCCTCTCGCTGCTGCTCGGCCTACCGCAGTGGCTGTTTCGTCGGATGCTCGGCCGCGAGTGGTTCGTGGAGCATGGCCGGCCGGCGTCCGAACCGAGCGACGACCTGTTCGCCAGCCTCCGAGCGACCCCGTGACTCTGCTTTCTCAGCGGACTCTAAGGCAGCCGTGCCCACACTGGGTCCATGCGGGTGCTGATGGTGGATGACGAGGTCCGGCTGGCCGACACGGTCCGCCGAGGACTGACCGATGCCGGATTCGCGGTCGAGGTGGTGCACAACGGCGAGGACGCCGTCTGGGCGGCAAGCGAGAGCGCGTTCGACGTCATCGTGCTGGACATCATGCTGCCCCGGCTGAACGGCTACCGGGCGCTGGCGGAGCTACGGCGGCGCGGAGTCTGGACGCCGGTGCTGATGCTGACAGCCAAGGACGGGGAGTATGACCAGACCGACGCGTTCGACCTGGGCGCGGACGACTACCTGACCAAGCCCTTCAGCTTCATCGTGCTGGTCGCCCGGCTGCGCGCGCTGATCCGGCGCGGCGGACCCGAACGTCCGGTCGTGCTGGTGGCGGGCGACCTGACCCTGGATCCGGCCCGGCGACGCGTCGAGCGGGCCGGTCAGGAGATCACGCTGACGCCGCGCGAGTACGGCCTGCTGGAGTTCCTGATGCAGCATCGCGGCGACACGGTCTCCAAGATGGAGATCCTGGAGAGTGTCTGGGACCCGGCGTTCGACGGCGATCCGAACGTGGTCGAGGTCTATGTCCGCTACCTCCGCCTCAAGCTGGACGCACCGTTCGACCGTCACGCGATCGAGACGGTGCGCGGGATGGGGTACCGGCTCGCGAGTGACGGTGGCTGAGATGAGCATGACCGACCGAGGGAACCGGCGCCAGGGGCGGCTGTACGCGGTTCCCGCGGCCGGGCTGGGGCTGGTCCTGCTCGGCACGATCGGCACGGCCGGGCTGGCGGACAGCGCCACGGAGTCCGACGGGCTGGCGGCCTTCGATCCCGAGCTGACGGCGGATGTGGTCAGCGTCAGACGGGCCGGCCTCACCGAGGTGGCCCAGGTGCTGACCTTCATCGGCAGCATGCCGGTGCTGGTGCTGCTGACCGTGGTGGGCGCGATCGTGTTACGTCTGCTTACTGCTTCGTGGCGCGCGCCGGGCCTGCTGGTGGGCGCGATGGTGGGATCGGCGATCACCACCTACGCCCTCAAGCTGGCGGTCGGACGCCAGCGGCCCGGCGCCGACCTCGTCCTGGGTCCACCGGACGCCAACTCCGCGTTCCCGTCCGGCCACGCCCTCAACTCCGCCGTCTTCTTCGGCATGCTTGCCGGACTGATGTGGGTGGGGACGCGGTCCACGTTGGCAAGGCTGGCAGTGCTGACCGGCGCCGTGGTGATCAGTGCCGGCATCGGACTGAGCCGGATCTACCTCGGCTATCACTGGGCGACCGACGTACTGGCGGGGTGGCTGGCCGCGCTCACCTGGCTCGCGATCGTCGGCACGGTCGCCTACGTCACTCGGTCGCGGTCACGGCCGGACGGGTCACCGGCAGCCTGACCACGATGCGCGCGCCACCGAGCGGTGAGTCCGTGATCTCGATCGTGCCGGCGTGACCGCGGACGATCTCCCGCACGATCGACAGGCCCAGGCCGGACCCGCCGCTGCCGCGGTCCCGGCTGGCGTCGAGCCGGACGAAGCGATCGAACACCCGCTGCCGATCGGCGTCCGGTATCCCGTCGCCGTCGTCTTCCACCACGACGGCCGCCGTACCGTTCGTCGTGGCGAGGCTGAGGCGGACCCTGCCGTGCGCTGCTCGCACCGCGTTGTCGGAGAGGTTCCGGATCGCCTGGCTCAGCTTGGCCGCGTCGCCGCAGACCCTGGCCGGGTGTACGTCGGCCTCCACCACCGGGCCGCCGGCAGCGCGCAGCCTGCGGATCTCGGCGTCCACCAGGTCGTCCAGGTCCACATCGGCGAAGGTCATCCGCAGGCCCTTGTCATCGGCCTTGGCCAGCAGGAGCAGGTCCTCGACCAACCGGCGCATCCGCTCGGTCTCCGCCGCCATCACGGTCCGCAGCTCGGCCCAGGCCTGGCCCGTCTCATCGGCGGCGACCACTTCCAGAGCGGCCGTCAAGGTGGTGATCGGGGACCACAGCTCGTGGCTGGCGTCGGCGACGAACCGCCGCTGCGCGTCCTGGCCGGCCTGCAGGCGGTCGAGCATCTCGTTCATGGTCACCGCCAGCCGGGCGATCTCGTCCCCGGTCGCAGGTACCGGGACCCGTTCGTTCAGCTGCCGGACGCCGATGCCGTGCACTCTGGAGCGGATCTCTTCCACCGGCCGCAGCGATCGACCGACCAGCACCCAGGTGGCGGCACCGACCAGCGCCAGGAGCAGCGGATAGCCGGCAAGCAGATACTGAGCCACCTTGCGGACCGACTCTCGCTGAGTCTCGAGCGACGACGCCACGATCACCGTGTACCGCTGACCGTCGTACTGGCTGCCGCGAGCGACGATCAGGTAGGGGTTGTCGTCGTCGAGCAGCGGCATCTCGCCGACCTTGCTGCGGATCTCCTGGCCCGCCGGTGGGCGCAACGACGACAGCGGTGTCGTGCCTGCCGTCGGCGACGACTGGGCGATCACCTGACCGCGCTGGTCCACCACCTGGATGAGCTGGCTGGGCTGGGTGTTCTCCAGCAGATCCCGGGCCAAGCCACCGCCGCCGCTCTCTGCGATCTGACTCGCGACCTCGAATGACCTGCCGCCCGCCGCGTCCGCCACGCTGTTGACCAAGGCGCGCTGCAGCAACAGGACAAGGACAGTGGCCCCCACTGCCAGGGCGGCAGCGACCACGACGACTGCTGCAGCGGTGGAACGCCCACGCACGCCCGACCGCCGCACCGCCGCCGCGAAGCGATTCCGCGATGACATCCGGCTTGGCCTCCGTTCCCTGCGGCCATCGTGCCAGCCGCCCCGAACGACTATGGCTCAGGTGCTCGACAACACCTGGTGGAGCACCGCGGCGAAGGTGTCGTACTGCACTGCGAAGCCGCCGTGGTCGCCGGGGAACACCACTGGCTGCGATCCCAGCTTCTCCGCCAGCGCGACCGCGGCCCGGTAGGGAGGCTCGCCGACCGACGCTTCGCCGACCCCGGCCAGGACGCGCGCCGCTGAGCTCCGCAGCGACTCGAGGTCGGGGACGAACTCGGCGAAGGGTGGCACCTCGTAGCCGATGAAGAACTCCAGGTTCTGCTGGATCGCCTGCTCCATCTGCGCGAGGTGCGCGTCGACGCGGGCCGCCAGTTCGGGATCAAGCGATTGTGGTTCCGGGCGGGGCGCGCCGTCCTCCACCGGCTCGGCGCCGAAGCCGGCGTTCAGCGCCTCGATCGCGGGACCGGCTCCCGCCGTTGCGAACTTCTCGACAACGTCCTGGATCACGGTCCGCCAGTAGTCCCGGTTGGGCAGCAGGTCGAAGATCGGCGGCTCGTGAGCGACCAGGGTGTGCACCTGCTCTCGATGGCGGGCGGCCAGCTCCAGGCCGATGATCGCCCCGGAACTGTTGCCGAAGACGTACGCTCGCTCGTCGCCCGAGACGCCGACCGCCGCCAGGACGCGGTGTGCGTCATCGGCGTGGACCGCGATGCTCTGGTACTCGCGCGGGCCCTCCAGAGTGCTGCGCGAGTTGCCGCGCCGGTCGTACGTCACCACCGTGTACCGGTCGGCGAGCGCGTCGGCAAGGGGCGCGTAGCCGATCGCGTCATAGATCCCACCGCAGATCAGCAGCAGGACCGGCCCGGCGCCGCGAACCTCGTAGTACAGGCTCGCGCCGGGCACCGTCAGGTGGCTCGTCTTGGGTTCCATCGCCCGTGTCCTCCGTGGGAATCGTCTGTGAGCTGATCGGTCACTCGGGAGTCGTAGCCGTCGGGGCCATCTCTACCTGGTCGAGCAGATTTCTGGCTCTCCTGCCGCATCCCTAGGTCGTCGTGTCGCATCCGTGGGTTTCCGGCCCGGCTCGGGGCGATGTAGAGGACGGGGCCTCGGCTCCGACCCTCCTTCGAGGTGCGCCCGCCGGGGGCACGACAATCTGCGAGGATCGAACCCATGAAGTACATGCTGCTGATCTACACCCGCCCGGGCCTGGTGGAGGAACTGTCGGAGCAGGAGCGGACCGAGCTGTTCGGCGAGGTCGACGCGATCATGAAGGAGCTCACCGACTCGGGCGAGCTGGTCGGCGGTGGAGCACTGGCCGACCCTTCCACCACGCGGACCGTCCGGCAGCGCGGTGGACAGCCCGCGGTCACCGACGGGCCCTTCCTGGAGAGCAAGGAGCAGTTCGGCGGCTACCTCACGGTCGACTGCGAGAGCATCGAGCGGGCCACGGAGATCGCCGCGAGCTGGCCGGACGTGCGGCTCGGCGGCGCTCTGGAGGTGCGGCCGATGATGGATGACTCCGAGACCGAGGTATGACGGCACTGCCGTCGTCCGATCCTGACCTGCTGCGCGCGCTGGCGCCGCAGGTTCTCGGGACTCTCGTGCGGCGGCACGGCCAGTTCGACGCCTGCGAGGACGCGGTACAGGAAGCGCTGCTGGCCGCCGCCGTGCAATGGCCCGAGCAAGGTGTTCCCGACAACCCGCGGGCCTGGTTGCTGACGGTTGCGAGCCGGCGGCTGGTCGACGAGTGGCGCAGCGAGCGGGCGCGTCGTGACCGTGAGGCCGCCGTCGCCGCCAAGGAGCCGGCGGCGGCCGTCGCGCCGGCGCCAGGCGACGAACAGATCCCCGGGTCAGCAGGTGACGACACGCTGAA